>NZ_JBSFCI010000022.1:0-142489 GCF_053593375.1 Streptomyces sp. NPDC002309 | reverse complement strand
TTACATTCCGAACCCGGAAGCTAAGCCTTACAGCGCCGATGGTACTGCAGGGGGGACCCTGTGGGAGAGTAGGACGCCGCCGAACAAATATTGAAGGAAACCCCGCATCTTCGGATGCGGGGTTTTCTGCGTTTAGGGTTCAGTTATGCGCTATGACCTGGTGATCTTCGACAACGACGGTGTGCTCGTCGACAGTGAGCCCCTTTCCAACCGGCTTCTGGCGGCGTACCTCACCGAACTTGGGCATCCGACCTCCTATGAGGACTCCCTGCGTGACTACATGGGTGCCGCCATGCACCGTGTGCACGACCTGGTGGCGGAGCGGACCGGGCAGCGGTTGCCCGCTGACTTCGACGAGGTCTTTCACGGGCGGGTCTTCGCGGCGTTCCGGCGGGAGTTGAAGGCGGTGCCCGGCGCCGCGGACGTCCTCGGGAAGCTGGCGGCCGAGGGGGTGCCGTACTGCGTGGCCTCGTCGGGGAGCCATGAGCGGATTCGGGTGGGGCACCGGGCGGCGGGGCTGGAGCGGTGGTTCGACGACCGGCGGATCTTCAGTTCGGAGGATGTGGGGCGGGGGAAGCCGGCGCCTGATCTGTTCCTTCACGCGGCCGAGCGGATGGGGGTCGCGCCGGAGCGGTGTGTCGTCGTCGAGGACAGCCGGTTGGGGGTGCAGGCGGCGGTCGCGGCCGGGATGGACGTGTACGGGTTCACCGCCATGACGCCGGCGGCGAGGCTGGCCCGGGCGACGCGACTCTTCGACGACATGCGGGAGTTGGCTGAGCTGCTGATCTGATCCACGGCACGAAACTGAGGGGAATTCATCTTTGGCTGGATATACCCAGCGGTACGTCGGGGCCCTACGCTCGCCGCCATGACTCGTGTGCTGCGGCGCGGCAGGGCCTCGTTGGCGTTCGGCTTCTTCGCCCAGGGCGTCGCCTTTGCCCTGCTGGTGACGCGGATTCCGGCGATCCAGGACCGGTACGGGGTCTCCGACGCGCTGCTGCCGGCGTTTCTGGCCGCGGTACCGGTGCTGGCCGGTGTCGGCAGCGTGGCCACCGAGCGGCTGGTCAGGCGTGTACCGCCCAGTTCGGTGCTGCGGTGGTCCCAGCCCGTGGTGCTGCTGGCGCTGCTCGGGGTGGGCGCCGGGGAGCGGATGGTGGAGCTGGCCGTCGCGCTGGCCGTGTTCGGGCTGGCCGTGGGGGCGCTGGACGCGTCGATGAACATGCTCGGGGTGAGCCTGCAGCGGTCGTACGGGCGGAGCATCATGCTCGGGTTCCACGCCGCGTACAGCCTCGGGGGGATCGTGGGGGCCTCGCTGGCCTGGGTGGGGGCGCGGGGAGAGGTGGCTCTGGTTGTGTCCTATCTGCCGGTGGTGGGGGTGCTGGTGCCGGCGGCGCTGGTGGGGAGCCGGTGGTACGTCGACGGTGGTTCCGGCAAGGCGGCCGAGGGGGAGGGCGCGGCGTCCGGCGAGGCAGGGGGTGTCGTCTTCCGGGCATTGCTGCCGTTGTGCCTGGTGATGACCTTCGCCTACATCGGGGACGCGACCGTTTCCAACTGGAGCGCGAAGTATTTGCAGGACGTGCTGGGGAGTTCGGAGCAGATGGCGACGGTTCCCTACAACGTCTACATGGTCACCACGCTGGTGGGGCGGGCCCTGGGAGACTTCGGGGTACGGCGGTTCGGGGCCGTCGGGGTGGTGCGGGGTGGGGCGGTGCTCGCCGCGGTGGGGTTCGGGGTGGTGGCGGGGGCGCCCGGGACCTGGGTCGGGATGGCCGGGTTCACCTTGGTGGGGCTGGGGTTGTGCGTGCTGGTTCCGCAGACGTTCGCGGCGGGTGGGCGGTTGTTCCCGGGGGCTTCGGACGCGGTGGTGGCGCGGCTCAATGTCTTCAACTATGTGGGGTTCTTGATCGGTTCGCCGTTGGTGGGGGTGCTGGGGGACGCGTGGAGCTATCGCGGGGCGATGCTCGTGCCCATGGTGTTGGTGCTGGTGACACTCCTGTACGCCCGGTCGTTCGCGGCTCAACCGGACCGATACGGTGGCGGGCATGAGCGGCCGAGCACAGCTGATGTGGGACGAGGCGGTAACGGGCTATGACTTCGGGCCGGAGCATCCGATGGATCCGGTCCGGCTGGCGCTGACCCGGAGGCTGGTCGAGGCGTTCGGGCTCGATCGCGAGATGGACGTGGTCGCGGCGAAGCCGGCGGGGGAGTCGACGCTGCGGCTGGTCCATCGGGAGGACTACATCGAGGCGGTGAAGGCCGCGTCGCTCGATCCGCGGGCGGCCGATCAGTCGTACGGACTGGGGACGTCGGACGATCCGGCGTTCGACGGCATGCACGAGGTGTCGGCCCTCATCGCCGGGCAGTCGGTGGGGGCGGCGGAGGCCGTGTGGCGTGGGGACGCGCTGCACGCGGTGAACTTCGCGGGCGGGCTGCATCACGCGATGCCGGCGGCGGCGTCGGGGTTCTGCATCTACAACGACGCCTCGCTGGCCATCGCCCGGCTGCTGGAGCTGGGGGCGGAGCGGGTCGTCTACGTGGACGTCGACGTGCATCACGGCGACGGTGTGCAGGCGGCCTTCTGGGAGGATCCGCGGGTTCTGACGATCTCGCTGCATGAGCATCCCCGGACCTTGTTCCCGCAGACGGGGTGGCCGGAGGAGACGGGTGCGTCCGGTGCCGCGGCGGGGGCGGCGGTGAACGTGGCGTTGCCGGCGGGTACGGGGGACGCCGGGTGGCTGCGGGCGTTCCACGCGGTGGTGCCGGAACTCGTCGCGGGGTTCCGGCCGCAGGTGCTGGTGACCCAGCACGGGGCCGACACGCATTTCGAGGACCCGTTGGCGCATCTGGCGGTCTCCCTGGACGCGCAGCGCGCCGTGCAGGTCGCCTGTCATGAACTGGCGCACGAGTACGCCGAGGGGCGCTGGGTGGCCCTGGGCGGGGGTGGGTACGCCGTGGTGGACGTGGTCCCGCGGTCCTGGACGCACTTGGTGGCGATCGCCGCCGGGCGGGAGGTGGCGCCCGAGGCGATGGTTCCCGAGCAGTGGAGGCAGGAGGTCTTCGCCCGGACGCGGCAGTTGGCGCCGGGACGGATGACCGATGGCCGCTGGCCCGTGGAGTGGGACGACTGGGAGGCGGGGTACGACCCCGCGGACCGGTTGGACCAGGCGGTGCTGGCCACACGGCGGGCGGTGTTCCCGCTGCGGGGGTTGTTGCCGTAGAAGTCGTGCCGTACGGGCTGTGGTGTACGGCCCGTGGCGTTACGCCGACCGAGCCCCGTATCCCCGTTCCGGCTTCCGCCACCCACCCGCATCCGTCACCATCGCCCCATGCCCACCCCCACGGCCGGCGTCTCGCGGTCCCACCTCCGCGCGCACCTTCTCGCTGCTCGGCTGGCCGGGGTCGTGGCGACCTCCCGGGAAGTGAGCCTACGAAGTTATCGGGGGTTCGCGGCGCGCGATCCTCGTTTGTTGATCGGGATTGATCCTGAATGGCCATGGACCGAGCGGGACTTGATCGAGCTGATGGCGGGCAAGTGTGGTGTGTCCGCTGATCCGAGGTGTGTTTCAGGCCAGGATGTGATCGACCCGGAACGGACCCTCGCCGCCCTGGAGGCGTTCTCCGCGCGGCTCGCCGTCGTCGCGCAGCGTGGTGCGCCTGTGTTGTTCGGGACCGGTCATCCGCATCGGTTGCTCGGTTTCTACGGCGACCTGGCGGACGCCATGTCGGCGGCAGGATGTGCCGTCCTCACCCCCGCGAAGGGTCGCTCTGTCGACATAACGACTAGGTTCGGCCTACGCACGTACAACCTTGATTACGTGCGAGGCGTCGCGCTGATGCGGGAACCCGGCGCGCGCGAGCAGGGTTGTGCGACCGGCGCACACACGCATTCACCCCTCCCGGTTCGTACCGTTCTGGGCGCCATCGCCGAGGCCGGCGGGCCGCTCCCCGAGCTGGTCATCGGGGACCACGGATGGGTCTGCGGTGCAGGTCAGCTGGGGGTCGAGACCATTGGGCTGGCTGATACGGACGATCCGGCCCCGTTTGTGGGTGAAGCGGAGGGGCGAGTGGCCGTGGTCGTTCCACTTGATGACGCTGTGCGGTCTGATTACTACCGTCCGCTGACCCGCTACGTACTCAATCGGGCGTGTCTGTCACAGTAGGCCGCCGATAGGTGCACCTCTTCCCCACTCGCATCACCCGCCCCTAGTCTGGGGAGTGAGCACGCAGCGACGAAGAGTCACCGGAAGGGGAAGCCGGTGGCCGTCGAGTCGAGTGCGGAAGGTTCAGGTGTGTCATGGCTGCAGCTGGAGATCAGAGGCCTCTGAGTGAGGTTCAGTTCCTTACCGTGGCGGAGGTCGCCTCGGTGATGCGAGTGTCGAAGATGACCGTGTACCGGTTGGTGCACAGCGGCCATCTGCCCGCGATCAGGGTGGGGCGGTCCTTCCGCGTCCCCGAGAACGCGGTTCACGAGTACCTCCGTGACAGCTATGTGGGGGTGGAAACCGTCTGACGGCGACTCGGGGAGATCGGCTCAGGGCACTTTCCGATCTCCCCGAACACCTCGATTACGACCTCAGCGCTCGGGCGGGTAGGCTAGCCCCTCGTAGGTCGTGTGGGCCCATGGCGCCCAAACACCGAGTGATGAGAAGTGAGCGAGGGTAGTCGTGGGCTCTGTTATCAAGAAGCGGCGCAAGCGGATGGCCAAGAAGAAGCACCGCAAGCTGCTCAAGCGCACGCGCGTGCAGCGTCGTAACAAGAAGTAACCGCTGGAAAAGCAACACCGGCGGTAGATCGACGCACCGCAACGCCGCGAAGGCGTGACTGTGGCCCCCCACCACGTTCGGTGGGGGGCCACACGCATGTCCCGGTTCGGACGGGCCCCTCGCGCGTCCCCGCCCGGTGGGCGCGAGACCCTGGTCGTACGACCGTGATTTCCCGTCACCTGGTGCAGTGGGCGGTCATCACAGCGCAACAACAAACCGCTAGGTTGGCCGCAGACGGGGAACTCGGCAGCGGTACGAGGGCTGGAAGGAAGGCGCGGATCGTGGGCAAGGTCGTGCTCGTGACCGGAGTGGCCCGTCAGCTGGGGGGCCGGTTCGTACGACGGATCCAGCGGGACCCCGAGGTGGAACGGGTCATCGCCGTGGACGCGGTACCGCCCGAGCACCATCTGGGCGGTGCGGAGTTCATCCGTGCCGACATCCGCCAGCCCACCATCGCGCGCGTGCTGGCCGAGACGGCCGCCGACACCGTCGTCCACATGGACGTCACCGCGACCGCCCTGGGCAGCGGCAACCGTGCCACGGTCAAGGAGACCAACGTCATCGGCACCATGCAACTGCTCGGCGCCTGCCAGAAGTCCCCGACCGTACGGCGGCTGGTGGTGAAGTCCAGTACCAACGTCTACGGTTCCGCGCCCCGTGACCCGGCCGTCTTCAGCGAGACGACCCCGCCCAAGTCGCTGCCCAGCGGCGGCTTCGCCAAGGACACGGTGGAGGTCGAGGGGTACATGCGCGGGTTCGCGCGTCGCCGGCCGGACGTGGCGGTGTGTGTGCTGCGGTTCGCCAACATCCTGGGCGCCAGCGCCGACTCGCCGCTCGCCTCGTACTTCTCGCTGCCCGTGCTGCCGACCGTCCTCGGCTACGACCCACGGCTGCAGTTCGTGCACGAGGACGACGTGATCGAGGTGTTGCGGATCGCCTCGCACGAGCCGCGCCGAGGCACCCTCAACAGCGGCACGTTCAACATCGCCGGCGACGGCGTCCTGCTGCTCTCCCAGTGCTCCCGGCGGCTCGGCCGCCCCACCGTGCCGCTGCTGCTGCCCGCCGTCACATGGGCCGGCTCGCTGGTGCGTACCCTGGGCATGACGGACTTCTCGCCGGAACAGATCCGGCTGCTGACCCACGGCCGGGTGGTGGACACGACCCAGATGCGCGAGACGCTGGGATTCCGGCCCAAGTACACCACTGCGGAAACGTTTGCGGACTTCGCGCGCAGCCGCGGACCCGGACTTCTGCCGCCCGAGGCCCTCGCGGGGGCCGTCGACCGGATCGCCGCGCTGCCCGTCACGGGCGGCGGCCACCCCCCGACTCAGAGCGCCAACTGAGGAGCGCATCAACGATGGCGGACGCCAAGGTCATTCCGTTCGACGACGACCGGTCCCGCGGGAGCGCCGCGCAGCGGCCGCCGCGGCGCGGCCGGAGCGGAGGAAGCCGTCGGCCCGGCGGGGAGTCCGCACGGGTCCGTGAGGCCGGGGAGGTCCAGCCCCTGCCCGGCCGGACGCGTGCGCAGGATGATGTTCCCGTGCCACATGAGAATCAGCCACCGGGCGGGTCCGACGAACAGCGGCCCCTGGACGAGGGCGGCCTGGACCGCCGCGTCGCCGCCGGACTCGCCTTCCTGCGCCGCCGCCTGACCGGCGACTACGAGGTCGACGACTTCGGCTACGACGCCGAACTCACCGACCAGGTGCTGATGTCCCTGCTGCGCCCGGTGTACGAGAAGTACTTCCGGGTCGAGGTGAAGGGCATCGAGAACATCCCGTCCGAGGGCGGCGCGCTGATCGTCGCCAACCACTCCGGCACGCTCCCGATGGACGGCCTGATGATGCAGGTCGCCGTGCACGACCACCATCCGGCCGGCCGTCATCTGCGCCTCCTCGCCGCCGACCTGGTCTTCGTATTGCCGGTCGTCAACGAACTCGCCCGCAAGCTCGGTCACACCCTGGCCTGCGCGGAGGACGCCGAACGGCTCCTCGGACAGGGCGAGCTCGTCGGTGTGATGCCGGAGGGGTTCAAGGGCATCGGCAAGCCCTTCAGCGAGCGCTACAAGCTCCAGCGCTTCGGCCGGGGCGGCTTCGTCTCCACAGCGCTGCGCCAGGGCGCTCCGATCGTCCCGTGCTCGATCGTCGGCGCGGAGGAGATCTATCCGATGCTCGGCAACGCGAAGACCCTGGCGCGGCTCCTGGGCTTTCCGTACTTCCCGCTGACGCCCACGTTCCCGTGGCTGGGCCCGCTCGGCGCGATCCCCCTGCCCACCAAGTGGACGATCCAGTTCGGTGAGCCCATTCGCACGGACGGCTATCCGCCGGAGGCGGCCGAGGACCCGATGCTGATGTTCAACCTGACCGACCAGGTCAGGGAACAGATCCAGCACACCCTGTACAAGCTGCTGGTGCAGCGCCGCTCGGTCTTCTTCTGAGCCGGTCTTCTTCCGGCCATTTCCGACCGCCCCTTTCCGACCGTACGACGACGGGGGCGCCCCTCCTCCGAGGGACGCCCCACATTCGTACGACCCGGAACCTACTCGGCGTCCTCGGCGTCGAGCCCGAGCCCGGGCAGCAGGCCGGGCAGCAGCGGTGGCAACGTGACGTCGGGTGCGGTCGTCGGCGGTCTGGTCTGCGACGGGGAGGCGCTGCCGCTGTCCTTCGGCGGGTCGAGCAGCCCTCCGGTGTTGCCACCGAGCAGGCTGTCGGACTCCTCGCCGGTCTCGGCGGACCGGCTGGGGCCCTCGCTGCCGGTGTCGCCGCCGGCCGAGGAACCGCTGCCGCTGCTGGGTGCCGTCGAGCCGCGCTCGGACTCGGTGGCACCCGTGGCGGGCCCGCTGCCGGGGCCGCGCCTCTTGCTGTCCTCGCCGCCGCCGCTGGGGACGGGGGGCTGCGGAAGCAGGGACTGCAGCGGGGCGACATCCTGGTCTATGGCGTCGAAGACCGACGACACCTGCTCACTGACGTCCCCGAGCTGCACCGGCAGCCGCTCGCGCAGGGCGCCCCAGGCGTCCCGGTGCGAGTCGGAGAACGCGGAGAGGGCCTGGATGGGGCCCAGCGACTCGGGGTCCCGCTCGTAGGCCGCGGTCAGCAGTCGGTGGCCCTCGGAGGCGTCGTGGGTCATCCCGGAAAGGGCACGGCGGACCTCACCGAGCGACTCGTGGTCGAGAGGGCCGCTGCGGCCGCGTTCCATCAGCCGACGGGCCTCGCTCAACCGGGTGGACGCCTGGTCGAGGTAGACCTGCCCGCGCTCGTCCTCGCCGTCGGCCAGGCCGAGCTTGAAGTCCTCGATGCCGCGTTTGAGCCCGTACAGAGAGTCCCCGGGCAGGGCCTCCCCGCTGGCGGCGGCCACTCCGCCGAAGGCACTGGCGGCGACACCCACGCTGAGGCCGCCGGCCGTGAGGCCCTTGGCCAGACGCGTGCGCGGACGGAACTTGCCCAGCGGTGCGGCCCTGTGGGCGCCGCGGCCCCGCACGGAGCGCTGCTCGGGGAAGGCGGGATCGGATACCGTGCCGCCTCCCTGGAGCATCGCCTCGAACTGAGCCACCAGCTGTGCCCGCTGGATGACCTTGACCTCGGGATCAAGTGTCGGCTTCGGCAACGCGCCAAGACCGACCGTGAGGGCCAACAAACGGCCCTGTTCGGTCGGTTGTTCCGCAGCAGCCGGGGCCGATTCCTCGGACTGCTCGGCCGCCGTGCCCCGATCGGACTGCTCCTCCAGGGCCTGGGCGAAGGCGTTCGCCCGCCGGTGCGCCGATACGTTCGCGATCACTGGCGGCACCTCCTCTCGTCATGACGGTCGACTCCCCAGGGGGTCCTGAGGGTTGCACGTCCCGGCCGCAACCACACGATCGAGGGATCGGAGTCGGCCGGGGCGTGACCACAGGGAGCCTGCATCCCGCACAACGAGCGGCGCGGCACTTGGGTTACGGACGGAGGGGTAACGGGCGGCGAAGTCAACAGTCTTTCACCGAGGGTGAGTTGGGGAACGCGGAGAGTGTGCCTTCGGATGCGGCGCTCAGCGGGCGTCTTCGGGCAGGAGACGGGCGAGGGTACGCACGGCGCGGTACTGCAGAGTCTTGATCGCGCCCTCGTTCTTGCCCATCACGCGGGCCGTCTCGGCGACCGAGAGGCCCTGGAGGAAGCGGAGTGTCACGCACTCCTGCTGCTGGGGGTTGAGTCGGCGCACCGCGTCGAGCAGCGCGGCGTTGGAGAGGGACTCCAGTACCGAGTCCTCGGGCGAGCGTTCGACCTCGTTGGCGTCGAGCATCTCGCCGGTGGTCACTTCCAGCCGGAACCGACTGGACTTGAAGTGGTCGGCGACCAGATTCCGCGCGATCGTGACCAGCCAGGCGCCGAAATCGCGCCCCTGCCAGGTGAACGTACCGATCCTGCGCAGGGCGCGCAGAAAGGTCTCGCTCGTCAGGTCCTCGGCGGTCGCCTTGCCGCCCACCCGGTAGTAGATGTAGCGGTACACGGTGTCGCTGTATTGGTCGTAGAGCCGGCCGAACGCGTCGGCCTCGCCGGCCTGGGCGCGCTCCACGAGGTCCATCATCCGGGCGCTGTCGCTGTCGGCGGCCGGACGCCGTGCGGTGGTCGCACCGGCGGCGCGGCCACGTCTGCCGACCGCGGCGCTGCCCTCGGCCAGTGCGTAGCACGGGCCGAGCGGCGCGGCGGTGGTGAATGCGGGGACGGCGTACGCGGTGGGGACGAAGCCGCGCAACAGGTCTCGGACCGTTGCGCGCAGCGTAGCCAGGCCCGAGGCGTCAACCCCGACGTGTGGGTACACGGGACTCCCAGAGGCAGAGCTTCCATCACGTGCAGTGCGGGACCTTTCACTCGTCGTAGCGACGAGAGGGGTACCGGTTTGCGTCTGAGGAGAATAACGCTTCGTACAGGTGCCGCTACGCCCAGTTGCTCAAATCATCGATTACGTCGCTTCTGTAACCGATTGACGGCTGATCAAGTGCCGGGGAGTGACCACTTGTTGATCGAATTGGCTCGACTTCGGGGTCGGTACAGGGCGTGTTGTGGCCGGGTGCAGGACGGAGGACTGGGTGTGGCGTCGCGTGGGTACGGGGACTGGATTGCCCGGTGTTTCGAAAGTGCTCGGCGTTGCTCCTGAGGCGGGCGGACGGCCCTGAGCCACGGGGCCGCCTCAGCGCATCCGTGCACGGTCCCGCCCCGCCACGGGCGGCAGGTACCCCCGGTCGCACACCGGCGGCGGAGGGGCACCCACTTGAACACCGGGTGCAGGAGGGCTTCCGCTCGCACAACGGCGGGGGGGGGGGGGTATCCGCTCGCACACCGGCGGCGGACGGCCCCGCTCGCACAATGGCGGGAGGCGCGCCCTCGGTCGCCGTCCGTTACCGCCGGCGTCGGTGCAGTGCGATCGCCGCGGCGGTGCCGCCCGCGACCGCGCCCACGCCCGCGGCGGCCGGAATCCCGACCTTCGCCGCCTTGCGGCCCGTCCGGTAGTCCCGAAGCCGCCAGTCCTTCGCACGCGCGTGCTTGCGCAGCTTGCTGTCGGGATTGATGGCGTACGGATGCCCCACCAGGGAGAGCATCGGGATGTCGTTGTGGGAGTCGCTGTACGCCGCGCAGCGCGAGAGGTCCAGCGCCTCCGCCGCGGCCAGCGCGCGTACCGCCTCCGCCTTCGCGGGCCCGTGCAAGGGCTCGCCGACGAGCTTGCCCGTGTACACACCGCCCACGGACTCCGCCACGGTCCCGAGCGCCCCGGTGAGCCCCAGCCGCCGTGCGATGACCTGCGCGATCTCCACCGGCGCGGCCGTCACCAGCCACACCTTCTGACCGGCGTCCAGATGTGCCTGCGCCAGTGCCCGGGTCCCCGGCCAGATCCGCACGGCCATGTACTCGTCGTAGATCTCCTCGCCGATCGACTGGAGCTCGGCGACCCGATGCCCCTTCACGATCGAGAGCGCCGACTCGCGCACGTCCTGCATGTGCTCCGGGTCCTCGAACCCGGCCAGCCGGAACCACGCCTGCTGCCAGGCGAACTTCGCGAGGTCGCGGGTCTCGAAGAACTTCCGCTTGTAGAGCCCGCGCCCGTAGTGGAAGAGCGCGGCACCCTGCATCACGGTGTTGTCGAGGTCGAAGAAGGCGGCGGCCCGGTCGTCGCCGTGCACGGGAAACTCCGGCTCGTCGCCTGCGACGGCGGAGGTGTCCTGTGTCTTGCGCGCGGCCTCCGCCGCGGCCTCGCCTGCCAACACGCTCCGCGCCGTGGCGGAGCGCCTACGGGGAGTGAGCCATCCGAGAGCGGCCATGGCGTGAGCATAGCCATTCTGTTCGGAGGTTCCGGAGTCGAGAGGTTGGAACGCCGTGAACTCTCCGCGTCCGTGCCGTTAAACAACTCCGCTTCGGTGCCGTCGGACAACGGCCCCCGGTGGCGCGACAATGGCCGGCATGAGCCCGATTTTCCGCCGTAAGCCCGCCGCTCCGGGCGCAGTGCCCGCCGCAGCGCCCGGGGATCGCATGGTCACGCTCGTCCGCAAGCCCGGCTGTCATCTGTGTGATGACGCACAGACGGTGATCGAGAAGGTCTGTGCCGATCTCGGTGTGTCGTGGGAGCGGAAGGACATCACCGAGGACAAGGAACTCCACGACACGTACTGGGAGCAGATCCCGGTCGTCCTGGTGGACGGCGAGCAGCACACGTTCTGGCGGGTGGACGAGGGGCGCCTCCGCAAGGCGCTCGCCGGGTGAGGGGCGGGCGGCGCCGCGGCCGGCTCCCGAGCGGCGGACGGCGCGACCGGGTGTCCGGTCTGGCTTAGGATCGATGGCGACCTGGTCTCGGGGGCGGGAACTTTTCAGGAGAGTGTTCGATTGTGGCCCCCCTTTCGCCGCCTCGCGGAGCGCGCGTGACGCCGGTCACGTTGGCCGGGCAAATCGGACACCATCTTTGTGCACGCGTTCACAAAGACATAGCCTGCATGCGACGGGGCGGTCCGGGGACGTATGACCGCCCGCAGCCCCGCTCTACCCGCAGGAGCACCGTGGCAACTGGCCGAACTCACCGACCGGCGACCCGTAGCCGAGGGATTCCCGAGGCCACCGTCGCCCGTCTTCCGCTGTACCTCCGAGCCCTGACCGCGCTGTCGGAGCGCTCGGTACCCACGGTCTCGTCCGAGGAACTGGCGGCCGCCGCCGGGGTCAACTCCGCGAAGCTCCGCAAGGACTTCTCCTACCTCGGCTCGTACGGCACCCGCGGTGTCGGTTACGACGTCGAGTATCTCGTCTACCAGATCTCCCGTGAACTCGGCCTCACCCAGGACTGGCCGGTAGTGATCGTCGGTATCGGAAACCTCGGTGCCGCCCTCGCCAACTACGGCGGGTTCGCCTCCCGCGGCTTCCGGGTCGCCGCGCTCATCGACGCCGACGCCGCGCTCACCGGCCGCGCGGTCGCGGGGATCCCGGTCCAGCACACCGACGACCTGGAGAAGATCATCCAGGACAACGGAGTGTCGATCGGCGTGATCGCGACCCCCGCCGGTGCCGCGCAGCAGGTGTGCGACCGGCTCGTCGCCGCCGGTGTCACCTCCATCCTGAACTTCGCGCCGACGGTGCTGTCCGTGCCGGACGGTGTCGACGTGCGCAAGGTCGACCTCTCCATCGAGCTGCAGATCCTCGCCTTCCACGAGCAGCGCAAGGCAGGCGAGGAGGCCGCGTCGGCGCCCGAGGCCGCTGTCCCGGCCGCCGTCGCGCGCAAGCAGACCACCGACAAGGGACCCGACGGGGACGTACCCGCCGTGATGCCGGCATGAGTCTGCTCGTCGTCGGACTGAGTCACCGCAGTGCTCCGGTGAGCGTGCTGGAGCGGGCCGCGCTGAACACGGACGCCCAGGCCAAGCTGGTGCAGGACACGGTCGCCGCCGAACCGGCCGCCGAGGCCTCGGTGCTCGCCACCTGCAACCGCATCGAGCTCTACGCCGACGTGGACAAGTTCCACGCGGGTGTCGCCGAGCTGTCCACGCTGCTCGCCCAGCACAGTGGCGTCGGCCTGGAGGAGCTCACGCCGTACCTCTACGTGCACTACGAGGACCGGGCCGTCCACCATCTGTTCTCGGTGGCGTGCGGGCTGGACTCGATGGTCGTCGGCGAGGGGCAGATCCTCGGCCAGATGAAGGACTCGCTGGCCCGCGCGCAGGAGATGCACACCGCCGGACGGGAGCTGAACGACCTCTTCCAGCAGGCGCTGCGGGTCGGCAAGCGTGCCCACACCGAGACCGGCATCGACCGGGCCGGGCAGTCCCTGGTCACCTTCGGCCTGGAGCAGCTGACCTCCGGCGAGCCCGTGGAGCGGTGGGCGCGGGGCAAGCGGGCGCTGGTGATCGGCGCCGGCTCGATGTCCTCGCTGGCCGCCGCGACGCTGGCACGGGCCGGGGTCGGCGAGATCGTCGTCGCCAACCGCACTCTCGAGCGGGCCGAGCGCCTCGCGCAGATCCTGAACCAGGCCGACGACGTGGACGTGGTGGCCCGGGCGGTACCGATGGACGCGGTGCGGGCCGAGCTGACACGTGCCGACATCGCTGTCTCCTGCACCGGCGCCACCGGACTCGTGCTGCAGGCGGAGGAGATCGCGGCCGCCGTCGAGGGCCGCACCGGCCGCCCCGCGCACGTCGAGGAGAGCGCCGCTCCGTCCACCGGCAGGCCGACGACGGGCGCCCAGCGGACGCCGCTGCCGCCCGCCTCCGCGGGGAACGACGAGAACTGCCCCCTGGACCTGACCACGCCCGGCTTCTCCGTGATGGGTGAGGCCGCCGTCGCCGGTATGGACGCCGCGACGCTGGAGCAGCACGCGGCGTGGGCCGCCGGCGGCGCGGTCGAGCGGCGGGAGGCGGCCCGCCGCACGCCCGAGGAGACGCCCGGGCTGATCACCGCGCTGGCCGCGACCATGGCCACCGCGGGCCGGATCGCCGAGCACCGCAAGCCCGAGCCGGTCGCCGAGGCGCCGCGCCCCGAGCCGGTCCTCTTCCTGCTCGACCTCGCGATGCCGCGCGACATCGACGCGGCCGCGCACCGGCTCGCCGGCGTGCGGCTCGTCGACATCGAGTCGCTGGCCGAGGCGTCGGCGGACGCCCCGATGGCGGCCGACGTCGACCAGGTGCGCCGCCTCGTCTCCGACGAGGTGTCGGCGTTCGGCGCCGCCCAGCGGGCCGCGCACATCACGCCGACCGTGGTCGCGCTGCGGACGATGGCCGCGGACGTCGTGGCGAGCGAGATCGCACGTCTGGACGGGCGGCTGCCCGGCCTGGACGACAAGCAGCGCGGCGAGATCCGGCAGGCGGTGCACCGGGTCGTCGACAAGCTGCTGCACGCGCCGACGGTACGGGTGAAGCAGCTCGCGGCCGAGCCCGGCGGCGCCGGGTACGCGGACGCGCTGCGGACCCTGTTCGACCTCGACCCCGAGACGGTGGCCTCCGTCTCGCGCACCGAGGGCAGCACCGAGAAGAACGCACAGAACCGAGGGCCGGCATGACGGAGAAGGCACTGAGACTGGGGACGAGGCGGAGCAAGCTCGCCATGGCCCAGTCCGGGCAGGTGGCGGAAGCCGTGAGCCAGGTGACCGGACGGCCTGTAGAGCTCGTCGAGATCACCACGTACGGCGACGTCTCGCGCGAGAGCCTCGCGCAGATCGGCGGCACGGGTGTGTTCGTGACCGCGCTGCGCGACGCGCTGCTGCGGGGCGATGTCGACTTCGCCGTGCACTCGCTGAAGGACCTGCCGACCACGCAGCCCGAGGACCTGGCGCTGGCCGCCGTCCCGCTGCGCGAGGACCCGCGGGACGTGATCGTCGCCCGCGACGCGCTGAAGTTCACCGACCTTCCGCGCGGGGCCCGCATCGGTACCGGTTCGCCGCGCCGGATGGCGCAGCTGAACGCGTTCGCGCGCGGCCACGGGCTGGACATCGAGACGGTGCCGATCCGCGGCAACGTCGACACCCGCATCGGGTACGTCCACAAGGGCGAGCTCGACGCCGTCGTGCTCGCCGCCGCCGGACTGCAGCGGATCGGCCGGATCGACGAGGTGACCGACTTCCTGTCGGTCGACACCGTTCTGCCCGCCCCCGGCCAGGGGGCTCTGGCGATCGAGTGCGCCGCGGACGACGCGGAGCTGATCGCTGTGCTCGGCGAGCTCGACGACCCCTTCACCCGGGTCGCCGTCACCGCCGAGCGGTCCCTGCTCGCCGCCCTGGAGGCCGGTTGCAGTGCTCCCGTGGGAGCGCTCGCCGACCTCTTGGCCGACGGGCAGATTGTCAAGGAAATGCGCCTGCGGGGCGTCGTCGGCACGACCGACGGCTCCCGTACGGTGCAGCTGTCCACCACCGGTCCCGTGCCCGAAACGCACGACCGGGCAGTGGCACTCGGCCGCGAACTCGCCGCCGAGATGCTCGCCCAGGGCGCGGCCGGTCTGATGGGGGAGCGAGCACAGTGAGCCCCACCACCCTTCCCGCCGCCGGTCCGGAACACGGGCACGTCACCTTTCTCGGTGCCGGACCCGGGGATCCGGGACTGCTGACCCTGCGAGCCGTCGAAGCGCTGGCGCGCGCGGACGTTCTCGTCGCCGAGCACGAGGTGCTCGACGTCGTACGCACGCACGCCCGGCCGGGCGTGGCCGTCGTGAACACGGAACCGGGTCCTTCGTCGGACCTCAATCCGGGCTCAGGCACGCCTCAGCTGACGGTTGTTGACGGTACGTCAGCAACCATTGTCCCCGTGGTGCGGGGTGCCGCACATCTTGTCATGGAGGCCGCGCGGGGCGGCAGGCGGGTCGTCCGTGCGGTGTCCGGGGACCCGGGACTCGACACGTACGCCGCCGAGGAGATGCTCGCCTGCGCCGCGGCGGGTGTTCCGTTCGAGGTCGTGCCGGGTGTCGCGGCCGGGGTCGGGGTGCCGGCGTACGCCGGTGTGCCGTTGCGGGACGCGCAGGGCGCGGACGTCCGGTTCGTCGACGCCCGGACCGCGACCGAGCGGTGCTGGACCGAGGCCGGGGCGTCGGACGGCACCCTGGTCGTCTCCACCGCGCTCGACTCCGTGGCCGCCGTCGCCGGTGAGCTGGTGTCGGCGGGGCGCAAGCCCGATACGCCGATGAGCGTGACGGTCGCGGGGACCACGACCCGGCAGCGGACGTGGAGCGCGACGCTGGGGACCGTGGCGCAGACGCTGAAGCAGGCCAAGGTGCTGCCCTCGCCCGAGGGCGGGAGGCCCGTGATAGCCGTGGTCGGGGAGCGTTCCGCCGCGGCTCAGCGCGAACAGTTGTCGTGGTTCGAGTCCAAGCCGCTGTTCGGCTGGAAGGTGCTCGTGCCGCGGACCAAGGAGCAGGCGGCTTCGCTTTCCGACCAGCTGCGGTCGTACGGGGCCGTGCCGCACGAGGTGCCGACGATCGCCGTCGAGCCGCCGCGCACGCCCCAGCAGATGGAGCGGGCGGTCAAGGGGCTGGTGACCGGGCGCTACGAGTGGATCGCCTTCACCTCGGTGAACGCGGTCAAGGCCGTGCGGGAGAAGTTCGAGGAGTACGGGCTCGACGCCCGGGCCTTCGCGGGGATCAAGGTCGCCGCGGTGGGGGAGCAGACGGCGAGGTCGCTCGTCGCGTTCGGTGTGAAGCCGGATCTGGTGCCGAGCGGGGAGCAGTCGGCGGCGGGGCTGCTGGAGGACTGGCCGCCGTACGACCCTGTCTTCGATCCGATCGACCGGGTCTTCCTGCCGCGGGCCGACATCGCCACGGAGACGCTGGTGGCGGGTCTCATCGAGCTGGGCTGGGAGGTCGACGACGTCACGGCGTACCGGACCGTGCGGGCGTCGCCGCCGCCGGCGGAGACGCGGGAGGCGATCAAGGGGGGTGGCTTCGACGCCGTTCTCTTCACCTCGTCGAGCACGGTACGGAACCTGGTGGGCATCGCCGGGAAGCCGCACAACGTGACCGTGATCGCCTGCATCGGGCCCGCCACGGCCAAGACCGCCGAGGAGCACGGGCTCCGGGTGGACGTCATGGCTCCGGAGCCGTCCGTGCACAAGCTGGCCGAGGCGCTGGCCGACTTCGGGACGCGGCGCCGGGAGGCCGCGTTGGAGGCCGGGGATCCGGTGACGCGGCCCAGTGAGCGGCGGCCGGGGGCGCGGCGGAGGCGTACGACCTGAGGTCGTGAGGTGAGGTGGTGGCGGGGCGTGTCGTGACGGCGCGCCCCGCCGCCGCGTTCACCGGTGACGTCGCGGCCCGCGCCGCCCGGTGCGCTACGGGGCGTCCTGGCACGGCAGCCGCAGGAGCACGCGGGCGCCTCCCCGGGGACCGGTCCCGATGGTGAGGGTGCCGCCGTGAGCGTGGGCGATGTCCCTGGCGATCGCGAGGCCGAGGCCGGCGCCACCGTCCTGCCGGGCGCGTGCGTCGTCCAGCCTGGTGAAGCGTTCGAAGACGCGCTCACGGTCGGGTTCCGGGATGCCGGGACCGTCGTCGTCCACGGACAGTTCGACCATGCCGTCACTCACCCCGACGCTGATCGAGACGGTGGTGCGCGCGTGTCTGCGGGCGTTGTCGGTGAGGTTGGTGAGCAGCCGGGAGAGCTGCACCCGGCTGCCGTGGACGACAGCGGCCCGCTCCTTTCCGTCCGCTCCCATGACGCCGTCGGACGCCACCACCGTCCCGGGGTGGCGCCGTATCTCCGCGGCCGTCAGCGCCGCGAGGTCCACGGGAGAGCGGACGGGCGCCTCCTGCGCGTCGAGCCTGGCGAGCAGCAACAGGTCGGAGGCGACGGCCTGGAGGCGTTCGGTGTCGCGGAGAGCCTTGTGCACGGCGGTCGGCCAGTCCGTCAGCGAGGGGCGGGCCAGGGCGAGTTCGAGCTGGGCGCGTACCGCCGCGATCGGGCTGCGCAGTTCATGGGAGGCGTCCGCGACGAACTGACGCTGCCGGGTCATGGAGAGGTCCAGTCGGTCCAGCGTGGCGTTCATCGTCTGCGCCAGCCGGGAGATCTCGTCGCGTGCCCTGGGCACCGGGACGCGGCGGTGCAGATCACGGGCGGTGATCTCGGTGAACTCCTCCCGGATGGCGGCCACCGGGCGCAGGGCGCGGCCGACCAGCAGCCACGTGAGAGCGGCCACGAACAGCACGAGCCCGGCGGCCGCGGGCGCGACGTGGCGCAGCAGGAGCCGGGTGACGCTGTCGAGAGCGGTGGACGAGGGGGTGACGTCCACGCTGTACGGCGTCAGGGGCTCCGCGGCGGAGGCGTCCTCCGTGCCGTCGCTCACCTCGCCGCCCGGTGTGACGTCGGGCTCCACCGGAAGTACCGGGACGATCACCCGTCCCCGCGCGTCCTTGACGGTCACCGAGGGCGGCGCGACGACCGCCGGGACGCCGGGTGTCAGCCCGGTGGACGCCAACTGGCCCTCGATGCTCAGGGCGGTGTGCTCGGCGTCCGCCTTCGCGCTGTCGCGCAGGTTCTGCTGCAGAACCAGTACCAGGGCCAGCATGCACAGGGCGAACGCGAAGGCGACGGTTCCGGCGGCGGCCGCCGTGGCCTTGGCGCGGACACTCATCCCGGACAGCAGGCTCATGCCGCGGTCACCCCCCGTCGCGGACCAGCAGATATCCCGCGCCCCGTATCGTGCGGATCGCCTGTCGGCCGAAGGGCACGTCGATCTTCCGGCGCAGGGTTCTGATGTAGACCTCGACGAGATTGGCCCCGCCGTCGTAGGCGGTGTCCCACACCGTGTGCACGATCTCGGTCTTGGACACCACCTGTCCGGCGCGGCGGGCCAGGCACTCCAGTACGGCGAACTCCTTGGCCGTCAGCGTGACGTTCTCGTTCCCCCGGCTGCAGGCCAGGGCCGTCGGCTCCAGCCGCAGGTCACCCAGTTCGATCGTGTCCGGCCGGTCCAGGCCGCTGCGCCGTGTCAGGGCCCGCAGCCGCGCGATCAGGACGACGAAGGAGAACGGCTTGGTGAGATAGTCGTCCGCGCCGACGTCGAGACCGTCGGCCTCGTCGTATTCGCCGTCCTTGGCGGTCAGCATCAGGATCGGAGTCCAGACGCCGGCCTCCCGCAGCCGGGAGCAGACCTGATAGCCGGAGAGTCCGGGCAGCATCACGTCCAGCACGATCGCCGCGTACCCGGTGTCCCGGGCCAGCTCCAGGCCACTCCTGCCGTCGGCCGCCGTCTCGATGGTGAAACCCTCTGGCTCCAGGCCCTCCTTGAGGAGTTCACGGAGCCGGACGTCGTCTTCCACCACCAGGATGCGCACGCGGGGAGTATGGCAGCCGCAAGCTGAGCCCCCGCTGAAGAGCGGAGGCGGTGGGCCCGGCGCCCCGTGGCCGTCGTGCGGCTTCCGGCCGCCTTCCCTCGGCTTTCAGCGGGCGTTCAGCCGCTTCAGCGAGGACTCAGCATCGCTTCGCCATGGTGGGTGCACCGACGGACCGGGAGTCCGCCGGGTACAACTCCCTCGCACAAGGAGACACTTGTGATTCGTTTCGGCTCCCGCACCATGAAGCGGCGGGTCCTCGCACTCGCCATGACGGCCGGCGTCCTGGCGCTGGGCGCGGCGCCCTCCGCCTCGGCCGCCGCCCCGCACACCGCGCCGCCGGCGGGCGCTGTCGCCGGGCATTCCCCGGACTTCGTCCCCGTGATGCCCGGCGCGCTGATTCCCGCCGTGCCGGCGGTGCCCGCGGACTCCGTCCCGGCGACGTCCGGTGAACACGCGGTGCCGCTCGAGCCGCACGTCGGTGTGCCGGTGTCGCCGGGCGAGCCCGGTGTCCCGGTGGAGCCCGGTGTCCCCGCGGAGCACGCGGTGCCGCTCGAGCCGCACGTCGGTGTGCCGGTGTCGCCCGCCGAGCCTTCCGTGCCTCAGCTGCCGGGCACGGCAGGCAGGTAGTCCGCGCGGAACTGCCGCGGCCACGTCGCCGGTCGCCCGCGGGCCGGTGACGCGGTCGTCGCGCGCGTCCGTCGTACGCGCGGTGTCGGTCATGAGGCCGTGGCCGACCGGGAGGTGCGCCGCGGCAGGCCGCCCGGTCGGTGAGCAGGGGTGCGGGGCGGAGGCGGGCCCCGACGACGCGTCGGCAAAGGCAGAGGGCGGGCGGGCGTAGCGTAGGGCGTATGACGACGTACGGTTCCTTTCCCGGTGCGCGGCCGCGGCGGCTGCGGACGTCTCCCGTCATGCGGCGGATGGTCGCCGAGACCCGGCTGCATCCGGCCGATTTCATCCTGCCCGCGTTCGTGCGCGAGGGTGTGAGCGAGCCGGTGGCCGTCGCCGCGATGCCCGGTGTCGTCCAGCACACCCGGGACAGTCTGAAGAAGGCCGCCGCCGAGGCGGTGGCCGCCGGGATCTCCGGGATCATGCTGTTCGGGGTGCCGGAGGAGTCGAAGAAGGACGCGGTCGGCACGCCGGGGACCGACCCGGACGGGATCCTCCAGGTCGCGATCCGCGAGGTGCGCGCCGAGGTCGGGGACGAACTGCTCGTCATGTCCGACCTGTGCCTGGACGAGACCACCGATCACGGTCACTGCGGTGTGCTGGACGAGTCCGGGCGCGTCGACAACGACGCCACCCTGGAGCGCTACGCCGAGATGGCCCAGGTCCAGGCCGACGCCGGGGCCCATGTGGTGGGCCCGAGCGGGATGATGGACGGGCAGATCGGGGTCGTCCGGGACGCGCTGGACCAGATCGGGCGCGAGGACGTGGCCGTGCTGGCCTACACCGCCAAGTACGCGTCGGCGTTCTACGGCCCCTTCCGCGAGGCGGTCGCCTCGTCGTTGCAGGGGGACCGGAAGACGTATCAGCAGGACCCCGCCAACGCGCGGGAGTCGATGCGGGAGCTGGCCCTCGATCTGGAGGAGGGGGCCGACATGGTGATGGTGAAGCCCGCCGGGCCCTATCTGGACGTCCTGGCGCGCGTCGCGGACGCCGTGGACGTGCCGGTCGCCGCGTACCAGATCTCCGGTGAGTACTCGATGATCGAGGCCGCCGCCGAGAAGGGCTGGATCGACCGGGAGCGGGCGATCCTGGAGTCGCTGACCGGTATCAAGCGGGCCGGGGCGCGGAACATCCTCACCTACTGGGCCACCGAAGTGGCCCAGAGGCTGAACCGGGCCTAGTGCCGCGTCGGCAGGAGGGACACCGCCGTCGTCGGTGAGGCGTCGGTGGTGTCAGTCGACCGGCCAGGTGTGGGCCGGGGCGTTGAGATGCATGTAGTCGATGTAGAGCTGTGTCATCCGGCGCAGGGCCTCGTGGCGGCCGGAGGCCGATGCCGCCGCGACCCGGTGGAACATCTCCTTCTGCCAGACCGCGCCGTTGCGGGCGGTGACGCAGCGCTGCTCGATGATGCCGAGCAGGGGTTCGCGCCAGGCGTCGTCCATGCCGGAGAGCTCCAGGCCCCGGTGGGCGAGTGGCAGCAGGCGGCGCAGGACGAGCTCGCAGACCGGGACCTCGCCCATGCCGGGCCAGTACAGCAGGGCGTCGATGCCGTGCCGGGCCGCCGTGTGCAGATTCTCCTCGGCCGCCGCGAACGACATCCGCGACCACACGGGCCGTTCCTCCTCCACGAGGGCGCGGGTCAGGCCGTAGTAGAACGCGCCGTTGGCGAGGGTGTCCGCGACGGTGGGGCCGGCGGGCAGTACCCGGTTCTCCACGCGGACGTGCGGTTTGTCGTGGGCTACGGCGTAGACGGGGCGGTTCCAGCGGTAGACGGTGCCGTTGTGCAGGGTGAGCTCGCCGAGGTCGGGGACGTCGCCCTGCTCCAGCGTCTCCAAGGGATTCTCGTCCTCGCACAGGGGCAGCAGCGCGGGGAAGTAGCGCAGGTTCTCCTCGAAGAGGTCGAAGACGCTGTTGATCCACCGCTCGCCGAACCACACCCGGGGCCGCACCCCCTGCACCTTGATCTCCTCCGGGCGGGTGTCGGTCGCCTGTTCGAAGAGGGGGATGCGGGTCTCGTGCCACAGCTCCTTGCCGAAGAGGAACGGCGCGTTGGCGGCCAGCGCGACCTGGATGCCGGAGATGGCCTGCGCCGCGTTCCAGTAGGCGGGGAACTCCTCCGGTGACACCTGGAGGTGGAACTGCGTGCTGGTGCACGCGGCCTCCGGGGTGATCGTGTCGGCGTAGGTCCGCAGCCGGTCGGCACCGTCCACCTCGATGCGCAGGTCCTCGCCCCGGGCCGCGAAGACCTGGTCGTTGAGCAGCCGGTAGCGGGGGTTCTCGGAGAGCGCGCGCTCCCCGACGTGGTCCTGTTCGAGCGTGGGCAGGATGCCGATCATGATGAGGTGCGCGCCGACCGACCGGGCGCGCTCGTCGGCGTGGTTGAGCGCGGCGCGGACCTCCGACTCCCAGGAGTCCGGACCGCCCTCGGTCAGACGGCGTGGCGGGACGTTGATCTCCAGGTTGAAGCGGCCCAGCTCCGTCGACCACGCCGGGTCCGCGATCGCCTCCAGGACGTCGCTGTTGCGCATCGCCGGCTCGGCGTCGTCGTCCACCAGGTTCAGCTCGATCTCCAGCCCCACCTGGGGGCGCTCCGACTCGAACCGTGCCTCGCGCAGCATCAGGGCGAACGCGTCGAGGCACTGCTGCACCTTGATCCGGTACCGGCGGCGGTCCTCACGGGTGAAGACGACCGCCGGGACATCTCGTCCCATCGGGCCTCCCGAGTTCCCTCGGTCACGCTGCTGTCTCCAGCGTCGCACCAGGTGCGTGAGATGTCAGCGCCAGCCGAAGCGGCGGTCCACCGCCACGGAGAACTCCTCCAGCGTGAGCACCGCGTCCCCGTTCTGGTCGGCGGCGTCGAACAGCGCGGAGGAGGCGTCGGCGTCCCCCAGGGCCCAGAACGGCAGCACGCCCGCGGCGGCCAGGGTCGGGCCCTTGCTCCGCAGGGCGACGATGACCTCCTCGCGGGTCAGGATGCCGTTCCTGTCCAGGTCGAGCGCCTCGAACAACTGCCTGGCCTTCTCGCTCATGGTGTCGCCCCGTTCTCGTTCCGGATGTGGCTCAGTCCCACCAGAAGGACCAGTTTTCCCCGCCGATCAGTTGCTCGGCGTAAGCATCGAGGGTCGGGGAACCGCTCTGGGCGACGTTGTCCGGGCAGAACGCGAAGTGCTCGGCCGCCACCGCCCGCGCCTCGGCGGGGGTGGAGGGCGGTGCCGCGACCGAGACGACCATCCGGTCGAAGGTGAGCGCGACGACGCGTACGCCGAAGCGGTCCTCCCAGGAGCGGAGCACCGCGCACAGGCGGGCCACGTCCTCCTCGTGGTTCACGGCGCCCGACCAGCCGATCGCCGCCGCGACGTCCGCGCTGCGGCGGGCGGGGACGAGGGCGAGGCGGGGTTCCTTGAGCGAGGTCCCGTCCGTGAGGAGGCGCTGGGCGGTCTGCGCGGCCAGTGCGTCGGGGTCGCGGGTGCCGGAGGCGGCGGCCTCGGAGGCCGGACCGGGCCAGGGGTCGTCCGACAGGTCCTCCCAGTACTCGGCGAGCACCTCCTGGGGGTCGTGGTCCCCGGGGTACGAGGTCTCGCCGGGTATCAGCTCCCACTCCTCGGGGCCGCCGTGCCGGCCGACCTCTACGAGGAGCGGAAGGAGACCGACGGAGCGGGCCCGGCCGAGCGTCGCCCAGTCACCAGGGGCCGCGTCCGCGTCGGCGTGCCACAGGAGGGAGCCGATCAGCCTGCCGGGCGGCAGGTCGAGACCGAGGGCGCCGCCGGTGGGGTCGGCGGCGAGCCTCGGGAGCGCGTTGGGGAGGGTGGCCATCGGGTGTCAGAGACGCTCGGGCGTCCTGATGCCCAGCAGGGCCATGCCCTGCTGGAGGGTGCGGGCCGTGAGGTCGCAGAGGAACAGGCGGTTCTCGACCTGCGCCGGGCTCTCCGCCTTCAGGACCGGGCACTTGTCGTAGAACGACGTGTACAGCGACGCCAGTTGGTACAGGTACGCCGTCATCTTGTGCGGGGCGTACTCCGAGGCCGCCTCGGCCACCGTCTCCGCGAACGCGTCCAGGTGCAGGCCCAGCGCGCGCTCCGCCTCGTGCAGGTCCAGCTCCGGGTGGGGCGCCGGGCGGGTCTCTCCGGCCTTGCGCAGGATCGACTGGATACGGGCGTACGCGTACTGGAGGTAGACCGAGGTGTCGCCGTTCAGCGAGACCATCTGGTCCAGGTCGAACTTGTAGTCGCGGTTGGCCGAGGTGGACAGGTCGGCGTACTTCACCGCGCCGATGCCCACCTGGGTGCCGCGCTCGGCGATCTCCGCCTCGGAGAGCTGGTCCTGGGTGTCCTTCTCCCGCACCACCGCCGTCGCGCGGTCGATCGCCTCGTCCAGCAGGTCGACCAGGCGGACCGTCTCGCCCTCACGGGTCTTGAAGGGCTTGCCGTCCTTGCCGAGGACCGTGCCGAAGGCCAGCTGGTACGCCTTCACGTCCTCGTCGTTCAGCCAGCCGGCCTTGCGGGCCGTGTCGAAGACCATCTTGAAGTGGAGCGACTGGCGGGCGTCCACGACGTAGATGAGGCTGTTCGCCTTGAGGTTGAAGACGCGGTCGCGGATCGCGGAGAGGTCGGTCGCCGCGTAGCCGTAGCCGCCGTCCGACTTCTGCACGATCAGCGGGACCCGATTGCCGTCCGGGCCCTTGACGTCGTCGAAGAAGACGCAGAGGGCGCCCTCGGAGCGGACGGCGACGCCCGACTCCTCCAGGAGGCGGCAGGTCTCGGCGAGCATCTCGTTGTAGCCGGACTCGCCGACGATGTCGGGGTCGCGGATCTCCATGTCCAGCTTCTCGAAGACCGAGAAGAAGTAGATCTTCGACTCGTCCACGAACTTCTGCCACATGGCGAGCGTGCGCGGGTCGCCGGCCTGGAGGTCGACGACGCGGCGGCGCGCCCTCGTCTTGAACTCCTCGTCGGAGTCGAAGAGCCTGCGGGCGGACTTGTAGAGGCGGTCGAGGTTGGACATCGCCTCCTCGCCGCTGACCTCGGCGGCCTCGTGGTCCAGTTCGTGCGGGTGCTCGTCCAGGTACTGGATGAGCATGCCGAACTGGGTGCCCCAGTCGCCGATGTGGTGCCTGCGGACGACGTTCTCGCCGGTGAACTCCAGGAGTTGGACGACGGCGTCGCCGATCACCGCGGAGCGCAGATGGCCGACGTGCATCTCCTTCGCCACGTTCGGCTGGGCGTAGTCGATGACCGTCGTGCCGGGCGCGTCCGCGTGGGGGACGCCGAGGCGCGCGGTGTCCGCGTACCGGGCGGCCAGGACCTCGGTGATCGCCCGGTCGGTGATCGTGATGTTGAGGAAGCCGGGGCCGGAGACCTCGATGTCCTTGATCACGTCGCCGGTGGTGATGCCCGCGACGACCTGCGTCGCCAGCTCACGCGGGTTGGCCTTGGCCTTCTTCGCGAGCGCCAGGACTCCGTTGGCCTGGAAGTCGGCCCTGTCGCTGCGTCGGAGCAGGGGGTCCGCGTCCGTCTCCGGCAGGGCGGCCGAGAGCGCGGAGGTGAGCTGCTGTTCGACGGAGGCGCTGAGGGACGTGACCGAGGCCATGGAGTGGGTGCCGTTCTCCTCGTGGGTTCAGATAGACACGGTCAGTATCCCATGGGGGGTAAAGCGAATATCCCGCGTCCGTCCCGCGTGCGGGCGCCCCGTCCGTGACCGTGTGAAAAGGCGTTTTCGCCGTTGCCGCCGTTGCTGGGAGAATGGGCGGGCCGGCCGTTGACCGTATCGGCCGCTCCAGGAGAAAGAAGGACGTGCCGATCGTGGCTCAGAGCACCGAGACCACCGACTGGGTCTCCCGTTTCGCGGACGAGGTCATCGAGGAGTCGGAGCGTCGGGCCCCGGGCAAACCGGTCGTCGTCGCGTCCGGGCTGTCGCCCTCGGGCCCCATTCACCTGGGGAACCTCCGGGAGGTCATGACCCCGCACCTCGTCGCCGACGAGATCCGGCGCCGCGGGCGCGAGGTCCGGCACCTGATCTCGTGGGACGACTACGACCGGTACCGCAAGGTGCCCAACGGGGTGCCCGGGGTCGACGAGTCCTGGGGCGAGCACATCGGCAAGCCGCTGACCTCCGTGCCCGCGCCCGCGGGCTCCCCGTACGCGAACTGGGCCGAGCACTTCAAGGCGGCCATGGTCGAGGCGCTGGGCGAGCTGGGCGTCGCCTTCGACGGGATCAGCCAGACCGAGCAGTACACCTCCGGGGTGTACCGCGAGCAGGTCCTGCACGCCATGCGGCACCGCGGGGACATCGACGCCGTCCTCGCGCAGTACCGGACCAAGCCCAAGGGCGGGAAGAAGCCGCAGCAGAAGCCCGCCGACGAGGCGGAGATCGAGGCCGCGGAGGGGTCGGGGGCGGCGGGCGAGGACGACGGCAGCTCCGGTTCCGCCGGGTACTTCCCGTACAAGCCCTACTGCGGCAACTGCGAGAAGGACCTCACCACCGTCACGTCCTACGACGACGGCACCACCGAGCTGACGTACGCCTGCACCGCCTGCGGCTTCTCCGAGACCGTCCGGCTGAACGAGTTCAACCGCGGCAAGCTGGTCTGGAAGGTCGACTGGCCGATGCGGTGGGCCTTCGAGGGCGTGGTCTTCGAGCCCAGCGGCGTCGACCACTCGTCCCCGGGGTCCAGCTTCCAGGTGGGCGGCCAGATCGTCGGGATCTTCGGCGGCAGTCAGCCGATCGGCCCGATGTACGCGTTCGTCGGGATCTCCGGGATGGCGAAGATGTCGTCCTCCCGGGGCGGGGTGCCCACCCCGGCCGACGCGCTGAAGATCATGGAGCCGCAGCTGCTGCGCTGGCTGTATGCCCGGCGCAGGCCCAACCAGTCGTTCAAGATCGCCTTCGACCAGGAGATCCAGCGGCTCTACGACGAGTGGGACAAGCTCGACGCCAAGGTGGCCGACGGCTCGGCGCTGCCCGCCGACATCGCCGCGCACGCCCGCGCGGTGCGCACGGCCGCCGGCGAGCTGCCCGCGACGCCGCGGCCGATGCCGTACCGGACCCTGGCGTCCGTCGCCGACATCACCGCCGGGCACACGGACCAGGCCCTGCGCATTCTGAGCGAGCTGGAGCCCGACAAGCCGCTCGGCTCGCTCGACGAGGTCCGCCCGCGGTACGACAAGGCCGAGGCGTGGATCAACACGCAGGTCCCCGCCGACCAGCGGACGATCGTGCGCGAGGACGCGGACGCCGAGCTGCTGAAGTCGCTCGACGAGCCGTCCCGACAGTCGGTGCGGCTGCTGCTCGACGGGCTGGCGGAGAACTGGTCGCTGGACGGGCTGACCCATCTGGTCTACGGGGTCCCCAAGGTCCAGGCCGGGTTCTCCGCCGACGCCACGCCCAAGGAGCTGCCCGCGGAGATCAAGACCGCTCAGCGGACGTTCTTCGCGCTGCTCTACCACCTGCTGGTGGGCCGCGACACCGGCCCGCGGCTGCCCACGCTGCTGCTGGCGGTCGGCCAGGAGCGGGTGCGGCACCTGCTCGGGGAGTAGACGCGTTCCACGACGAGGGGGCGCCCGGTGAACACCGGGCGCCCCCTCGTCATGGGTGGATCAGGCGATGTGGTCTTCCTGGAGCTCCGCGGTGTGGCGGTTGGTGAAGCGGTTGACCATGCGCTCGGCCTCGCGCTGCGGGAGCGTGGAGCCGTAGGTGGCCTCCACGTCGCCCCGGAACTGGCCGGAGGTCGGGTAGCTGCCGTCGATCGACTTCTTGAAGACGAGGTAGTAGTCCTCCTCGGTCAGATCGGGGGGCGGAGTGCCGCCGCCCTCGCCCAGCTCGCGCGTGCGGCCCGGGCCGACCGGGATGGGGAACGTGCCGGTGTCCTCCGGTGAGGGCTCGGTGGCTGCCGGGGGCTCCTCGTACTGCTGCTGGTACTGCTCGGCCTGCTGCTGCTCCGCGTACCACTGCGCGTACGCGGCCTCCGGGTTGTACGTGGGGTCGTAGCCGCCGTGGTACTCGATCGTCTGGGGATCGCGGGCCTGAAGCCAGGGGTTCTGGTCCTGCTGGGGCAGATGCTGCTGCTCCGCCTGCGGGTGGCCTTCGTCGTGGGGGCGCTGCTCGCCGCGGGGACGCCGCTCGCCGTGGAGTACCTCCGCGTCGGCCCCCGCCGCGGCGGCGGGACCGCCCGCGGTCATGGCGTCCTCGGCGGTGTCCAGCGCCTCGGCCACGGTGTCCGCCGCCGTCAGTTGCGCGAGCGGCGCCGGGGGTATCGCCGGGGGTATCAGGGCCGGTTCGATGCCCGCGGCGGCCAGGCCCGCCGGTGCCGTGTCCGCGAGAGGGACGCCGTACTTGGCCAGGCGCAGCGGCATCAGGGCCTCCACCGGTGCCTTGCGGCGCCAGGCGCGGCCGTAGCGGGAGCGCAGGCGGGCCTGGTAGACGAGGCGCTCCTGCTCCAGCTTGATCACCTGGTCGTAGGAGCGCAGCTCCCACAGCTTCATCCGGCGCCAGAGCAGGAAGGTCGGCACGGGGGAGAGCAGCCAGCGGGTGATGCGGACGCCCTCCATGTGCTTGTCGGCCGTGATGTCCGCGATCCGGCCGATCGCGTGCCGGGCCGCCTCCACGGAGACCACGAACAGGATCGGGATGACGCCGTGCATGCCGACGCCCAGCGGGTCCGGCCAGGCCGCCGCGCCGTTGAACGCGATCGTCGCCGCCGTCAGCAGCCAGGCCGTCTGCCGGAGCAGCGGGAAGGGGATGCGGATCCAGGTGAGGAGCAGATCCAGGGCGAGCAGGACGCAGATACCCGCGTCGATGCCTATGGGGAAGACGTAACTGAAGTCCCCGAAGCCCTTCTTCAGGGCGAGGGTGCGTACGGCTGCGTACGACCCCGCGAAACCGATGCCGGCGATGATCACGGCACCGAAGACGACCACGCCGATGAGTACGCGGTGCGTCCGTGTCAGCTGTAGTGGCGCGGCCACCCGTATTCCCCTCCCACTGCATGTTGTTGCGCGCCCACAGGGTGGCACATGCGTACGGGGAACGGGTGGCCGGACCGTGTACGTCAGCTCATCCGTGACTCTTCCGGTGGCTCCCGGTGATCCCCCGGAGCCCCCGGTTCAGCTCTTCTTGGCCGCCGATGTGGACGAACTGCCCGACTTCGAGGGTGACTTGGACGACGACTTGGACGGCGACCCGGACGACGACTTGGACGGCGACTTCGGGCCGCCCTGTCCCGCGGCCGCGTCCGCCCCGTTCGCCTTCGTGACCGCGGCCACCGCCTCCTTGGCCGCCTTCCGCGCCGCCTTCATCAGGTCGTCGGCGTCCGGCGTCTTCTCGCCGGCCAGGCCCGCGCCGTTGTAGTCGACCGTGACGACGACGTTCTCGACGCGCGTCACGACCGTCTGCTGCTTGAAGGCGCCTTCCTTCTTCTTCAGGTCGTAGCGCACCGCCGCCGCCTGGTCCCCGGTGCCGGTGACCTGGTCGGACGTGACCTTCTTGGCGCCCTCGACCGACTTGGCGTCGGCGACCTGCTTCTCGTAGTACTCCTGCGCCCGCCGCTCGCCCGTGCCGCGCGTGACGTCGGACTCGAAGCGCAGCAGCGAGACGTTCAGCCAGCGGAACTGGGAGCCCTTGACGCCGTTGTTGTCGAGGCTGTCCCAGGAGCAGCCGGCCCGGAGCGAGGGATCGTCCGAGTTGCCCTTCTTGCCCTTCTTGCCGGCCTCCGGGACCAGATCCTCCAGCGTCTTCTTCGACAGCGCCGCGCACGGCTCCGGCAGCTTCGCGTACGCCGCCGCCTCCACGGTCGGCGAGGGGCTCGCGGAGGCGCCCGCCGGGCTCTTCGACGCCTGCCCGGCCTCGGCGCCGGAGCCGGAGTCCGAGGAGCAGCCTGCGGCGATCAGCATCACGGGGACGGCCGCCGCGCCGACGAGGACGCGGGTGACGCGGCGGGGTCGCTGCTCGGGCTGGTCGGCTCGCTGTGCTCGTCGCTGCATGGTTCCTTCACTCGTGACGCTCGGGTTACAGGTCCGAGGGGTCACGGTACGCGGTGAGTGAACCGCGCGGACCGGGTTCAGCCGCTTTGCGCGGGGTGCGCGCAAGCCCTACTCGGCGAACGAGTCGGCCAGCTCCGCGGCCAGTTTCCGGGCCCTGTCCTGCATCTCCTTGCTGTCCGGGGCGACGGCGACGGTCGCCGGCTGCTCCTCGTACGCGATGGTCACGATGACGTTGGACGTGCGGAACGCCACAGTCACCGTGCGCTGCCTGGCCGTCGAACCGGAGCTGTTCAGCTCGTCGTCCAGGAACGCCTCGTCCGCGAGGTCCTCGAGGACGCGGGGCTGGAGCGCGGCCGGGGTGACCGTCGGGCCCTGCGTGCCGCCGGGAGTGCCGGAGGGGGTGCCCGAGGGGGTGCCGGACGCCGCTCCGGCCGGGCTCGGGGCGCCGCTGCCGGACGGGGTGCCCGTCCCGGACGGGGACCGTGTGCCCGTGGGGGAGAGCGTCTCCGTGGCCGTCGGCTCCGGCAGGTCCGCCGCCGTCCGGCCGACCGCGAACAGCTCCCGCGCCTGGTCGTCGTCGCTCACCGCGTTGTCGTACGACACCACGCGCTCGAAGTCGACGAACAGGTGGTTGGTCGCCGACGCGGACTCGACCTTCCAACGGCACCCGACCTTGCGGTCGTTGTCGTAGGTGAGCGTGGGCGCGCCCTCGTAGGCGTGCTCGCGCTGCTCCTCGTCGACGATCTCCCGGATGCCGGGGAGGAGGGAGTCGAGGGTGTCCTCGCGGACCGCGCCGCAGGGTTCGGGGAGGTTGCGGTAACGGCCGGGCTCGGCGGCCGCCGTGGCCGTGCCGGCGCTGTCGGAGTTGGCGCTGTCCGTGGTGTCGCCGCCGTCGGAACCGCCGGTGCAGCCGGCCAGCAGGGCCGCGAGGACCGCGACGACGCCGGATACGTACGCCTTCCGCTGCACGGTCAGGCTCCTCTCGCTGGACATCTCGCCGGTTAATCGCTTGCCGTCGCCGGTCTCCCCCTGGAGACAATGTGTATCGCACGCACTGCCGTGAACGCCGGTCCGTTGTCCTTTACGTCGACCTTGGCACCGGTTTTGCTTTTCGAGAACTTTGGGAACTTCCGGGGGAATGAGGACGCTATGTCGTACGTCGAGATGCCGGGCGCGAAGGTGCCCATCCGTATGTGGACCGACCCCGCCACGGTCGAGGAGGGCGCGCTCCAGCAGTTGCGGAACGTGGCGACCCTGCCCTGGATCGAGGGGCTCGCGGTCATGCCGGACGTGCACTACGGCAAGGGCGCGACGGTCGGCTCGGTCATCGCGATGCGCGGCGCCGTCTGCCCGGCAGCGGTCGGCGTCGACATCGGCTGCGGGATGTCCGCGGTGCGGACCTCCCTGACGGCGAACGACCTGCCGGGGGACCTGTCGCGGCTGCGGTCGAAGATCGAGGAGGCGATTCCGGTGGGCCGGGGCATGCACGACAGCCCTGTCGAGCCGGGACGTTTCCACGGGCTCGCCACCGGCGGCTGGGACGACTTCTGGGGGCGGTTCGGGGGCGTGGCCGAGGCGGTCAAGTTCCGTGAGGAGCGGGCCGTCAAGCAGATGGGGACGCTGGGTGGCGGAAACCATTTCGTTGAGGTTTGTGTCGACACGTCCGGTTCTGTGTGGCTGATGCTGCACTCCGGCTCGCGCAACATCGGCAAGGAGCTCGCCGAGCACCACATCGGTGTCGCCCAGAACCTCCCGCACAACCAGGGCCTGGTCGACCGCGACCTCGCCGTCTTCGTCGCGGACACCCCGCAGATGGCGGCATACCGCAACGACCTGTTCTGGGCGCAGGAGTACGCCAAGTACAACCGCACGCTCATGATGGCGCTCCTGAAGGACGTGGTCCGCAAGGAGTTCAAGAAGGCGAAGCCGGCGTTCGAGCCGGAGATCTCCTGCCACCACAACTACGTGGCGGAGGAGCGGTACGAGGGCATGGACCTGCTCGTGACCCGCAAGGGCGCGATCCGGGCCGGGTCCGGTGAGTACGGGATCATCCCGGGCTCGATGGGCACGGGCTCGTACATCGTGAAGGGCCTCGGCAACGACAAGTCCTTCAACTCGGCCTCGCACGGCGCCGGCCGGCGGATGAGCCGGAACGCCGCCAAGCGGCGCTTCTCCACCAAGGACCTGGAGGAGCAGACGCGGGGTGTGGAGTGCCGCAAGGACTCCGGCGTGGTGGACGAGATCCCGGGTGCCTACAAGCCGATCGAGCAGGTGATCGACCAGCAGCGGGACCTGGTGGAGGTCGTCGCCAAGCTGAAGCAGGTCGTCTGCGTCAAGGGCTGACCCGGCTCAGCGGTCCCGGTGCAGCTTCGTGTTGGAGGCCTGGGCCCGGGGGCGGACGACCAGGAGGTCGATGTTGACGTGGCTGGGGCGGGTGACCGCCCAGGTGATGGTGTCGGCCACGTCGTCGGCGGTCAGGGGGTCGGCGACGCCCTCGTAGACCTTGGCCGCGCGCTCCTCGTCGCCGCCGAAGCGGGTCAGGGCGAACTCCTCGGTCCTGACCAGGCCGGGGGCGACCTCGACGACCCGGACCGGCTCGCCGAGGATCTCCAGACGGAGGGTCTCGGCGAGTACGTGGGCGCCGTGCTTGGCGGCGACGTAGCCGGCGCCGCCCTCGTAGGTGCCGTGGCCGGCCGTCGAGGAGACCACGACCACCGTGCCGTCGCCGCTCGCGATCAGCTGGGGGAGCAGGGCCTGGGTGAGGTTGAGGGTGCCGAGGACGTTCGTCTCGTACATCTGACGCCAGTCGGCCGGGTCGCCGGTGGCCACCGGGTCCAGGCCCAGCGCTCCGCCCGCGTTGTTCACCAGCACGGCGATCTTCTTGAAGGCGGTCGCGAACTCGTCCACCGCCGCGCGGTCCGTGACGTCCAGGGCGTACGCGGTGGCCTGGCCGCCGGTCGCGACGATCTCCTCGGCCAGCGCTTCGATGCGGTCCTTGCGGCGGGCGGTGAGGACGACCCGGTAGCCCGCGGTCGCCAGCTGCCGGGCTGTCGCGGCGCCGATTCCGCTGCTCGCGCCGGTGACTACTGCGATGCGGGACGGGGCCATGGGGTCTCCTCGGCGGGGCGTGGGGCGGGCGGGCCGTACGGGGTCAAGGGTATGTGTGGTGCGGGGTGCGGATCGGGGTGGCTGCGGGTGGGTGAGGGGCTGGTCGCGCAGTTCCCCGCGCCCCTGAGGTGGGGGCTGATCGGGTTTGTCGTGTGCGGGTGGGTGGGGGGTGTTTGCGCAGTTCCCCGCGCCCCTGAGGGGGTGGGGGCGGGCTTGTCGCGTGGGTTCCCGCGCCTCTGAGGGGGGTGGGGGTCAGGTTCCTCGGGGGGCCCACATGATCACTGCCATGCCTGTGAGACAGATCAGGGCGCCCGTGATGTCCCAGCGGTCCGGGCGGTAGCCGTCCGCGACCACGCCCCAGGCGATCGAACCGGCGACGAAGATCCCGCCGTACGCGGCGAGGATGCGGCCGAAGTGGGCGTCCGGCTGGAAGGTGGCGACGAAGCCGTAGGCGCCGAGGGCGAGGACCCCGCCGGTGATCCAGAGCCAGCCGCGCTGTTCCCGCCAGCCCTGCCAGACGAGCCAGGCGCCCCCGATCTCGAAGAGGGCGGCGACGAGGAAGAGGACAGCGGAGCGCAGCACGAGCATGAGGCGAGCCTCGCATGCCGGAATCGGCCGAGAACGGCGGGCCTCCCCCGGGCCGCGGGCCTCTGTGGCGCTGCGGGCTCGGGGTGTCTGCGCCCGCATGGGCGGCGCCGGGCGCGGAGGAGGGCACGGCGGGGGCGCGGCAGCCGTCCGCGCGCCCGGTCGGCTCGATGGCGCTGCTCGATCTGACCGTTCACCCGTGGGATCCGGCCGGGGACGACGAGGCGGCGTCGGCGGTGGTCGTGGCGGAGCTCACTCGCGCCGTGGCCGAGCCGGCGCCGACCACTCGGGCGACGGGCATGGCCGGGGAACCGGTGCAGGTGGCGGAGGGCGCCCCGGTGTTCGAGCGGCTGCTCGCGCGGACCGGGCGTGATCCGCGCCGGCCGTCTCCCGCGGGCTCGCGCGCGGAGGCGTGGACGGAGGCGGAATAGGAGCCGAGGGGCCGCGGTTCTCCAGGTATAGTTGAAGCGTCAACAACTTGGAGGTTGAGCGACCATGCAGTTCGGGATCTTCACCGTCGGGGACGTCACCCCGGACCCCACCACGGGCCGTACGCCGACCGAGCGTGAGCGGATCAAGGCCATGGTCGCCATCGCGCTGAAGGCCGAGGAGGTCGGCCTGGACGTGTTCGCGATGGGTGAGCACCACAACCCGCCGTTCGTGCCCTCGTCGCCGACGACCATGCTCGGCTACATCGCGGCACGCACGGAGCGGCTGATCCTCTCCACCTCGACCACGCTGATCACCACCAACGACCCGGTGAAGATCGCCGAGGACTACGCGATGCTCCAGCATCTGGCCGACGGCCGGATGGACCTGATGATGGGCCGCGGCAACACCGGCCCGGTGTACCCCTGGTTCGGGCAGGACATCCGGCAGGGCATCAACCTCGCCATCGAGAACTACGCCCTGCTGCACCGGCTGTGGCGCGAGGACGTCGTCAACTGGAAGGGCAAGTTCCGTACGCCGTTGCAGGGGTTCACGTCGACTCCGCGGCCGCTGGACGGGGTGCCGCCCTTCGTGTGGCACGGCTCGATCCGGTCTCCCGAGATCGCCGAGCAGGCCGCCTACTACGGCGACGGCTTCTTCCACAACAACATCTTCTGGCCGCCCGAGCACACCAAGCAGATGATCGAGCTGTACCGGACCCGCTACGCCCACTACGGGCACGGCACGCCCGAGCAGGCGATCGTCGGCCTCGGCGGGCAGGTGTTCATGCGCAAGAACTCGCAGGACGCGGTGCGCGAGTTCCGGCCGTACTTCGACGTCGCGCCGGTCTACGGGCACGGGCCCTCGATGGAGGAGTTCACCGAGCAGACCCCGCTGACCGTCGGCTCGCCGCAGCAGGTGATCGAGAAGACGCTGGCCTTCCGTGACTACGCCGGTGACTACCAGCGCCAGCTGTTCCTCATGGACCACGCCGGGCTGCCCCTGAAGACCGTGCTGGAGCAGATCGACATGCTCGGCGAGGAGGTCGTGCCGGTGCTGCGCGAGGAGTTCGCCAAGGGACGGCCGGCGGACGTGCCGGACGCTCCCGTCCACGCCACGCTGCTCAAGGCGAAGGAAGGCGCCGCGGACGGCGCCGGGGAAGGGGTGAGCGCCGCATGAAACTCGTGGTCGTCTCGGCGGGGCTGAGTGTGCCGTCGTCCACACGACTGCTGGGCGACCGGCTGGCCGTGGCCGCGCAGGGCCAGGCGCCGGCCGACGCGCCCGTCGAGGTCCAGGTCGTGGAGTTGCGTGAGCTCGCCGTCGCGATCGCGCACAACTTCACCAACGGGTTCCCCGACCGCGCCCTGTCCGCCGCGCTCGACGCGGTGACGGAGGCGGACGGGCTGGTCGTGGTCACGCCGGTGTTCGCGGCGTCGTACAGCGGGCTGTTCAAGTCGTTCTTCGACGTGATCGACCCCGAGGCGCTGCGGGGCAAGCCGGTGCTGATCGCGGCGACCGGTGGCACCGCACGCCACTCGCTGGTGCTGGAGCACGCGCTGCGCCCGCTCTTCGCCTACCTCAAGGCCGTCATCGTCCCGACCGGTGTGTACGCCGCGTCGGAGGACTGGGGCGCCGAGGGGCTCGACGGGCGCATCGAACGGGCGGCGGGAGAGCTGGTCCGGCTGATGGAGGGGCTGTCGCTGAGCAGGCCGCGCCCGGCGGACGGAGCCTCGGCCCCCGCGGCGGGCGCCGGCGAGGGCACGGCGGCCGGTAGGGCCGTGGACACGAGCGGTTCACGGTCCGAGGAGGTGTCCATCGATCCGAGTGGCCGAGGGCTGGTGGGGGTGTCCCTGGGCGGTTCCGGTCGGGCCTTCGAGGGGTTCGAGGTGGTTCCGTTCGAGGAGCAGCTCGCCGCGCTGCGGCCGGTCGGGTAGTGCGAGGTGTGCCCGCCGGGGGCGTGACCGCGCAGGACGCATGTCCCGGGCGGGTGAGAGGCCAGTAAGAGGATCAGGTGCCGCTCGCCCGTCCGGTCGTACGACCGTCCCGCTTTGCCACACTGGACGGGTGCCCCAGACAGTGCTGCTCGCCGAGGACGACCGTGCCATCCGCAACGCCCTGGAACGGGCCCTGACCCTGGAGGGCTACCGGGTCACCGCGGTCGCCGACGGCGTCGAGGCGCTGGCGCAGGCCCATCGCACACCGCCGGACGTGCTGGTGCTCGACGTGATGATGCCCGGGATCGACGGCCTCCAGGTCTGCCGGGTGCTGCGGGCCGAGGGGGACCGGACACCGATCCTGATGCTGACGGCGCTGGTGGAGACCGCCGACCGGATCGCGGGGCTGGACGCGGGCGCCGACGACTACGTCGTGAAGCCGTTCGACGTCGAGGAGGTCTTCGCGCGCCTGCGGGCCCTGCTGCGGCGCACGGCGAACGGACCGGCCGGGGTCGAGGCACCGGAGCGGGTGCCGCTGCCCGCGCGGCAGCTGGGCGCGGCCGGACTGCGCATGGATCCGCAGGCGCGGCGGGCCTGGCGCGGCGAGCGGGAGCTGGAGCTGACGCGCACGGAGTTCGAGCTGCTGGAGCTGCTGGTGCGCAACGAGGGCATAGTGCTCGACCACTCCACGATCTACGACCGGATCTGGGGCTACGACTTCGGGCCGGGCTCGAAGAACCTCGCCGTCTACGTCGGCTATCTGCGCCGCAAACTGGACGAGCCGGGGGTAGCGCAGCTGATTCACACCGTGCGCGGGGTGGGTTACGTGCTGCGGGAGGACTGAGTGGGCCGACTGCGGGGGGTCCGGGCCCGGGCCAGGTCCTGGCGAACCGTCGCCGGCGGCTGGTGGCGGCCGCGGCTGGTGTCGCTGCGGACGACCTTCGCCGTGTCCTTCGCCACCGTCACCGCCGTCGTCACCGTCCTGGTCGGAATCCTGTCCTACGGCGCGGCCGCGCGGCTGGTCCGCGTCGACCAGCAGTCGGTCTTCGACGAGGTCGTGCAGGATCTGCGGGCCGAAGTGAGCGAGCGCCGGATGACCCCGGAGGACTTCTCCTCCTTGCCGGGACACGACTTCGTCCGGCCCGCCCGTACGGATGTCCAGGTCCTGGGCCCGGACGGCCGAGTCGTCGACCCGGGCAGTCCCGGGCTGCCGGTCACCGCGGCCGACCGGGGCGTCGCGGGCGCGGCGCGGGCCGGGAGGATGGTGCAGCACAAGGACGTCGACGTCGGGAACGACGTCTACCGGATCGCGACCGTCGCGCTCGGCGGCGGCCGGGGCGCGGTGCAGGTGGCGCAGGAGTTCAGCGACACCGAGGACCTCCTGCGGGCGCTCCAGCGGCGGACCTGGCTGCTGATGGGGGCGGTGGTGGTCGGCGCGGGCCTCTTCGGCTGGTGGCTGGCGCGGCGGATGACCCGGCGGCTGGTGATCCTGACGGCGGCGGCGGAGGCGGTGGCCCGCACCCGTCGGCTCGGAATCGACGTACCTGTCACCGGAGGTGACGAGGTGGGCCGGCTCGGCCGGGCCTTCGACCGCATGCTGGGACGGCTGGCCCAGTCGGAGGAGGACCAGCGGCGGCTGGTGCAGGACGCGGGGCACGAGCTGCGGACGCCGCTGACCTCCCTGCGCACGAACATCTCCCTGCTGCGCCGGATCGACGAGCTGCCGCCCGCCACACGCGACGAGCTGGTCGCCGACCTCGGGCAGGAGGCACGCGAACTGACCGACCTGGTCAATGAGTTGGTGGACCTGGCGGCCGGGCAGTCGGACGCCGAGCCGCGGCTGCGGATCGATGTCGCCGACCTCGCGGAGGACGTCGCCGGCCTGGCGCGACGGCGTACGGGCCGGCGGATCGAGGTGCGTGCGAGCGGCGACACGACGACCGAGGGACGGCCGGGGATGCTGACCCGGGCGCTGTCGAACCTGGTGGAGAACGCGGCGAAGTTCGATGCCCACGGCACCGCCCCGATCGAGATCGTGGTCTCCGGCCCGGCGCGGCCGGGGACGGTCCGGGTGGAGGTGCACGACCGGGGACCCGGCGTCGCCGAATGCGACCTGGACCGCGTCTTCGACCGCTTCTACCGGGCCGCGGGCGCTCGGGCACTGCCGGGGTCCGGGCTGGGGCTGTCGATCGTGCGGGAGGTGGCGCTGGCACACGGCGGCGAGCCGTTCGTCCGGCGGCGCGAGGGCGGCGGGGCGGTCATCGGGTTCACCGTGGGCGTGCCGGACCCGGGCGGAGAGTGCTGACCAACGCCCTCGCACGGTTTCGCACTCCCCCCGGCGGGAGCCGGACGGCGCCCGCTATCGTCGCTGTGATCGGCCGACGCGCGGAGCCCGCATGCAGAAGACGGAAGACCCGGCCACGGGAGTGGACGCGCGGGACGGTGCCGTCACCGCGCGCCCTCGGGCCTGGCCCCCGTACTGGCCGCTCCTTCTGTCGGCCGCCGCCGTGCTGCCCGGTGCGCTGCTCTTCGCCGCCGGACGGTGGGCGGACGCCCCGGCCGTGCAGGCGTGGCGGACGGTGTGTCTGGCCGTCACCGTGCAGGCGCTGCCGTTCCTGCTGCTCGGCACGGCGCTCTCGGGCGCGATCAACGCATTCGTGCCGGCGCACGTGTTCCACCGGCTGCTGCCGAAGCGGCCGGCGCTCGCCGTGCCCGTCGCCGGGGCCGCCGGAGTCGTCCTGCCCGGCTGCGAGTGCGCCTCGGTGCCCGTCGCGAACAGCCTGATCGGCCGGGGTGTCACGCCGGCCGCCGCCTTCGCGTTCCTGCTGTCGGCGCCCGCCGTCAACCCGATCGTGCTGACCGCGACGGCGGTCGCGTTCCCCGGCAGCCCTCAGATGGTGCTGGCCCGGCTGCTCGCCTCCCTCGTCACGGCTGTCGCGATGGGCTGGCTGTGGCTGGCGCTGGGCAGGACGGAATGGCTGAAGCCGGCCGTCCGCAACACCGGTCACCACCCGGGCCACAGCCGCTGGAGCGAGTTCCGGCGTGGTTTCCGGCACGACTTCCTGCACGCCGGCGGCTTCCTCGTCGTCGGCGCCATGGCGGCGGCCACCTTCAACGTGGCGGTCCCGCGCTCCGTGCTGGAGACCTTCTCCGGCTCACCCTGGATGTCCGTGCTCTTCCTGGCCGCGCTGGCCATCCTGCTCGCCGTCTGCTCCGAGGCCGACGCGTTCGTCGCGGCCTCGCTCACCGGCTTCTCGCCGGTCGCCCGGCTGACGTTCATGGTCGTGGGGCCGATGGTCGACGTGAAGCTGATCGCCCTCCAGGCGGGCACGTTCGGACGGGCCTTCGCGTTCCGCTTCTCCGCCGCCACGACGGTCGTCGCGGTCCTGTCCAGCGCACTGATCGGAGCGGTCCTCCTTTGACATCCTCCCCGACTCCGTTGCGGATCGCGCCGACGGTTCGCCGGCCGATCCGACAGGAGAGCCGTATTTCTCCGCATCGTGCGGCGGAGCACCAGCAAAAACGTCCGCTGTAAGTCGCACGTCAGAGCAGTCCTGAGATGCATTCAGCCCCGGCGTGAACGCCGGGGCTTTCTGCAAGGGTCCCGGTAACTCCGGGTCGCATGAGGTACATCGACGACCGACGCGAAGGGAGCCGAGGGCGAGTACGGCCCGGTGGCGCGGGCGGGGGACCAGGGCCGACGCGTATCAGGCCCATCGCGATGCGCGGCAGCTCCCGGCGGCGAGCAGTTCGTCGACGGGCTCGGGCGGCGTACTCCCGCCGTGTGCGCACGGCAACCGCTCCCCAGGCGGGCCGGAGGTGTCGGGTGGCCGGATCGTGCTCGCTCGGCAGACCGGGGAGGGAACCGGCCCCGGCGCGCCGGTTCGTCGGCACCTCGGTCCCGGTGCCGCGTCGACCTGCGGCAGAGAACTCACCGAACTCACGACAGGGTCTACGTTTCAGCCACCGAAGATCGACTATTTTGGCCATCTCGCGTGGGCCCGCTCAGGGCGCCACGCAACGGGAACAGAACAGGTAGTTGGGAGATTTGGTGTCCATCCCCCTATTCCGCAGAAGACGGCTGAGAGCAGCCGCCTTGGCCACGGTGGTCGCGTTGACGGCGACGGGCACGGCATCGGCAGTGCCGGTGGCGTCGTCCGGGCCGTCCACGACGACGGCCGCTTCCCCGGCCGGTCCCACGGGCGCTCCCCGTTCCGTCACGCTGATCACCGGTGACAGGGTGACGGTCACCCCCACGGGTGACGGGCAGACGTCCACCGAAGTGGTGGGCGCGCAGGGCGGTCCGAGCGGCGCGCACGTGATGACGGTCGGGACCGACACGTACGTGTATCCCGACGCCGCGCTGCCCTACATAGCCTCGGGGGCGCTGGACGAGGGGTTGTTCAACGTCACCTCGCTCCTGGAGTTCGGTTACGACGACTCCCGCAGCGACGCCACCCCGCTCATCGTCACGTACACGGACGAGGCCGCGCGTGCGCGCACGCAGCCGACGCCGAGGGGCGCGAGCCGGACGCTGACGCTGAACAGCATCCAGGGCGCGGCGATATCCGCCCGGCACACCGGAGCAGCAGGCTTCTGGTCCTCCCTCACCGGTACCTCCTCGCAGGCAGGAGGGGCGAGTACGTCCGGCAGGACGGCGTCGCACGGGCGGCTGGCCGGCGGTATCGCCAAGGTGTGGCTGGACGGCAAGGTCACGGCCACGCTGGCCGACAGCACGGCGCAGATCGGCGCACCGGAGGTCTGGAAGGGCGGCGAGAGCGGGCAGGGCGTCGACGTGGCCGTCCTGGACTCCGGCATCGACGCCGAGCATCCGGATTTCGCCGGGCAGTTGTCGGCGACCAAGAGCTTCGTCCCGGACGAGGACGCCTCGGACAGCCACGGTCACGGCACCCATGTCGCCTCCACCGTCGCCGGGACCGGAGCGGCGTCCGAGGGCAAGGAGAGGGGCGTTGCCCCTGGTGCGTCGCTGCACATCGGCAAGGTCCTGGACAAGGACGGCACCGGCCAGAACTCGTGGGTCCTGGCCGGCATGGAGTGGGCCGCCCGGGAGCAGCACGCCAAGATCGTCAGCATGAGCCTGGGCGGGGAGCCGACCGACGGCAGCGACCCGCTGAGTCAGGCGGTGAACCGGCTCAGTGAGGAAACCGGGGCCCTGTTCGTCGTGGCGGCCGGCAACTCCGGGCCGAGGGACTTCACCGTGGGCGCCCCCGGCGCGGCGGACGCCGCGCTGACCGTCGGTGCGGTCGACGGCGCGGACCGGCTCGCCCCCTTCTCCAGCCGCGGGCCCCGTGTCGGGGACAACGCGCTCAAGCCCGACCTCACCGCTCCCGGTGTCGACATCCTCGCGGCAAGGTCGCAGTACGCGGAGGGCGGGGAGGGTGCCTATCAGACGATGAGCGGTACTTCCATGGCCACGCCCCATGTCGCCGGTGCGGCGGCCCTGCTGGCGGCCCGGCACCCGGAGTGGACCGGCAGGCAGTTGAAGGACGCCTTGGTCAGCACGACCAAGGTGACGCAGCGGTACAGCCCCTTCTCCGGCGGCAGCGGCCGACTCGACATCGCGGCCACCGTGAACGCCGGTCTCCTCGCGACGGGTTCGGTCTTCGCCCGGCCCGAGGCGCCCTTCCAGCCCGGGCAGACGGTCCGTAAGGACGTCACCTACACGAACATCGGGGAGACCCCGGTCACCGTCGACCTGGCGGTCTCGGCGCCCGGTGTACCCGAGGGCCTGTTCACGCTCTCCGACTCGACGGTGACGGTTCCGGCGCACGGCACCGCCACCGTCGGCCTGGTCATCCACCTCGACGCCGCGGTGGACGACGCGGGCTACAGCGGTGTCGTCACCGCCACCGGCCGTGACGGCGTGCTGCGCACCCACACCCCCGTCGGCGTCAGCAAGCGGGGCCCCCGGGCGAACCTGTCCGTCACGTCGAAGGACCGCCGTGGCGCACCGCTGCCCGGCACCGTCATCGTCAAGGAGCTGAGCCGCAGCACCGCGCCGGCGGTGTTCGAGCTGGACGCCACGGGGCGCATGTCGGCGGACCTGCACACCGGCACGTACGCGGCCTGGATGTACGCCGACGTGCCGGGGATCGACACGGCGCACACCCTGGGCAAGGCCGTCTTCAACGCTCCCGAGATCGTGCTCGACCGGGACCGGACCGTACGGTTCGACGCCGCCCAGCTGCGCAAGGTCGCGGCCGTCACCCCGCAGCGCACCGTCAACAGGTACCTGAGGATCGACCAGTACCGGTCCTACGAGGACCTGTACCCGTACTACGAGAGGTACGAGCTGCCGGCCCGCTACGACGGCCTGTGGGTCACGCCCACCCCGAAGGTGGAACAGGGGACCTACAAGGTCACGACCCGTTGGCGGCAGATCCAGCCGGCACTCACCCTGTCCGCGGGAGGCTCCCGGTTCGACGGCTTCGCCTTCCAGAGCCTTTCCCCCCGGCTGCCCAGGGCGACGGGCACCGAATCGATCGTCTGGGCCGGGAACGGCACTCCCGGGGACTTCGCCCGCGCGGCGGCGCGGGGCAAGATCGCGGTCGTCCGCCGCAGCGACACGGTCTCCGGCCCCGCCCAGGCGGACGCGGCGGCCAGGGCCGGTGCGCGGCTGCTGCTGATCCTCGATGACGGCCACGGACGGCTCGACCTCTGGGCCGACGAGCCCAAGGGCGCCCCGTTGCCGGTGGCCTCGCTCGGCACGGACGACGCCGCCCGCCTGCTGCCCCTCGTCACCCGGCGCGGCGCTCGCGTGCAGGTGATCTCCCGCCCCCACACCGAGTACCTGTACGACCTGGCACGCCGGCACGAGGGCGCTGTCCCGGGCGACCCCTCCTACCGCCCGAAGGTCCATGACCTCGCGCGTATCGACGAGACGTTCCGTCACACCGAGCCGGGCGAGGCCACCACCACGCGTACAGACCTGTGGGCCGGCGACCCGCAGGTGTCGGCAACCGATTTCACCGTGGTGGACGCCCAGGGCGCGACCACCTCGTGGGTGACGGTGGCACCCGGCCTGAAGTGGGTGTCCCAGGTGGGCGTGCCAGGGCTCTACCAGATGTCTCCCGCCGCCTCGTTCCGGCCCGGCAAGAGTGTCGAGGAGACGTGGTTCGCCCCGGTGCACCACCCGCGCTTCGTCTCCGAGGGCTTCAGCACGGCACCGGCCCGGTTCGGCAACTTCATCACCCTGCCCTCCCTCTACGCCTGGGGCGACTCCGGCGGGCACACGGGGTTCGCGCCGGGAGACGACGGCGTGACGGAGCAGGTCTCCCTCCACCAGGGTGACCAGGTCCTCGTGGAGCCCACGAACAGGTTCGAGGTCGAGGTCCCCGAGGACCCCGGCACCTACCGCCTGGTCATGGACACGTCCCGGAACACGTCGGGTCGCCCGTACTCGACGCGCACGCACACCGAGTGGACCTTCGCCTCCCGTCTCCACGACCACGCGACCGGCACACCGCTGGCCCTCGTCCAGCTCGACTACGGCGTGCCGACCGACCTCTCCGGGAAGGCACACCGGCGATCGGCGGTGACGGTCGGCGCCTCGCACATGCCGGGCGTCCTGGACGGTGCGCCCATGAAAGCGGTGACGCTCGAAGTGTCGTACGACGACGGCGCCACCTGGCACCGCACCTCGGTGCGGCACACCGAAGCCGGCTGGCAGGGGAAGCTGGACGCCCCCTCACGCGCCCGCTACGCGAGTCTGCGGACCAGCGCCACGGACCAGCGGGGCAACAACGTGAGCCAGACGATCATCAGGGCATTCGGTCTGAGGTGAACCGGGTGAACCGGCAAGCCCGGTTCACCGCGCCCCGGCGGCCCGGGAGCGGCGCTCCCGCAGGTCTTACGCCCTCGGCACCAGCCGGGTTGAGACCGGCCCGGACGAGCATCACGCGGGCGGAGTTCTTGTCTCTGCTGTCGACCGGCGGTCCATCAACTCCGAGATCCTGCACCTGCTTGAGGTCGCGCTCGCCGCCGCGGAGGGAGACGGGCAATCGTCCTGACGGCGATTGCCCTACCCCACGCCCTACCCCACGCCCTGCCCCGCAGGAGATTCGATTCCTCCCCGCCCCGAAGGACGGGGCATCCTTGAAGGAGACATGGTGAAGCGCCCTCTCCAGATAGCCCTTCTCGCCCTCAGCGGCGCCGGCGTCCTGCACGCCTCCCTCCTCACCGACCTGTACCTGCGCTACGTCAAGGAGGGCATGCGCCCGCTGCTGATCGGATCAGGGGTGCTCCTGCTGGGCCTTGCGGCGGCGGAGGCGTGGTGGGGCAGGGGAGATGCGGGCGATCCGGGCACTCACGGCCACGACGACCACCACGGGCACGACCATTCCCGCACGCCCAAGGTGGCCTGGCTGCTGCTCCTCCCCGCTCTGAGCCTGCTCTTCTTCGCCCCTCCGGCCCTCGGCGCCTTCACCGCCTCCCGCGAGGCACCCAAGGCGATCGCGGAGGAGGACCACTTCGACCCGCTGCCCGCGACCTCGCCGCTGCCGATGACCCTCACCGACTTCACCCAGCGCGTGCAGCAGGACCGTGAGCGGGCGATCGAGGGCCGTACGGTCCGGCTGACGGGTTTCGTCACCCCCGACGGGGACGGCTGGTATCTGACGCGGCTGATGCTGAGCTGCTGCGCGGCGGACGCCCAGTCGATCCGGGTCCGCGTGCACAAAGTGCAGGCACCGCCGGCCGACCAGTGGGTGACGCTCACAGGGACCTGGCACCCGTCCGGCACCCTGGGCACGAAGTCGGCCCCGGCAGCCGTGGACGCCGACACGGTCGAGCGGATTGCCAAGCCGGCGAACGGCTACACGGACGCGCTGCCCCTCACGGCGCCCTGAACTCTCGGCTCAGGGCCACACCAGGCAGTACGGCTGATGCCCCGCCTCGTGCAGCCGGACCGAGAAGTCCTGCCACTCGTGCAGCAGTTGGTACACGTTGAACGCGTCGCGCGGACCGCCGCGGTCCGGGACCGTCGACCAGATGAAGGCCGCCGCGCCCACCGCCTCCTCGCCGATGCCGCGGAGGGGGTCGACGACGGTCATCGGGAGTTTGACCACCGCGTAGTCGGGATGCAGGACGACCAGTTCGAGCGGGGGGACCTTGTGCAGGGGGACGCCTTCGATGCCGGTCAGGACCATCGCGGCCATCGTCTCCGGCTTGATCTTGGTGAACATGCCGTTCATGCCGAGTTCGTCGCCGCCGAGCTCCTCGGGGCGCATCGAGATCGGGACGCGGGCCGCCGTGGCACCGTCCGGCGCGCCGAAGTACTTGTACGTCACCCCCACCCGACCACCATTCCTGCTTCCGGCCCGAAGTCGGTCGATCCGCTCGGACTCGCTCGGCACACCCTGCGTCTGACGTCTTTCGGTGGACTCCTCCGCCTCGCGCCGGTGCTTTCCCCGTTGGGCGCGTCGAGGACCCAGGTCGTCGGTCCCCTCGCCCAGTCCACCACCGCGATGCATATCTCCACCCGACTGCTTTTCTAGGACGCGGGGCCCCCGCCGCGCAACCCGATCATCGTGTCAGTGACCTCCCCCACGGCCGCGCGCCGAAACGTGCGGTGAAACACCTGTCCGCAGGATCTTCGCAGCCCCTGATCCCCATGCCCCGCAGGAGCCGTGTGTATCAGGTCTCAGTTTCGCAGAAGGACGGGGTGGAGGAGGATCGATCACGAGGTGCCGCGGCCTACCCTGATGAGGTCAATGGCAACCGGAAGTCCGAGAAGTCGGAGAAGTCGCACGTCATGAGCGAACTGCCCTATTCCTACGAAGCGCCTGTCTCGCAGGCTCTATTCGACCGTGCGGCGGCCGTCACACCCGGCGGCGTCAACTCCCCGGTGCGTGCCTTCCGCGCCGTGGGCGGTACGCCCCGCTTCATGGTGTCCGGCACCGGTCCGTACCTGACGGACGCCGACGGGCGCGAGTACGTCGACCTCGTGTGCTCCTGGGGGCCCATGATCCTCGGGCACTCCCACCCCGAGGTGATCGCCGCCGTCCAGGACGCGGTCGCGCGCGGTACGTCCTTCGGCACGCCCGGTGAGGGCGAGGTCACGCTCGCCGAGGAGATCGTCGGGCGGGTCGGGCCGGTCGAGCAGGTGCGGCTGGTGTCCAGCGGCACCGAGGCGACCATGTCGGCGATCCGCCTGGCCCGCGGCTTCACCGGCCGCACCAAGGTGATCAAGTTCGCCGGCTGTTACCACGGTCACGTCGACGCCCTGCTGGCCGCCGCCGGCAGCGGTCTGGCGACCTTCGCGCTGCCCGACACCCCGGGCGTGACCGGCGCCCAGGCCGGCGACACCATCGTCCTGCCGTACAACGACATCGAAGCCGTGCACGCCGCCTTCCACGCCCATCCCGGCGAGATCGCCTGCGTGATCACCGAGGCGTCCCCGGGCAACATGGGCGTCGTGCCGCCGGCGGCCGGCTTCAACCAGGGACTGAAGGACGCGTGCGCGCAGAACGGCGCCCTCTTCATCTCCGACGAGGTGATGACGGGCTTCCGCACCAGCCGCTCCGGTTGGTTCGGGGTCGACGGTGTCGTGCCGGACCTGATGACCTTCGGCAAGGTGATGGGCGGCGGCTTCCCCGCCGCGGCCTTCGGCGGGCGCGCGGACGTCATGGCGCACCTCGCCCCGGCCGGCCCGGTCTACCAGGCCGGCACCCTCTCCGGGAACCCGGTCGCCACCGCCGCCGGCCTCGCCCAGCTGCGGCTCCTGGACGACGCGGCCTACACCAAGGTCGACGAGGTGTCGCGGCAGATCCAGGAGCTGGTCGGCGAGGCGCTCACGAAGGAGGGCGTGGCGCACACCGTGCAGCACGCCTCCAACATGTTCTCGGTGTTCTTCACCGACCGCGCGGTGCGCGACTACGAGGACGCGAAGGCGCAGCAGTCGTACCGCTTCACCGCCTTCTTCCACGCCATGCTGGCGAACGGTGTCTATCTGCCGCCGTCCGCCTTCGAGTCGTGGTTCGTGTCCACCGCGCACGACGAGCGCGCGGTGCAGCGGATCGCCGACGCCCTCCCGGCGGCGGCCCGCGCCGCGGCGGAGGCCACCGCATGAGCGCGCGGGACGTCACCGTCGTCCATCTGATGCGGCACGGCGAGGTCGCCAACCCGGACGGGGTCCTGTACGGGCGGCTGCCCGGGTACCACCTGTCGGAGCTGGGGCGGCAGATGGCCGACCGGGTCGCCGGGCACCTCTCCTCGCGTGACGTCACTCACGTGGTCGCCTCCCCGCTGGAGCGGGCGCGGGAGACGGCGACGCCGATCGCCGAGGCGCACGGGCTGGACCTCTCGACCGACCCGCGGCTGATCGAGGCCGGCAACGTCTTCCAGGGAAAGACCTTCGGCGTGGGCGACGGCGCGCTGCGCAGCCCCGGGAACTGGAAGCACCTGGTCAACCCGTTCCGCCCGTCGTGGGGTGAGCCGTACGTCGAGCAGGTCATCCGGATGATGGGCGCGCTGGACGCGGCGAAGGACGCGGCGCGGGGGCACGAGGCGGTGCTCGTCAGCCATCAGCTGCCGATCTGGATCGTGCGCTCCTACGTCGAGAAGCGCCGGCTGTGGCACGACCCGCGCCGCCGGCAGTGCACGCTCGCGTCGCTGACGTCCTTCACGTACGAGGGTGACCGGATCGTCTCCGTCGGTTACAGCGAGCCCGCGCGTGACCTCGTCCCGCCGCATCTCCTCGCCGGCGCCAAGCCGGTGAAGGGCAAGGACAAGGCGTTCGGGGCCTAGACGGAACCCCGTTGACGATTTCCTTACATTTGGCACCGAATCATTGCGGAATAGGAGGAACCTCCCTGCCCGTTGTGACCTCTGACTAGGTGACACCACAGAGTGCAACGGACGGGGATGTCATGTCTCACATCAGTCGGCGGGGAGCAATGGGTCTCGGCGTCGGGGCCGCGGCCGCCCTGGGGCTCGCCGGGTGCGGACCCCTTGCCTCGTCGGACGGGCCAGGTACCGCCGGCGGTTCCGGGCAGGGGCCGGAGAACGGCCCGGGCGGCAGTCCGGAGGGCAGTCCGACGCCCACCGCCCGTCCGATCGGTGACGGTTCGACCTCCTTCACGGGCAAGCAGCCGATGCAGCCCGACAAGCCCGTGCCGCTGGAGCCCGGTCAGACCCCGCCGCAGTTCGTGGTGTTCTCCTGGGACGGCGCCGGCGAGGTGGGCAACGGTCTCTTCCCGCGCTTCCTCGACCTCGCCAAGGAGTACGAGGCGCACATGACCTTCTTCCTCTCGGGGCTGTATCTGCTGCCCGAGTCGAAGAAGCGGCTCTACGACCCGCCGAACAACCTCCGGGGCGCCTCCGACATCGGCTATCTCTCCGACGCGCACATCAAGGAGACGCTCGCGGGCGTCCGCCGTGCCTGGCTGGAGGGCCATGAGATAGGCACCCACTTCAACGGCCACTTCTGCGGCGGGTCCGGGTCGGTCGGCAACTGGACGCCGCAGCAGTGGCGCAGCGAGATAGACCAGGCGAAGTCGTTCGTGAAGGAGTGGCGGACCAACTCCGGATGGACGGATCTGCCGTCGCTGCCCTTCGACTACGACAAGGAGCTCGTCGGCGCCCGGACACCCTGTCTGCTCGGCCAGGACAACCTGCTGACCGCCGCGCGTGAGCTGGGCTGGCGCTACGACGCCTCCTCGCCGGGCGGCCGTCAGGTCTGGCCGCTGAAGAAACAGGGCATATGGGACCTTCCGCTCCAGCAGATACCTTTCCCCGGGCGCTCGTTCGAAGTCCTCTCGATGGACTACAACATGCTCGCCAACCAGTCGCTGAACTCCACCAAGGCGCCCGCGCACAACTACCCGGCCTGGCGTGAGCAGTCCACGCAGGCGTACATCCAGGGTTTCCGGCGGGCATACGAGACAAATCGCGCCCCCTTCTTCGTCGGCAACCACTTCGAGCAGTGGAACGGCGGCATATACATGGACGCCGTGGAGGAAGCCCTCAAGCACATGGCGCGGGAGAAGGAGAAGGGCGAGGACGTACGACTCGTCTCCTTCCGGCAGTTCGTGGACTGGCTGGACGTGCAGAAGCCCGAGATCCTCGACCAGTTGCGCACGCTGGACGTGGGGCAGGCCCCCGCCGGCGGGTGGAACGGCTTCCTCGAGGCGCCCGCGACCGGTCCCGCGGGATCGCCCAGCGGCTCGGGGTCGCCGAACGCCGCCTGAAATGCGGGTTTCCGCCCCTGAGGGGGGTGCGCAAGATCCCCGGAACGGACATGCGAAACTTTTCACATGAGTGCCGCCCGTCGCGCCCGTAGCCGTACCGTCCTGCTCGCCACCTCCGGCGCCGCCGTCGCCGCGCTGCTGCTGTCCGCGTGCGGTTCCGGCGGTACGTCCGGGGGCGGCGGCGCCACGAACTTCGTCGCCGGCGCCGACGGTATCGACACCGCCGGCAAGGGCGACCGGGCCGCCGCGCCCGACCTGTCCGGCAGGACCATCGACGGCGGGCAGCTCGACGTCGCCGACCACAAGGGCAAGGTCGTCGTCCTGAACGTGTGGGGCTCCTGGTGCGCCCCGTGCCGGGCCGAGGCCAAGAACCTCGAAAAGGTCTACCAGGACACCAAGGACCAGGGCGTCCAGTTCGTCGGCATCAACACGCGCGACACCAGCACCGGTCCGGCGCTCGCCTTCGAGAAGGAGTTCGGCGTCAGCTACCCGAGCCTGTACGACCCGACGGGCAGGCTGATGCTCCGGTTCGAGAAGGGCACGCTCAACCCGCAGGCCATCCCCTCCACGCTCGTCATCGACCGGGACGGCAAGGTCGCCGCGCGCACGCTCCAGCCGCTGAGCGAGGAGAAGATGCGCGAGATGCTCGACCCGGTCCTCGCGGAGAAGTGACGTGACCGCAGTGACCGAGCTCGCCGCCACCGGGCTCAACGACACCGTGCTGAGCGGCGCGCTGCTGCTCGCCCTGCCCGTGGCGCTCCTCGGCGGCCTCGTCTCCTTCTTCTCCCCGTGCGTCCTGCCGCTGGTGCCCGGCTACCTCTCGTACGTGACCGGGGTCACCGGCACCGACCTCGCCGAGGCCCGGCGCGGGCGGATGGTTCTCGGCGCCTCGCTCTTCGTCCTCGGGTTCACCGCCGTCTTCGTCTCCGGCGGCGCGCTGTTCGGCTACTTCGGCTCGACCCTGATGGAGTACCAGAGCACGCTGACCAGGGTGCTCGGCGCTCTGATGATCCTGCTCGGCGTCTTCTTCATGGGGATGATGCCCTGGCTGACGCAGCGGGAGTTCCGCTTCCACACCCGGCCCACGACCGGGCTCGTCGGCGCGCCGCTGCTGGGCGCCCTGTTCGGCATCGGCTGGACGCCCTGCATCGGCCCGACCCTCGCCTCCGTGCTCGCGCTCTCCTCCAACCAGGCGAGCGCCGGACGCGGGGCCCTACTCACCATCGCCTACTGCCTCGGCCTCGGCGTCCCCTTCGTGCTCGCCGCGGTCGCCTTCCGCAAGGCCCTCGGTGCCTTCGGCTGGGTCAAGCGCCACTATGTGTGGGTGATGCGCGTCGGCGGGATCATGATGATCGCGACCGGTGTGCTGCTGCTGACCGGGGCGTGGGACCGCCTGGTGCAGGACATGCAGACCTGGTCCAACGGCTTCACTGTGGGGATCTGATCGATGAGCAAGACCACCGCAAGCGGGACGAGCGCCGCCGAGGAGCAGGGCGCGGACCAGGACCTCGGCGCGGCCGGCGCCCAGCTGTCCACCGCGCCCGCCGAGGAGGCGCCGAACCTCCCGGCCCTCGGCGTCGTCGGCTGGACCCGCTGGTTCTGGCGGCAGCTGACCTCCATGCGGGTCGCGCTGCTGCTGCTCCTGCTGCTGTCGCTGGCCGCGATCCCCGGCTCGCTGATCCCGCAGACCGGCGTCGACGCGACCCGGGTCGCCGACTTCCGTGAGCGCCACGAGACCCTCGCGCCGCTCTACGACACGCTCGGCCTCTTCCAGGTCTACAGCTCGGTGTGGTTCTCCGCGATCTACATCCTGCTGTTCGTCTCCCTCATCGGCTGCATCGTGCCGCGCACCTGGCAGTTCGTCGGCCAGCTGCGCGGCCGCCCGCCGGGCGCGCCCAGACGCCTGACCCGGCTGCCCGCCTACACCACCTGGCGCACCGAGGCCGAGCCCGAGCAGGTCCGCGAGGCCGCGCTCACCCTGCTGAAGAAGCGCCGCTTCCGCGCCCACCTCGCCGGTGACGCGGTCGCCGCCGAGAAGGGCTATCTGCGGGAGGTCGGCAACCTCGCCTTCCACATCGCCCTGATCGTGATGCTGATCGCCTTCGCCTGGGGCCAGCTCTTCAGGTCCGAGGGCAACAAGCTGATCCTGGAGGGCGACGGCTTCGCCAACACCCTCACCCAGTACGACGACTTCAAGTCCGGCAACCTCTTCACCCCGGACGACCTCGACCCGTTCAGCTTCACCCTCGACGACTTCCACGGCACCTACGAGGCCACCGGCCCCAACCGGGGCACCCCGCGCACCTTCGAGGCGAGCCTCACCTACGGCGTCGGCGCCTACGGCAAGGACCGGCCGGTCACCGTCAAGGTCAACGAACCGCTGGAGATCGACGGCTCCAAGGTCTACCTGGTCAGCCACGGCTACGCCCCGATCGTCACCGTCCGGGACGCCGAGGGGAACGTCGTGATGGACAAGGAGGCCGTGCCGCTGCTGCCGCTGGACGCCAACGTCACCTCCTCCGGCGCGCTCATGGTGCGCGACGGCTACCGCGACGCCGAGGGGAAGAAGGAGCAGCTCGGCTTCAACGCCTTCTTCGTGCCCAGCTTCGCCGGTGAGGGCCACGGCACGATGCTCTCCCAGTTCCCGGCGCTGCTGAACCCGCGCCTCGCGCTGTCGGCGTACCACGGCGACCTCGGTGTCGACTCCGGGATCCCGCAGAGCGTGTACCAGCTCAACAAGAAGAACCTCGAGGAGTTCAAGGACTCCGAGGGCAAGCTGTTCAAGAAGCGGCTGGCGGTCGGCGAGACCATGACGCTGCCGAACGGGGCCGGCTCGGTCACGTTCGAGGGCGTCAAGGAGTGGGCCGGTTTCCAGGTCACCCAGCAGCCCGGCAGCGGCTGGGCGCTGGGCGGCGCCGTCGCCGCGATCCTGGGCCTGGCCGCCTCCCTGTTCGTCCAGCGCCGCCGCGTCTGGGTGCGCGCGGTGCGCGGCGCCGACGGCGTCACCGTCGTCGAGATGGCCGGCCTCGGCCGCAGCGAGTCCGCGAAGGTTCCCGAGGAGCTCGGCGACCTCGCCGCGACGCTGTACGCGAAGGCGCCGGGCGCGCCGGACCCCGACGACCACCCCACAGACTCCCCCGACCCCGACCCCGACCTCGACGTCGTACCTGCCGAAGGGGCTGAGAAATGATTCTCGCCGCCGCCACCAACGAGAGCCTCGCGGACCTCAGCAACACGCTGATCTACTCCGCGATGGCCGTCTACACCCTGGCCTTCTTCGCCTACATCACCGAATGGATCTTCGGCAGCCGCAGCAAGGTCGGCCGCACCGCCGCCGCGCTCACCGCCGCCGGGGCGGCCGCCGCGAAGGCTCCGTCCGTCGCGGTGAAGAAGGCCGGCGGGACCGCCGTGCTGGAGCGGCCGAAGGTCGTCGTCCGGGCCGCGGCCGGCGCCCGCGACGTGCCCGACGGGCCCGGGGCGCACGGCGGTGACGAGAAGGGCGACCTCTACGGCCGCATCGCCGTGTCCCTCACCGCGCTCGCGTTCCTCATCGAGTTCGGCGGTGTGCTCGCGCGGGCTCTGTCGGTGCAGCGGGCGCCGTGGGGCAACATGTACGAGTTCAACATCACCTTCTCCACCGTGGCCGTCGGCGTGTTCCTCACGCTGCTCGCGCTGCGGAAGAACGTCCGCTGGCTCGGCCTCCCCCTGATCACGTCGGTGCTCCTCGACCTCGGCGTGGCCGTCACGGTCCTGTACACCGCCAGCGACCAGCTGGTCCCCGCCCTCCACTCGTACTGGCTGTACATCCACGTCTCGACCGCGATCCTGTGCGGCGCCGTCTTCTACGTCGGCGCGGTCTCCACGGTGCTCTACCTCTTCCGCGACTCCTACGAGAACAAGCTCGCCGGTGGCGGTACCCCCGGCCGGTTCGCCAGTTCCGTGATGGAGCGGCTGCCCGCGGCGTCCTCCCTCGACAAGTTCTCCTACCGGGTCAACGCGGCCGTCTTCCCGCTGTGGACGTTCACGATCATCGCGGGCGCGATCTGGGCGGGCGACGCCTGGGGCCGCTACTGGGGCTGGGACCCCAAGGAGACCTGGTCGTTCATCACCTGGGTCGCCTACGCCGGTTACCTGCACGCCCGCGCCACGGCCGGCTGGAAGGGCCGCAAGGCCGCGTATCTGGCGCTGGCCGCCTTCGGGTGCTGGCTGTTCAACTACTACGGCGTCAACATCTTCGTCTCCGGCAAGCACTCGTACGCCGATGTCGGGCTGAGCGCCCTTCGGTCCGTCGGGTTCTGAGCCCCGCGTACAGGCGAAGGCCGGTTCCCGTGACCCGCGTCACGGGAACCGGCCTTCGCCGTACGGACAACGTCTGATCGACGCGTTGGCGGTGTGACGCCGACAGCGGTCCCCGGGGGCCGCGGCTCACTCCACCGTGATCGATTCCAGTTTCTCCCGCAGATACACGTGCGAGTCCACCGGTTCGTACGCCACCCGCCCCACCGGGGCCGGCACCGACTCCACGCGGGTGCCCGGCGTGCACTCGCCGAAGTAGACCAGGGACATCAGCTCCTCCGTCGGGGCGTCCGCGGACGGGGGCAGGACGCGATGGCGGCCGGAGCGCCAGCGGTCACCGGTCCAGCGGGCCATCAGGTCACCGATGTTGACGGTGAAGGCATCGGGGTCGTAGGGCGCGTCCTGCCAGCCGCCCTCGTCCGTGAACACCTGGAGTCCGCCCCTGCCGGCCTGCCGGTCGAGGATGGTGACCGTGCCGAAGTCGGTGTGCGGGCCGATGCGGAACTGCCCCGGCTCGGGCGTGCCGACGACGTCCCTGCCCGGGTACCAGTTGATGTTGAAGCCGTACGTCGGGTGGTCCATGTGCCGGGTGAAGAAGTCGGGTTCGAGGCCGAGGGCCCTGCCCAGCAGCGAGAGAAGCTCGTTCTCCAGCACGGCCATCCGCGCCAGGTACTCCTCGCAGAGCGGCTTCAGCGCGGGCACCTCCGCCGGGAAGACGTTCGGCGCGTACCACTGCGCGTCCACCACCGGGTCGTCGAACGGCTCGTGCGTCGCGAAGGTCAGCGACTCCTTCAGGTCCGGCGGGGTCTCGGTGCCCTCCGCGTGGCCGTTGGCCTCCGCGCCGGGCCCGAGCCAGCCGCGCCCGCCGACCCTCGCGGCGTAGCGCCCCTTCACGGATTCGGGGAGGGTGAAGAAGGCGCGGGCGGTGGCGCGGAGGCGGGCACGCAGGCCCGGGTCCACCGCGTGCCCGGTGACCAGGAGGAAACCGGCGGACTTCAGGGCCTCGTCGACCGTACGGGCGACGCGGTCGCGGGCGTCGGCGTCGCCGGACAGCCAGGGCCGCAGGTCGATCGTGGGGATACGGGGGTCGCGGGGGACACGGAGGTCACTCACCGATGTCCTCGTTCCACAGAGCCGGGTCGTCCTCGATGAAGGCGCGCATCATGGCCGCGCACCCGGGGTCGTCCACGAGCACGATCTTCACGCCGTGCTCCGCCAGCCAGTCGTGCCCGCCGTGGAAGGTGACCGCCTCGCCGATCACCACCCGGGAGATGCCGAACTGCCGGACCAGCCCGGAGCAGTACCAGCACGGCGAGAGGGTCGTCACCATCGTCGTCCCGCGGTACGACCGCTGCCGCCCCGCGTCCCGGAAGGCCGCCGTCTCCGCGTGCGCCGACGGGTCGCCGTCCTGCACGCGCCGGTTGCGTCCCCGGCCGAGGAGGGAGCCGTCGGGACCGTACAGCGCGGCGCCGATCGGGATGCCGCCCTCCGCGAGCCCGGCGCGCGCCTCGGCGACGGCGGTGGCGAGCCACGCGCGCGCCTGTGCCTGATCCGGCGGCAGATCCATGCCTCCACTCTCCCGGCCCGGCGACACCGGGGCAACGCCCGGCGCCGCGCGTCGGTCGCGGTCTTCCCGGGCGGTGCGGCCCGTCGCGGGGCGTACGCGTGCGGCGGCGGGCGACGGGCCGGAAGACGGCCGGCGGAGACCGAACGCGGGCGGCCGCTGCGGCGTCACAGTGACGACGCACCATGGACGGAGGGGACATGAGGAGAGGTATGCGGGCCGTCGCGGCGGTCGCACTGGCGCTCGGGGTGCTCCAGGGGTGCACCGTCGAGGACCGTGACGTGCTGTACGCGGAGCCGGACGAGCCCACGACGGCCTCCGAGTGCGCCGGAGGGGTGCCCGGGCGGAGCCTGGAGCAGACCCTGAGGTCCGTCGGCGGGCTGGCCCGGCGGCACCCGGACGTCTACACGGGGCTCTCCGTCGACGCCGACGACGGGGCCGCGGACGTCTACCGCGTGCCCTCCGCCGACTTCGACGACGACGCCTGCGGCGCGGCCGGGAAGGGGGTGACGCTGCGTCTGCACGACACCGAGGTCAGCCGGCGTGAGCTGGACAGCCTCGCCGTGCGGATCTCCGCCGACATGCACCGCTGGGAGGGCGCCTTCGACCTCCGCGAGGTCGGTGTGGACGAGCGGGGCTGGGTGCACGTCGGCGTCGACGACCCGGCGGCCGCGAAGGGCGTGATCGCGGAGGAGTTCGGCCCGGAGCACATCAGGGTCGTGAAGGTCGGGAAGGCCTCCGCCGACTGACGCGTCAGGCCTCGTCGCCGTCGTGCTTGCGGTCCTTGTCGCCGTCCCGCTTCCCGTCCTTGTCGTCGTCGTCCGCGTCCTCCGAGAGCGACTTCAGGAACTCCGGGTTGTCGTCGGGGGCGACCCACTCGGAGCGGCGGCCGGGCCGGGCCTCGGGGCGGCGGTGCTTGCCCGCGATCAGCCACGAGAGCGAACCGACGAGCGGGAACAGGAGCACCAGGATCGCCCACAGCGGCTTCGGGATGTGTCGGATGTCCTTCTCGTCGGTGCTGATGCAGTCGATGAACGCGTACACGCTCAACGCCAGCGGCACGACGAACATCAGGATCCGGAGCATCGGCACTCACCTCGTGGAACGGCGGTCGGGGGCCGCGCGCACGGCCCCCGTGACGGGGCCAGGGTAGCCCCTCGGGGATACTTGTCCCCATGGCTTACGACGATCTTCGCTCCCTGCTCAGGGCACTGGAGCGCGAGGGGGACCTGAAGCGCATCAAGGTGGAGGTCGACCCGTATCTGGAGGTCGGGGAGATCGTCGACCGGGTGCAGAAGGCGGGCGGCCCCGCGCTGCTCTTCGAGAAGGTGAAGGGCTCGTCCATGCCCCTCGCCATGAACGTGTTCGGAACGGACCGGCGGCTGCTGAAGGCGCTGGGGCTGAAGTCGTACGGCGAGATCTCCGAGAAGATCGGCGGGCTGCTGCGGCCCGAGCTGCCGCACGGGTTCGTCGGTGTGCGTGAGGCGTTCGGCAAGCTCGGCGCGATGGCGCACGTCCCGCCGAAGAAGGTGAAGGACGCCCCGGTGCACGAGGTCGTCCTGCACGGCGACGACGTCGACCTGGAGCAGCTCCCGGCCCTGTTCACCTGGCCCAAGGACGGCGGCTCCTTCTTCAACCTGGGCCTGACCCACACCAAGGACCCGGAGACGGGCGTCCGCAACCTCGGCCTGTACCGCCTCCAGCGCCACGACCGGCGCACCATCGGCATGCACTGGCAGATCCACAAGGACAGCCGCAACCACTACCAGGTGGCCGCCCGCCGGGGCGAGCGGCTGCCGGTCGCGATCGCCTTCGGCTGCCCGCCCGCCGTGACGTACGCCTCCACCGCGCCGCTGCCCGGCGACATCGACGAGTACCTGTTCGCCGGGTTCCTGGCGGGCAAGCGGATCGAGATGGTCGACTGCAAGACCGTGCCGCTCCAGGTGCCGGCGCAGGCGGAGGTCGTCATCGAGGGCTGGCTGGAGCCCGGCGAGATGCTCCCCGAGGGCCCGTTCGGCGATCACACCGGCTTCTACACGCCGCAGGAGCCCTTCCCGGCCCTGACGATCGACTGCGTGACGATGCGCAAGCGGCCGCTGCTCCAGTCGATCGTCGTGGGCCGGCCCCCGACGGAGGACGGACCCCTCGGCCGGGCGACGGAGCGGTTCTTCCTGCCCCTGCTGAAGATCATCGTGCCGGACATCGTGGACTACCACCTGCCCGAGGCCGGCGGCTTCCACAACTGCGCGATCGTCTCGATCGACAAGAAGTACCCCAAGCACGCGCAGAAGGTGATGCACGCGATCTGGGGCGCGCACATGATGTCGCTGACCAAGCTGATCGTGGTGGTCGACTCGGACTGCGACGTGCACGATCTGCACGAGGTCGCCTGGCGGGCCCTCGGCAACACGGACTACGCCCGTGACCTCTCGGTCGTCGAAGGTCCGGTCGACCATCTCGACCACGCCTCCTACCAGCAGTTCTGGGGCGGCAAGGCGGGCATCGACGCGACGAAGAAGTGGCCCGAGGAGGGCTACACCCGCGACGGGGGATGGCCCGACATGGTGGAGTCCGATCCGGAGACGGCGGCGAAAGTCGACCGCCGCTGGAGGGAGTACGGCCTGTGAGTTCCGTATCCGCCGCGATCCCCCAGCCGGGACGCACCAAGGCGTTCCTGCGGCTGGTCATGATCGAGCACTCGGTCTTCGCCCTGCCCTTCGCCTACATCGCCGCCCTCACCGCGATGTTCGACCTGGACCGCAACATCCACTGGGGCCGTCTGCTCCTGGTCACCGTCTGCATGGTCGGCCTGCGCACCTTCGCGATGGCCGTCAACCGCATCATCGACCGCGAGATCGACGCCCGGAACCCGCGCACCGCCCACCGCGAGCTGGTCACCGGCGCGATGTCGGTACGGCACGCCTGGACGGGCGCGCTGATCGCCCTGGTGATCTTCCTCGGCTCGGCGGCCCTGCTGAACCCGCTGTGCCTGGCGCTGGCCCCGGTCGCCGTCGTCCCGATGGTCGTCTACCCCTACGGCAAGCGGTTCACGAACTTCCCGCAGGCCATCCTCGGCCTCGCCCAGGCGATGGGCCCGGTCGGCGGCTGGCTGGCCATCACCGGCACCTGGTCCTGGGACGCCGTGATCCTCGGCCTCGCCGTCGGCATCTGGATCGGCGGCTTCGACCTGATCTACGCCTGCCAGGACGTCGAGGCCGACCGCGAGACCGGCGTCCTGTCGGTGCCGGCCCGCTTCGGCATCCCGGCGGCGATCCGGGCGGCCCGCGTCTGCCACGCCGTGACGACGGCGCTCTTCGTCTGGTACGCCCTGGTCACCGGCGCGGGTGCGTTCTTCTGGCTCGGCCTGCTGATCGTCGCCGGCGCGTTCGTCTACGAGCACTCCATCGTCCGCCCGCACGACCTGTCCCGGCTGAACAGGGCGTTCTTCAGCGTCAACGGATTCATCGGGATCGCCCTGTTCGGGTGCGCGCTGCTCGACCTCCTGGTCCGGGGGCTGACCGTGTGAACCGGCTGCGGCCCGCCGACCGGGGCACGAAGCCCGGGCGGCGACGGCCGCGGTGCGCACCCGGCCGGACCATGTCCTCCCGCGCCGGTACGCTCAATATGTGAACGCAGGGGAATCGCAGCGCGCGCCTTGGATCGTGGGGGTCTCCGGAGCATCCGGTACGCCGTATGCGGCCGCGGTGCTGCGTGGGTTGCTCCAGGCGGGGGAGAGCGTCGACCTGGTGGTCAGCAGGGCCTCCCGGCTGACGCTGCTCGACGAGACCGGGCTGCCCTTCCGTGACGCGCACTGGCAGGAGGACCTGCGCGAATGGCTGGCGCGCGGGGCCGACGGCAAGCCCGGCACGTTCGAGGTGGACCTCTCGGGAGTGCGGCACTGGAGCGCCGGCGACCTGGCGGCGGGGCCGTCCTCGGGGTCGTATCCGGCCAAGGGCATGCTGATCGTGCCCGCCTCCACCGCTTCCGTCGCCGGGGTCGCGCTCGGCCTGTCGAAGGACCTGCTGCAACGCGCCGCGAGCGTCACCCTGAAGGAGGGGCGCGCGTTGGTCGTCGCCGTGCGCGAGGCGCCGCTGAACGGGCAGACGCTGCGGCACCTGGTCACCCTGGACGGCGCGGGAGCGGTCGTCGTACCCGCCTCCCCCGGCTTCTACGCGGGCGCCACGCACATCCAGGACCTCGTCGACTTCGTCGCCGGGCGCGTCCTCGACGCGGCGGGTGTCCCCCACACGCTCTACCGACGCTGGAAGGGCGAACTGGGCGGCGGATCACGCCCCACCGACTGACCCGCGCACCACCGCACCCTTCAGCACCTCGTCAGACTCTTCAGCGGAAGGCTTCGATCGTTATGGACGCCGTGGACAGGCAGCTCATCCAGGCCCTGAGGGAGAACGGCCGGGCCTCCTACGCGGAGCTGGGGCGCCTCGTCGGACTGTCGGGGCCGAGCGTCACCGACCGCATCAACCGGCTGGAGGCGGCCGGTGTCATCACCGGCTACCGCGCCACCGTGAACGCCGCCTCGCTCGGCCTCGGCGTGATCGCCCTGATCGGCATCTCGCTCTCCGACGCCGCCGACCACGAGGACGTGGCGCAGCGGCTGCGCGACCTCCCGGAGATCGAGGACTGCTGGTTCATCGCCGGTGACGACTCCTTCATGCTCAAGGTGCGGGCGACCGACGTGGACGGCCTGGAGAAGATCATCCGCCGGCTCTCCGGCACCAAGGGCGTGTCCCGGACCCGTACCACCATCGTGCTGTCCACGAAGTGGGAGAACCGGGTGGGGGAGCTGCCCGACGAGGTGTAGCCGCGAGGCGCTCCACGGCGCCACCGGGTGCCCGGGAGGCGGAGGGTACGGTTGACGCAGTCTGGTCGGAGAGAGGTGTGCGCATGGATGTCGGGCTCAAGCGCGAGCTGGAGCAGAAGGTCCGCTCCGGTGAGCGACTGACTCGTGAGGACGGCGTCGCGCTGTACGGGTCGGACGACCTGGCCTGGCTCGGCGGCCTCGCCCACGAGGTGCGCACCCGCAAGAACGGCGACGTCGTGCACTTCAACGTCAACCGCCACCTCAACATGACCAACGTCTGTACGGCCTCCTGCGCGTACTGCTCCTTCCAGCGCAAGCCGGGGGAGAAGGACGCGTACACGATGCGCATCGAGGAGGCCGTGCGGCTCGCCAAGTCGATGGAGGCCGACAACCTCACCGAGCTGCACATCGTCAACGGTCTGCACCCCAACCTGCCGTGGCGCTACTACCCGCGCTCCCTGCGCGAGTTGAAGGCCGCCCTCCCGAACGTCTCGCTGAAGGCCTTCACGGCCACCGAGATCCACCACTTCGAGACCATCTCCGGCCTGTCCGCCTCGGAGATCCTCGACGAGCTGATCGACGCCGGTCTGGAGTCGCTCACCGGCGGTGGCGCGGAGATCTTCGACTGGGAAGTCCGGCAGCACATCGTGGACCACCGCACCCACTGGGAGGACTGGTCGCGCATCCACCGGCTGGCGCACGAGAAGGGACTCAAGACCCCCTCCACCATGCTCTACGGGCACATCGAGGAGCCCCGCCACCGTGTCGACCACGTCCTGCGGCTGCGTGAACTCCAGGACGAGACCGGCGGTTTCCAGGTCTTCATCCCGCTGCGCTACCAGCACGACTTCGTCGACGTGAAGGACGGCAAGGTCCGCAACCGCCTCCAGGCCCGCACGGCCATGGCGACCCCGCTGGAGGCCCTGAAGACGTTCGCCGTCTCGCGCCTGCTCTTCGACAACGTCCCGCACGTCAAGGTCTTCTGGGTGATGCACGGCGTCCAGACCGCGCAGCTCGCCCTCCAGCACGGCGCGGACGACATGGACGGTTCGGTCGTCGAGTACAAGATCACGCACGACGCCGACAACTACGGCACGCCGAACAAGCTCACCCGCGACGACCTGCTGGACCTCATCCGCGACGCGGGCTTCCGCCCGGTGGAGCGCAACACGCGGTACGAGATCATCCGCGAGTTCGAGGGCCCGGAACCGGCGCGTCGTGAGGCGCCGCAGCCGATGCGGATCTGACCGCCCGGCGACCGTCATCGCTCGGACGTCATCGCTCGGCGGACGGCTCTCGCCACGCGGGGGTGTAATAGATACCATCGCGCCATGCCCCTTACGTTCACGCTCGATCCCGCCGTGGACCGCTCCCTGCGCGACGGTCTGCTCGACCTCTGGACGGACGTCACCAACGCCGGTGGAGCCGTCGGATTCGTCCCGCCCGTGACGCGGGAGGCGGTACGCCCCGAGCTGGTCAGGCAGTTGGTGGCGATGGCCGAGGGGCGCTGCCGCCTGCTCGCCGGATTCGACGAGCAGGGCCGGGTCGCGGCGACCGCGTTCCTCACCTTCAACACGCACCGGCTGATGGGGCACTGGCTCTGGCTCTACACGGTGATGGTGCACCCGCGCCACCAGGGCGAGGGGTACGGCCGGGACCTGCTGGCCGCCGCCGCCGACGCGGCCCGCGGATTCGAGGGCATCGAGGCGATACGGCTGACCTGCCGGAGCGGCATGGGGCTGGAGCGCTTCTACGGCTCCTGCGGCTACAAGGAGGTCGGCCGCGTCCCCGACGCGATACGCGTCGCTCCCGGCGACGACCGCGACGACGTCGTCATGCTGCTGCCGCTGCACTGACCGTCGTCGGCCCGCAACCTGCCACGGGGTGTGGTGAGTTCCCGCACATGCCCGTCGTGTGCACCCCCATGCAAGATCGACTGCCGGGCGTGCTTCACTGGGCGGTGCCCTTTGGGCGGTTCTGGCCTTTCGACACGGAAGAGTGGATTGAGATGCTCCGCTACTCGCTGATGCGCCTCGGGATCTTCGTGGGCTGCCTCGTGGTCGTCTGGGGCCTCGTCTACTCCGGCGTCGCCCCGCGCGGACTCGGCGCCTCCAACGGCATCTGGGTGGTGCTGCTCGCCCTCGTCCTCTCGGCGCCGATCAGCTTCGTCGCGCTGCGCGGCGAGCGGGACCGGGCATCGGTGCAGATCGTGCGGAAGGTGGAGCGCGTCAAGGCCGGCTTCGAGGCCGACCGCACCCAGGAGGACGGCGCGGACGACGCGGCGCGGGCGCAGGGCCGGACCTCCTGAGAGTGCTGTGAGGGTCAGACCTCTCCGGTCGTCCGTGGGCACCATGCCGCTGACCCAGCGCGTCACCGAGCGCCTCGGCGTGCCGCGGGAGTACGCGCCCTTCGGCGCGACCACGAAGACGGACGGCTGCGCCGCGATCTACCCCGCCATCCGCCGCGATCTTCGTCGCGCAGATCTTCGACATCCCGCTCGGCGTCGGTGACTACCTGCTGATCGCGTTCGTGTCGGTGATCGGCTCCGCCGCCACGGCCGGTCTGACCGGCGCCACCGTCATGCTGACGCTCACCCTGTCCACGCTCGGCCTGCCCATGGAGGGCGTCGGCCTGCTGCTCGCCGTCGACCCGGTCCTGGACATGATCCGCACCGCCACCGACGTGGCCGGGCAGGCGCTGGTGCCGGTCGTCGTGGCGGCCCGCGAGGGCCTGCTCGACCGGGAGGCGTACGACAACGCGGGCAGCTCGCCCGTGGAGGAGCGGGACCGGGTGGCCGTCGCCGCCTGAGTTCGCGACCGGGGCGGCGTGCGACCCGCCCCGTCCTGCCGTCGGCCGCCTGCCGCGCGGACCGTACGCTGAACCGCATGGGTGCCGTGAAGACCAAGCGGATGCCGCGTGCGGTCCGTGAGCAGCAGATGCTGGACGCCGCCGTACAGATCTTCGGGCAACGGGGGTACATCGCGGCGTCGATGGACGACATCGCCGAACTGGCCGGTGTCTCCAAGCCGCTGGTGTACCTCTACCTGAACTCCAAGGACGATCTCTTCACCGCCTGCATCCGCCGCGAGGCGCAGGCGCTCTTCGAAGCCGTCCAGGCCGGCGTGCGGCCCGACACGCCGGCCGACCGCCGGCTCTGGGACGGGCTGCTGGCGTTCTTCACCCACACCGCCCGGCATCCCGACGGCTGGTCCGTGCTGCACCTCCAGGCCCGCACCCACGGAGAGGCGTTCGCCGCCGAGGTCACGGCGATGCGCGCGGACATCGTCACCTTCGTCACCCGGCTGATCGCCGAGGCGGCCCGCGACGCCCGCCAGGACCCCGGGCTGCCCGAGCCCGAGTTCGCCGGGCTCGCCCAGGCCCTGGTCGGCGCCGCGGAGTCACTGGCCGAGTGGGCCAACGCCACCCCGCACGTCACGGCCCACCAGGCGGCGAGGACCCTGATGAACTTTGCGTGGTCGGGCCTCGGCGACCTGCTGGAAGGACGGCACTGGAGCCCGCCGGGAGACTGAGGGCCGCCCGCGCGGGCGCCACGGCATCCGCCGGCTCGCGGGCGCGGTGTGCCGCGTCGGTCACCGGGCCGGGACCGGCGCTCCCTACTCCTCAGTAGGGTCACCGCAGGTGAGTGGGGGTGCCGCGAGGCCTCCGGTACTCCACATCCCCGGCTCCGGAACATCGTCGAACCCGCACGACCTCCCCACGTCGGAGCCGTACGATCTGCCACCTGACCGCCGGGGACGCCCCCAGCACGCCTCGCCGGTGAACGCCTCCGTAGGCGTCATGCGTACCTCATGCAGCGGAGCCGTACCGCGCTGCAGGCCCCAGGAGCTGCCATGCCCATCTCGTACTCTTCCACGCCCGTACCGCCACAGGCGTCAGAGTCATCGCTGGAATACGACCCCGACGCCGGACCGGTCCTCGTCGAGCCCGAGACGCGGCGGCTGGACGGCGAGGTGCGGGAGGTCGCCGTGCCGTCGCTGGTGCCGCCGGTGTCGCACGGCTCGCTGGCCGACCTGCCGTTCGAGAACGCGACCGCGGAGCCGGACCGCCCGGTCCTCAGTCGCCGCGACGACGAGGGAAACTGGACGCACGTCACGGCGGCGGAGTTCGCCGCACAGGTGCTCGCCGTGGCGAAGGGAATGATCGCCGAGGGGCTCGTGCCGGGCGACCGCATCGCGATCATGGCGCAGACGTCGTACGAGTGGACGCTCCTCGACTTCGCCGCCTGGGCCGCCGGGCTGGTGAGCGTCCCCGTGTACCCGACCTCGTCCGTCTTCCAGACCCGCTGGATCCTCCAGGACTCCGGCGCGGTCGCGCTGGTGACCGAGACGGCCGGCCAGGCGGCGGCGATCGGGCCCGAACTCCCGCACCTGCCCGACCTGCGGCACCTGTGGGTCATCGAGAAGGACCACGTGGCCCGGCTCGCGGAACTGGGGCAGCCGGTGCCGGACACGGAGGTCGACGTGCGCCGCGGGATGCTGGGCCCGGACACGCTGGCGACCCTCACCTACACCTCGGGCACCACGGGCCGCCCCAAGGGCTGCGCGCTGACCCACGGCAACTTCCTGGCGGAGGTCGACAACGCGATCGAGCTCCTCTACCCCGTTTTCAAGGCGCGTACGAGCGAGGAGGCGTCCACCCTCCTCTTCCTGCCGCTCTCCCATGTGTTCGGCCGGATGGTGGCCGTGGCCTGTGTGCGCGCCAGGGTCAGACTGGGGCACGCGCCAAGCCTGAGGGCGGAGGACCTGCTGGCCGATCTGGCGGCCTTCCGGCCCACCTTCCTGCTGGCCATCCCGTACATGCTGGAGAAGGTCTACAACAGCGCCCGCGCCGCCGCCGAACGCGGCGGCAGGGCACCGGCGTTCGATCGCGCCGCGAAGGTCGCCCGCCGCTACGGCGAGGCGGCGGTGGCCCGGCTCAGCGGCACCGGTTCCGGCCCCGGCGCCTCGTTGAAGGCGTCCCGCGCGTTCTACGACCCGCTGGTCTACCGCCGGATCCGCAACGCGCTGGGCGGCAGGATCCGCTACGTCGTCTGCGGCGGCTCCCCGCTCGGCCGCGACCTGGCCGCGTTCTACGCGGGCGCGGGCATCGACGTGTACGAGGGCTACGGGCTGTCCGAGACGACCGGCGCGGCGACCCTGACACCCCCGCTCAGACCCCGGCTCGGCACGGTCGGCTGGCCGCTGCCCGGCACCCGGGTGCGGATCGCGGCGGACGGCGAGATCCTGCTCGCGGGCGGCCAGGTCCTCCGCGGTTACTGGGACCCGCACGCGGGCGTGGTCCCGGCGTCGCCGGACGGCTGGTTCCCGACGGGCGACATCGGCCGGCTGGACGACGACGGCTACCTCACCATCACCGGCCGCAAGAAGGAGATCCTGATCACCGCGGGCGGCAAGAACATGGCCCCGGCGCCGCTGGAGAACTGGCTCCGCTCCCACCCCCTGATCTCCCACTGCCTCGTCGTCGGCGACCGCCGCCCCTACATATCCGCGCTGTTCACCCTCGACGCCGACGGCATCACCCACTGGCGGCAGATGAACGGCAAGCACCCGGTGCCGCCCGAGCTCCTCGTCGACGACGCGGACCTGCGGGCGGTCCTGCAGCGCGCGGTCGACGAGGCCAACAGACTCGTCTCCCGTCCCGAGTCCATCCGCCGCTTCACCGTCCTGCCCACCGACTTCACGGAGTCGGCCGGCCATCTGACCCCTTCGATGAAGCTCCGCCGGGACGCCATCCTGCGGGACTTCGCCGGCGAGGTGGAGGCCCTCTACGGCGAGTGATCGCGCTCCGGAGATCCGGTTCGGGCCGAGAGGGACGTGGACGGAGGCCGCCCCGCCCGGCGGCGACCGCTGGACGGTGCGGCTGGTGCAGGGGGCGCCTCGCCGGGAGGCGGGAGGCGGGGGTGGGAGGCGGGGGCGGTGGTGCATCGGTGACGACGGCCCCGTGGTGGTCGTGGTGCGCGTGCGGTCCGGCCGACCGGGACCCGGCGACGGTGTTCCGGCCCCGTCCGTCGTGATCGGTCGCGTCAGAAAAGGCGGTACCGCCGCCTTCCTCTCGGAATTCCCGAGAGTTCCCTTTCGCGCGAAGGGCGGGAGGCGCGCGAAAAGGCAGGAGCCCCGTCGCCGGATGGCGCGGGGCTCCTTGGGTGTTGCACTCGATCCTGGATCAGAGGATCAGACCGGGACGACGTTCTCCGCCTGCGGGCCCTTCGGGCCCTGGGTCACGTCGAAGGTCACGTGCTGGTTCTCCTCAAGGGACCGGAAGCCGGTCGCATTGATCGCGGAGTAGTGGACGAAGACGTCGGGGCCGCCGCCTTCCTGGGCGATGAAACCAAAGCCCTTTTCGGCGTTGAACCACTTCACGGTTCCGGTAGCCATAAGCCCTCCTTGGGCCCAAAGGGTTGCCCTGCTCCAGAACCAGCAAGTGTGAAGATTGAGTTCTGCACAACTGCATCTGTCCGAGAACGTCGAGAGCCCGCGGTCACATGCTCCGCAGGCTCTTTACTGCAAGGGAAACCAAACTGCAACTTGCGGCGAGCCTAGCACGCGGGCAGCCGAAAGCAATAGAGGTCAAGATCACGTCATCCTGATGTTTGAACGCCTTGTCGACGTTGACGTCAAGAGGGGGACCCCAGAAGCCTGAACCCTACCCCACGGGGTCTAGCCTCTCGATGTGGACATTTCTCGCACGCGGCCGCGCGTCGGTCACATCCAGTTCCTGAACTGCCTGCCCCTGTACTGGGGGCTCGCCAGAACGGGAACGCTGCTGGACTTCGAGCTGACGAAGGACACCCCCGAGAAGCTCAGCGAGCAGCTGGTGCGGGGGGACCTCGACATCGGGCCGATCACCCTCGTCGAGTTCCTGAAGAACGCCGACGACCTCGTCGCCTTCCCGGACATCGCCGTCGGCTGCGACGGACCGGTGATGTCCTGCGTGATCGTCTCCCAGGTCCCGCTGGACGAGCTGGACGGACGCCGGGTGGCCCTGGGCTCCACCTCGCGCACCTCCGTACGCCTCGCGCAGCTGCTGCTGGCGGACCGTTTCGGCGTGCGACCCGACTACTACAGGTGCCCGCCCGACCTCAGCCTGATGATGCAGGAGGCCGACGCGGCCGTCCTCATCGGCGACGCGGCGCTGCGGGCGAACCTGCTCGACGGGCCGAAGTACGGACTGACCGTGCACGACCTCGGCACGCTGTGGAAGGAGTGGACGGGGCTGCCGTTCGTCTTCGCCGTCTGGGCGGCCCGCCGGGACTACGCGGAGCGCGAGCCCCACATCACCCGCCAGGTGCACGAGGCGTTCCTCGCCTCCCGCAACCTCTCCCTGGAGGAGGTCACCAAGGTCGCCGAGCAGGCGGCCCGCTGGGAGGCGTTCGACGAGCGGGTCCTGGAGCGGTACTTCACCACCCTCGACTTCAGTCTCGGCGACACCCAGCTGGCGGCCGTGGCCGAGTTCGCCCGCCGGGTGGGCCCGACGACCGGGTTCCCGGCGGATGTGAGGGTGGAGCTGCTGGGGCCGTAGGGATCAGGCGTGAGCGGCGGGACTATGCGTTGCGGGGCAGCGGCGGCGCACGGGGAAGGGGGCACGCCATCCAGCCGATCGGAGTCGACGAGCCCAAGAGCAAAGGGGCCTGAGTAACTCGCGACGTCGGCACGTGCCGAGGAGAACGATGGTGGGTGCACTCCGGCGACGCCGGTGTGGTGATTCCGACGCGGGACGGCCCGACCCACGGGGCGGACAGCAAGGACTCGGGGAACCCAGAGGCTCGGATGCCGAAGGTCATGTAGCCCGGCGGTCACTACTGTGTCTGCGACAGCCAGGTCGTACACCGAAGGAGAGACGCGCTGATGTCCGCATCCGCTTCGCCTGTTTACGAAGTCCACTACACCTGGAGTCCCTTTCAGCTCCTGAGTGGAGCCTGGGCCAAGCGACTTGTCGCGTTCAGGGTCGACGACCAGGGCGTGACGTTGGGAGGCGCCCCCGCGCGCCACGAGAAGCAGACCGCCTTCGTGCCTTGGAGGGACATCGCGGCGGTGGTCGTGTGGCAGCAGAAGACTGCCGATCTCAAGCACATGAACTACATCGGTCTGCGACGGCGGGCAGGAGCGCCGGACCTGCCGGGCCCGAACGCTTCCCTCGCTCGGGAGCAGACCGGCCGACTCGCACCGCACATCGACCACGAGCTTTTTCGAGCGAGCAGGCACATCAACCTGTGGACCCTTGATCGCGAGCGTCTGGTGAATGCTGTGCGCGCATTCGCTCCCCATGTCCCGATCGAGGACGCCGACTAGCGTATTTTCTGATCGGGACTGGCGGATCCGAAGGGGAGGGGGCAGGTCTCGATGCAGGTGCGGGCGACCTTGGTCTGGGAAGGAGCTGCAGCCCAAGACGCGATGATCAGCGTTGGCGAGGGCGCGACCGCCGCCGAGGTGGCCGAGGCGGTGAGACGCCTCCAGCGAGGCGGCGCAGCTCTCCAGTTCCCTACTTCGGGCGTGGTGACCCCCTTTCCAGGGCGACAACTGCCGTGGAGAGGAAGAGCGGCCGCGGAGACTGCTCTGTGGATCGACGGACGCCCGTTTTCGCCCACCGCTGCAGCGGGCGAGGCGCTCAGGGACGGGTCCCGCCTCACGGTCGACGCTGCCATCGGCCCCTTCTTGGGGGTAGGTGAACCGGCAGGTAGGTACGAGATCAGGGTCATCGGTGGCCCGGGCTCGGGGCGGGTCGCGCGGCTCTCCGTCGGTGTCACGGCTATCGGCTCCGCCTCCACCAACACACTGGCCGTCGATGACGACGTTTTCCTCGCGCCGCAGGCGGTGCGCGTGTCGGTCGATATCAAGGGGAACGTCGAGGTCACGTCTGTTGCCGGCGTCGAGTTGCTGCTCGACGACGAGCCGGTGACCGGAGCCCGGCAGTGGGAAGCGGGCATGTTGCTCAGGACCGGTGAATCGCTCTTCAGCCTAGCCGAGCCAGGCGAACCCGATGCCCACCTTTCTCCCATGGGAGAAGGGGGACTTGCTTACAACCGTCCGCCGCGCCTGACGTCTCCCGTGCCACGGCCGAGGCTCGTCGTTCCGGCCCCGCCGGGCAAGGACGAAGGGATACGCCTTCAGCTCATTTCCATGCTGATGCCGTTGTTCTTCGGCCTTGGCATGTACTTCGTCACCAAGACGATCTATATGTTGTTGTTCTGCCTCCTCTCACCTCTGATGATGCTCGGCCAGTGGCTGAGCGACCGGCGGCACGGGAAGAAGAAGTACCGGGCCGCCATGAAGGAGTACAAGAAGGCCAAGCAGGAGCAGGAAGCCGAGCTCGCACGGCTTGGTGAGCAGGACCAGAAGCGGCGTCGCGATGCCTACCCCGATCCGGGGCAGTTGCTGCTGTTCGCTACTGGGCCCCGCAGGCGCCTGTGGGAACGTCGCATCACGGATTCCGACGCCATGCACCTGCGCGTGGGATTCAGTGATCTGCAGGCGGAGATTGACCTGTTGAATGCCCGAGGTGCGGCTTCGGATGTGTTGGAGCCCGAACCTCCAGTTGTGACCAACGTGCCGCTGGCTCTTCCCTTCGCTGAACTCGGGGTCGTCGGCATCGCCGGAGACAGGGCCCAGGCGTCCTCCACCGCGCGGTGGCTCACCGCGCAGGCGGCCGTACTCCACAGCCCGCGCGACCTGTCCGTGGTGGTCCTCTCCTCACTACCCGATGCCGCCACCAACTGGACCTGGGCCCAGTGGTTGCCGCACACGAGGCCGCAACAGGGGCAGAACTGTATCGCTCTGGTGGGCACGGATGCGGACTCCGTGTCGCGGAGGGTCAACGAGCTTCAGACAGAACTGGCGCGCCGTCAGGCATTTGCGCGGGAGAACGGTGGCATCAGGGCGTTGCGGCCGGACCCGCACGTGCTGATAGTCCTTGACGGCGCACGACTTCTGCGCCGAGTGCCCGGCGTTCCACAGCTCCTGCAGGAAGGACCGAGCCACGGAATCTTCGCGCTGTGCGTCGATGAGGACGAGCGACTGCTGCCCGAGGAGTGCCGTGCGGCCATCTGCTGGACGCCGCAGTCGCCCAGCCGGATCCACTTGCGGGGGTACGGCTACGAGTCGGCGGGCGAAGTTCTGGCAGACCAGGTATCGGTCGCCTGGTGCGATCGGGTAGCCCGCGCTCTGGCACCCGTGCGGGACGTCAGCCGCGACGACGCGGACAGCGCATTGCCGAGTGCCGCGCGGCTGCTCAACCTGCTGAGCATGCCCAATCCGACCGGAGCGGACATCGCGGCCATCTGGCAGCGGGGCGGATCCACGACGGCAGCGCCGATCGGTCTGGCCTCCGACGGCGCGTTCGTCCTGGACATCCGCAGGGACGGCCCGCACGCACTGATCGCGGGCACCACGGGCGCGGGCAAGTCGGAACTTCTTCAGACGATCATCGCCTCGCTGGCCGTGGGCAACACCCCGGACGCACTCAACTTTGTCTTGATCGACTACAAAGGCGGCAGTGCGTTCCAGGACTGCGCCCGGCTGCCGCACACCGTCGGCATGGTGAGCGACCTCGACGCGCACTTGACGGAACGGGCGCTCGCCTCGCTCGCAGCCGAGTTGCGGCGCCGAGAGGAGATCCTCTTCGACGCGGCGACGAAGGACATTGAGGACTACAACGACGCCCGGCGCCTGCGTCCGGAGCTCGAGCCCATGCCACGGCTGGTGCTCATCATCGACGAGTTCGCGTCGCTGGTCGCCGAGTTGCCCGACTTCATCGCAGGCCTGGTGGACATCGCGCGGCGTGGCCGCTCGCTGGGCGTGCACCTAATGCTGGCCACCCAACGCCCCGCGGGTGTGGTCAGCGCGGACATCCGAGCCAACACGAACCTTCGTATAGCCCTACGCGTGACGAACGCGGATGAGTCACGTGACGTCATTGACGCGGCCGACGCCGGCAGCATCTCCAAGGCCACACCGGGCCGGTGCTACGTGCGGTCCGGTTCGCAGTCGCTGGCCGGTGTGCAGTCCGCGCGGATCGGTGGTCGGCGCCCGGGCGCGGAAAGCGCCCCTGAGGTGACGGTGAACCTCCTCGACTGGGCGGCTTACGGGCGTCCCATGCCGCGTGTCACGCAGAACGGCGATGACGACGGAACGATGGTCACGGACCTCGCCGTCCTGGTGGACGCGATCAGGGACGCCGCCGAGCGGCTGGGCACGGCCCAGCCACGCAGCCCGTGGCTGCCACCCATCCCGACGCATGTGGTGTTGTCCGATGTGGCCATGCTGCCGGCCAAGCAGGCGAGCGAGGACTCGGTGGCACCTATCCGCTTCGGTCTCACCGACCTTCCGGCACGGCAGGCCCGGGCAGCATTGGCACTGGACCTGGCCGACGGCGAGCATCTGATGATCGCTGGCGGACCCCGGTCCGGCCGCTCGACCGCCCTGCGCACGATCGCGGGAGCCATTGCCCAGAATTGTTCGCCGAGCGACGTCCACCTCTACGGCATCGACTGCGGAGCCAATGCGCTTCTCCCCCTCACCGGCCTACCTCACTGCGGGGCCGTGGTGACCCGGGACGAGACGGCGCGGGTGGACCGGCTTCTGGGACGGCTGCTGGCGGAAGTGTCCCGGCGCCAACTGCTCCTCGCCGAAAAGGGACAGTCCAGTGCTGTTGAGCAACGCATGGCCACCCAACCTGCGGAGCGACTGCCGTGGATGGTGCTCCTGCTCGATGGGTGGGACGCTTTCCGGCTGGCCTTCGAGAACTACGATTACGGTCGGCTCGTCGAGTCGGCGAAGCGCGTGTTCAGAGAAGGCGCGGCGGTAGGCGTGAAGGTGGTCCTCACCACTGACCGGAGCGGGCTGACGGGCGAGATCTCGAGCACCTTCAGTGACCGTCTCGTGCTGCGTCTCGCCGATCCGTCCGACTACTCGCTGGCGGGCATGGCCACGAAGGATGTCCCCAAGGAGATCCCCGCTGGACGAGCCCTCAGGGCGACCGACGACGGCGTGCAGGAGAGCCAGATCGCTCTGCTCGCCGAGAACCCCTCCGGTCAGGCGCAGGTGGCTGTACTGCAGGGGATCGCGCGGGCGCCGCGTCGACAAGCCGTTCGCCCGACGCCGTACCAGCGTCCGATCCGCGTGGATGTGCTTCCCAGCCGGATCAAGGGCTCCGAAGCGATGGCGCTGCAGCCCGACTTCGTTCCTTCGTCGCCCCTGTGGACCCTCTTTGCCGTGGGCGGCGACGAACTGCGGCTCCTGGGCGCGGACCTGGAGGAAGCGGGTCCTGGGTTCGTCATCTCCGGACCGCCGAAATCCGGCCGATCCAGCACGTTGGTGACAGCGGCTCAATCGCTGCTGCAGCGGGGCACCGAGGTCATCCTGGTGACTCCGCGCCGCTCACCGTTGCGTGAACTGGCCCCCCGGTCGGGGGTCCTCGGCTGCCTGGACAGCGACAGCAGGGCGGACGATTTGGAGGCGCTGACCGGCGGCGCGCGAGGCCCGTACGTCGTGCTGGTCGATGACGCTGAGTTGCTCTACGACACCCCGCTCGACGAAGCGCTGGAAGATGTATTGCGCCGCGGTATGGACGGTGGCATGGGACTCGTCGCGGCTGGAGCGGTCGACACGCTGTCCTCCCAGTACCGGGGTTTCGTAGTGCAGGCGCGCCGGTCCAGGAACGGACTGCTGCTCTCCCCTCAGGGCTCCCAGGACGGGGAGATGTTCAGCATCCGCTTGCCGGGGAACGTCGGCGGCGGGCCAACCGGTCGTGGACTCTTTGTGCAGGGCGGGGAAGCCATGCCGGCTCAGGCAGTCCTTCCGGACTGAACGCAAACGGAACACGAGGTGGTGAGGGCCGGACACCCGATGGGTGTCCGGCCCTCACCACGTCACCTTGAAAGCAGACGGAACAGAAAACAACTAGTCGTTGATACGGTCGTTTGCGTCGGCTGCGTCGTTGGTTTCCTTACGTGCATTTTCAAGCGACTCGAGGAAATGGACGAGTGACGGCTTCAGCTTGTCCCATTCGTCCCTGAAGCGGTTGGCTCGCGGGCCCTTCCAGAAGTCCTCGCTGTCCCTGGTTCCGTTTGAGATTGCCCTGATCAGGTCGTCAAGGTTCTTGTGCTGGGTCTTGAAAGTCGTGGAAAGACCGCGAAGTCGAGTAGTGTCCGCGCCTTTGAGCGTCACGATCTGCCTCCCCGTGTGTCGAAGATGGGCGAACCATCCGTCCGCCGAGCCGACACTATCGCAAATCCTTCTGACTCGTCATCCGATTGTCATTCCTCGGCCCCGGCGCACCACGCGCAGTCCCACCGCGTCCTGCTGCTCCACATTGCTGTCCGCAGCCACGTGTATAGGAACGAAGACGATCATCCAATAGAATCCGAACAGCCAGCGCCTGCAGAGGCGGATAAATCCCGGGCGGCCGCCGTCGGATGTCCGGACCACACGCAGGCCCGCCACTGCCTTTCCCAGGCTTGCGTGAGCCGCCCACGTGAGTAGTACTTGGTTGCAGAGTGACAGCGCGATTCCACCGCCGAAAGCTGCTCCCCACACAGTGGGAGAGCTGAGGTAAATATGAGGGATATCGTTCAGCGCCCCGATACCGGCTGCCGCTCCCGCTGCGAAGCCGACTAGGATGGCAATCGCCGCGTCAACAAAAACAGCGACAAGCCGACGTGTCCCGCAGGGAGTCACTGCGAGGTCGGAGTTCGACTGTTGCTGGCTTACCATGAAGCTAGTTCCCGTTCCCCGGCTTCTTCTTCTCGGCTTCTTCCTGCTCTACGCGTTTGAGCGCGCTAGCCATGGCGGCTCGGGCGTCCACAAGCGCATTCTTTATCTGTTTCTTGTGCGTGACCCACTCGCTTCGAAAGCGATCGCTCTTGGGGCCCTTCCAGGTCTCCTCACCGCACAGCAGTTGAACGTTGTCGCAGGACCGTTCGATTTCGTCTGCGTATTTCTTTAGCTTACGGAAATCCTCGCGGCACTCCGTCTCTCGGCTCACTTCGTCTCCTCGGATTGCTCCTGGCTCAGCAATCGGCTGATCATTCTGTTCAGTGTGGGCTTTCCGACCGCTCGAGCTTCGATTCCGCTTGGCGAATTGGGGGACGCCACGAAGACGCTCCACACCGCACGATCGGTGGCGTAAGTTGTGAGGAGTGGGCCGGGGCGATCCGTCAAAAGTACGATCTGCCCCACCACGATGGCGGAGTTGATTGCTTCTGTCAGCGGACGGCCGACTTTCTCCTCAGTGATCTGTTCCGGCGTCAGATGGTGGATGTGGCTGTCCTTGTCTGCCACCTCGAAGGGGTCGACGAACAGTTGGACCAACCTTGCCGCATCATCTGTGGAGCTCGCCAGGGTGAAGGCGTGAAGCCCGCCCGCCGTTACGCGTTCCACCAGGTAGAGGTCCTCGGAATGGATGTAGACCAGTGCATGAGTGACACCGGCCGAGGTGTGCTGCTCCACAGCGAGGGCCCGGGTGGCCGTTCGGCGCAGGGTCAGTGCGAGGCTGACCTCCGGGGTGATGCGAAGGTCGAGGTCAATGCCCGAGGGAGTCGTGGCCACCTCGGCCTCGTCGGAGCCCTGAGCTTTACGAAGGACTGCGTCCAGTTCATCGATGTTCCCCACCTCCACGGCTTCTCGCGACACCAGGGAGCGAAGGGCGGTGGCGTAGGCCCATTCGCGCTCCTGTGCCGAAAGTTCGCCAAGCCTGGGGGTGGGAGCCACGCATTCCGTCAGTGACTCGGGATCGAGGACGGCGATTTCTTCGTCGGTGAGCCTGAGCAAGTGCTGAGTTCCCCCGTCCTTCAGGGATTCGCTCAGGATCTCCCGGAACTCTTGCAGGTCCATGTCGATATCAGGGCTGCGCATATCATCTATCCAATGCTCAGTTACCAGAATTTGTATCTGCGGATGGTGTTGGGGACCAGATTAGTCACCGCACTTTTTGCCTCGTTGGCGATTTCCTCCGCTTTGCCCTTCGTTCTACCGGCCCACTCCGTCGTGGCATTCCAGGCATCTTTGGCTCCTGCCTTGATGTCGTCGCCCCACTTGTCCCAGGCCCAGCTTCCCAGGAAGTAGGCTCCGGCTACGCCGAGAGCGACCCAGCCTACGACCGGGACGGCGGCGGCCACCGTGGCAGAAGCGCCAAGCGCTGTTGCCATGCCGGCGCCACCAAGTACGGCAACGGCGCCAGCGGCCTCAATTCCACCCATGCCGCGGTCTACCCATCCCTGGGCTCCTTGGTGGTCAGGGAGGAACATCTGTTTTACGCCATGCAGAACCGTTAGAGGCAGAAAGACGCGGCGAGCAAGCATTCCCGCGCCCGGTGCGTTCGCGAAGAGTTTTTCGGCGAATGGAATCTTGAGCTTGACGGCTGCGGCCCGTACGGCCTGCTGCCACTTCCAGGGCTCTTTATAGAGATTCCTCAGCCTCTGAGCTTTGAGTAGCTCGTTCAGCAGCTCGCCGCGGGTAGTCTTGATTCGGGAGGCGGCCGACCCGAAATACTTATTCAGCTCGTAGACCGCTCGCGCCCCGTCGACGTTCTGTCCTTGAGCCCACATCTTGTACAGCCTTAGAGATGCCTCGATTGCTGTTGGGATCTTCAGGGCCTTGAAGGGGGTCTTGATGTCCTTGAGTGTGCCGTCCTTGAATTCCTGCCAAGTCTCCAGTACGCCGGCCAGACCGGCGAACGTGAGCGTGGCCTCGGGGTCGTCCAAGGAGATTCCCAAGCGGCGTCGAATGTCCTTGGCCTCGTCCTCTGCCCAGCTGGCCTTCTTGGGGAAGTCGGAAACGCCTTCTGCCTTGGCGTTCCACTTATCCAGAATTCCGCTGATCAGGCCACCCTGTATACTGAGCGTACCTCCCAATACGTCGACGGCTGCTGCCAGTTTGGGAGCCTGGACATCGTCCATGCCCTTGAAGCCCACGGCTGTGCTCCTTCTCAGTGCGACATCTACGTGTGCGGATTCGATTTCTTCGGTGCGCCGTCTGGGTACGCATGACCCGGCTCCGGCCAACCTTCGACCATGTCTTGGTGCGCCCGATCTTCTGCTCGTGATGACAGCGCACCGCTGAACACACGATGGGTTGGGGGGCTGATGTTGCTGGGCGTCGTTGGCTCACCGGTTGACGGACTGGATTTCTTGGACGGTGATGGCTTGGTCGTTGCCGAAGGTGCCGTCGGGGAGGTTGCCGCCGGGGCTGCCGGTGCCGGTCCAGGTGATGTCCCAGGTGATGGTGGCCTGGAGGTTGAAGGTGCTGTTGCCGGAGGAGCGGAGGTATTTGAGGCCGCAGGGCGGGGTCTGGTCGGACTTGCCCTTGGCGTAGGGCTCGCCGATGGAGCCGTCGGCGTTGATGGCGCACTCGCCGGAGGCGGGGTAGGTCTCGGCGTCGGCCGTACCGGGCTCCAGCTTGAGGGAGACCGGCCTGGCGGTGGTGGTGGCCTGAAGGGTGAGGGCGCCGATGTCGAGGGCCGCGGTGACGGAGACTTCCTGGAACCTTGCCTTGTCGAGCCATGCCCAGGTGGGGAGGTTGACCTTCGTGGTCTGGGCTGGGGCGAGGGTGACCTCGGTGGTCGGGAGCTGGATACGGTTGTAGGCGAGTTCGGCGAGGATCTGCGGCGTGACGGCGTTCTCGACGGGAGGGGCGTCACCGTTCTCCACCCAGAAGGGCTGCTCGTCGCAGAGTTGCGCCTCGGGCTCCATCCAGCGGTCCTCGTCACGGACGGCGACCCAGAAGGTTCCCTGGTCCTTCTTGTCCAGGTTGTAGTTCTTGTAGGTGCCGTCCTTGTACTTGTCCCGGTACATGCCGACGGAGGTCTTGGCGTAGCTGTGCTGGCCGGGTGCGTTGACCGTCTCGGTGTACATGTCCTCGACGTACTTGGCGAACTCCTGCGCGGAGCGGGGCTCGTACCAGCAGGCAGGCGGGGTCCAGTCACCGACTGCTGTGACACCGCCTGAGCCGCCCGCAGTGGCTTTGGTGCTTCCGGAGTACGTGATTCGGGACACCAGCGTGTTGCCGGACCGACCGCCGTCGGTGTCGATCTCGGTTTCGGACTGACCCGGCCCCTTGGCGTTCGCGGTGCCGCTGAACGTGCCGGCCGCTATGAAGAGAACACTGGCGAAGGCGGCGGTGCGGATCAGCTTGCGCATGTCTTGTCCCCCCGCTTCGACACCACAGCGGTGGTTTGCCAGACTCCCTTGTCGTTCTTCTTCAGCTGCGTGCTGTACGTGACGTACGGACTCTCATCGGAAGGCGACTTATCCACAATGCCGGTTTTACGGTCCTTGTTATAGGCCTTGCTCTCGTCTGCACAGTAGACGACTGCTGCCGTGTCCTTGTCCGCGACCTTGATGTCGGGATCGAAGTAGCGCGTGAGGCCGGTGAAACTGATGTCCTCGTCAAGCCATGCCTGGATCCACCTCTGGGCGCTCAGAAGCGCGCTGCCTTGGCGGTAGTAGGCGACCGCCGCCGAGTCGGTGTCCCTGCGGAGGATGGCGTCGTCGACGGCGTTGACCATCTGTGCCACGTCGGACAGTACGGCGTCTTTCGTCGGGTCGCCCGTCTGCCAGGTCTCGAACCTGTTCTCCACATCGTTCGGCAAGTTGATCTCGGGCCGGTCGGCAGGACCGGAGGCGCTCGCGCTCGGCGACGATGACTCGGGCTGACCGGTGTCTGCCCCGGCGATCTTGTCGTTGGCGGTGGGCTTGTCGTCCTCGCTGCCACAGGCCGTCAGCAGCAGGGCTGCGGCTACAGCCGCGGCGAGTGTGGTGGCAGGCAAGGTGCGGCGTTTCAAGCTGGGCTCCCCGTGAGACAGATGTTCAGTCAAGAGCACTGACGGTATCCGGGGCGTTCCCGGTTTCGCCAGAGCGAACTTCGTGAGGGCATGCGGTCCGGCCATGAGTCGCAGGGTGGTTGTTCACCGTGCACGGTGCAGGCGTCACAGTGCAGTTGCTGGTTCAGCGTCTTCACCACCTCTTCCGTCAGCTGTCCGCCGCTCGGCGTACTGCCTGGGTGTGGAGGTGCCGGGATGCCTCACTGAAGGTCATCGGCTCTTCAGCGGTTGACGGACTGGATCTCCTGGACGGTGATGGCTTGGTTGTTGCCGAAGGTGCCATCGGGGAGGTCGTCGCCGGTGCCGCCGGTGCCGGTCCAGGCGATTTCCCAGGTGATGGTGGCCTGGAGGTTGAAGGTGCCCTTGCCGGAGGAGCGGAGGTATTTGAGGCCGCAGGGCGGGGTCTGGTGGGACTTGCCCTTGGCGTAGGGCTCGCCGATGGAGCCGTCGGCGTTGATGGCGCACTCGCCGGAGGCTGGGTAGGTCTCGGCGTCTTCTGTGCCTGGTTCCAGCTTCAGGGCCACGGGTCGGGCGGTGGTTGTGGCTTGGATGTTGAAGCCGGGGGCGTTGATGGCCGCGGTGGCCTGAACCTCGTCGAAGACGGCTCTGTCCAGCCAGGCCCAGGTCGGGAGGTTCACCTTGGTGGTGGTCTCCGGGGCGATGGTGACCTCGGTGTCGGGGAGTTGCATGTGCTGGTAGGCGAGGGCCGCGAGTATCTCGGGGGTGATGGCCTCTTCGTACCGGGCCGGTGGGGTCTCGCCGTTGTCGACCCAGAAGGGGAGGTCGTTGCAGGAATTCCGTTTGAGGAGGTCTGGTTCGTTGGGGTTCTCGACGCCGGCCCAGAACATGCCTTTGCCGTCTTTTTCGACGTTGTAGTCCTTGTAGCCCGGGGCGTCGGTCCAGCCGTATTCGTCTTCGTAGTGGCGCTGCAGTTCGCCGAGGGCCGCGCCTGCGTGACCGCCCATCCCGGGCGCACCCATCTGGCTCTCGATGTCCTTGGACATCTTTTCCTTGAAGTCCTTGGCGCCGAGGTAGGGGGCGTACCAGCAGGGGGGTGGGGTCCAGTTGACGTCGGAGGAGGTGACGTTCCCGCGACTGCCGTCCTTGGCCACGGATCCGGAGTACTGGATGCGTGCGGCGGCGTAGATGCCGGTCTCGTCGCTGCCGCCTTGCTGGTCAGTGTTGGAGCCGTTGTTCGGCAGTTCCGTCGCGTGCGCCGGCTTTGCCAGGCCGTAGGCGGCGAGTACCAGGATCAGGGCAGCGGTGCTGGCGTTGAAGCCCGAACGCAGTGATCTGTTCACTGGCACTTCTCCGCCTTCATCTCCACGAATACCTCGGACGCCTGCCACAGGTCCGAGCCTGTAGGGAACTTCACCATGATGATTTTGAAGTAGTCGAAGGCGTCGATGCCGGGTTCGCTCTTCACAACCTTGTCGGTCTTGACTTCCTTGCTGTAGAAGTGGGTCGAGTCCACGCAGAACGCGACCTCCACAGAGGTCCCGCTCGGTACGGACCGGGTGGTGGCCTGGTAGTGGCGCCGGGTGCCTGTGGCGGTCCAGCCTCCATCGACCCTTTTCTGGATTTGGGTCTCTGCGTAGTGCAGTCCGTCGCCCGTGGCGTAGGCCGTGATGGCTGCATCCTTGGTCGTGCTCTTGTCGACGCCTCGGTAGATGGCGCGCACGAAGTTCGCCGCGTCGTCCATCGCCGCGGCTTGGTTTTTGTCGGTCGGCTTGTCCCAGTCGAAGACCAGGTTCATGTCCTTGGGCAGGGACACGTCCACGCCGTCTGGTTTGTCCTCTGCCGGGGCTGCCGGGGCTTTTGGTGATTCCTTCGGGGTGTCCGTTGCCTGGTCGGCCCCGGCGATCTTGTCGTTGGCGGTGGACTTGTCGTCCTTGCTGCCACATGCCGACAGCAGCAGGGCTGCGGTGGCCGCCAGCGCGGTGGCTACGGACAAGGTGCGGCGCTTCACAGTGGGCTCCCCGTGAGACAGATGTTCAGTCAAGAGCACTGACGGTATCCGGGGGCTTCCCGGTTTCGCCAGAGCGAACTTCGGGCGGGCGCGCTGTCAGGTGGGTAAAGGGATCCGACGGTATCGGGGCCGTACTCGGTTTCACCAAAGCGGACGGCATCGGGAAGACGGCCGGCGCCGGACGCATGGTCCCTCCTCGTTCGTCATGCCCGGCCTCACACGCGGGGCGGACACGTCACCGCGGTCAGTCCAGCTTCGCGTTCTGCGCCTTGACGAGGTCGGCCGGCACCTTGGCCTCGCCCGGGCGGGCGTTCAGGAACGCGCCGGTGTCCACGGTGCAGTAGGTGGCGATCGTGTCGCCGAAGCGGAAGGTCTGCGTGCGAACGGTCTGCGGGAAGCCCTCGTACTCGAAGGTGAAGGCGGTGGCGACGGACTCGTCGCCGCCCGCTGGAGCGCTCTCCCCGGTCACCGTGTCGTACGGCTGGGTCGCGCCGGCCGACTTCGCGGTGAAGCCGTCTTCGCAGGATGCCGTCGCCTCGGCCAGCCCCTGCATCGCCGCCTCGGCCTTCCCGGCCGGGTAGGTGGCGAGTGTGATGGTGGAGGACATGGAGGTGTCCCGCTTGGCCAAGCGCCGCAGGAAGGCATCCGGTTCGCCGAGGGGAAGGTAGTTGGTGACATGGACGATCGGGGCGCAGCCCGGTTCGGTGACGGTCACCTCGTCCGGGCTCTTCGCGAAGTCGTACTCGGTGTCGGGCTCCGTCACCGTGTGACCGGTGGCTTCGGCGTCCGTGACCATGAGCTTCGCGAGTTGCTCCGCGGGCGTCGGCTGCCCGGGTCGGGGAGCGGTGGCCTTGGGAGCGGTGGCCGTGGGCTCGGCGACCGTGCTGTCTGTGCCGGAACAGGCCGTCAGCACGGCGGCCAGGGACACTGCGGAACGCTTCATGGGGACTGAACTCCTTGGTCGGTCTCTGCGCGCTGTGCGCTCACTGCGGGTCCTTCGTCCAGCAACTTCCGTAGTACAGGTGACAGTTCCGGTACCGGTGCTCCGGCCGTCTGCGCCGCCGCGACGGCCTTGACGTAAGCCACCGCCTGTTCCTTCAGCCGCTCCTTCTCGCGCCCCTGACGGCGGCCCGCCAGCCAGGTCGCGATCACCAGCGGTACGAGGACGAGCGCGCCGTAGCCGATCGGCCGGTCGGAGGTCGCGGCCCAGATGACCCCCAGGGCACCGGCCAGCACCATCAGGCAGCCCGCTTCGTCGTGCCAGTCGCCCTTGTCGGCGATCGACTCGTACGACGTCACCGCCGCGGGCTTCGGCGGAACGGCCGCCGTCGGGGGCGTCGGCTGGGTGGCAGGCATCGGTTCCACGCGCTCGTACGTCGGGACCCGCGCCGAGCCCCCACTCGAACCGCTCGTCAGCGAGCGCCCCTCCAGCCACGCAGGTACGTGCGTCAGCGGGAGGCCGTGCGCGCGCGCCACGCCCAGGACCTCGCGGTAGCCGTCCAGGGCCGGATGATGCAGTGCGCGCTTCCAGCGGCTGCGGGTGACAGCCATGACGCCGACACTCACGAGCAGCAGGACGGCGGCGGCCGCGTACGCCAGGGCGGGCTCCGGGACGAGGCGCGGCGCAGTCGACGGAAGGAACGGCAGTATCACCGCGGCCATCAGGGTCAGCGTGGCCAGAAAGTGCAGCCGGCTGCGCTCAGCGGCCTCCACCGCGCGGAGGCGTTCCGTGAGCAGTGCGGTGACGGCGGCGTCGTCCGTGTAGTCGAAGCCGACCCGCTCTCCGATGGCCCGGACGCCGAGGAGTACACGTGCGTCGGAGGCCAGCACCGCCCCGCTGACCGGGAGCAGTTCCACCGATATCGCTTCTGCCATTGCCGTGACTCCTCCCCCGTTCGCCGTCGTTCCCACGGCAGTGCAGATCATGGCATGGCGGTTCCGGGCCCTTGTGAGCGAATCGTGCAGGGGTGATGACCGCCACGTGACGGCGTGCCCGATTCGCTCGCGCACAGCGAGGCGCCCACCCCCCCCGGATGCTGTGCCGACGGCGAACGACGCAGCTCACGTTACGGATGGCAACGGTGCGTCGGGGGCAGCCCGATGCGCAGGGTGCGCCTTGAGGGGCCTATGCGCGGCTGATACGGTGCCAGCGCCTGACACTCACCCATGCGCCGATCAATTGTCCTGGCGCGCCCGACACCGCGGGCAGGGGCGAAGTGTCAGAAGCGCGAGATGCGACACAGATTCTTGGGTGTACGGGGAGCGGTTGCGTGAAGATCCAGGAGCGTTCGGGGGCGGGCGCGGGGCGTTCCGCCGGTCCCGCTCAACCGGCGGTCGGTGAACGGCTTCCCACCCCTCCACGCGAGCGCAAACCCGCACTCGCCGCGCTTGCCGTGCTGCTCATCCTGGTCGGCGCGCTCGGCGTGACGACGTTGGTGTTGCAGGCAGGGGACCGGATCGAGGTCGTCCAGGTGACGAAGGACATCCCGACCGGAGAGTCCGTCAGCGACAGCAACACCACCTCCGTGATGGTCGCCGCCGACGACAGCATCAACTACGTCCGGTGGGAACAGCTGGACAGCCTCAAGAAGCTCAAGGCGAAGTCCACGATCTACGCCGACACCGTCGTGATGGGGCAGATGTTCGCCGCGGGCGAGAGCCTGCCCGCCGGCAAGGCATCGGTGGGCGTGGCCCTCAAGGAGGGCACCTACCCGTCGAACATCAAGGCCGGTGACACCGTGGCCGTCTACAACGTGGAGAGCGCAGCGGGCTCCGACGACAGCGAATCCGACTCCGGTACGACCCCCTCCGGGGGCCTCCTCGTCGAGAACGCCAAGGTCAACACCAAAGCCGACAGGAGCGACGCCACCGTCAGCACCGGCAACCTCTCCCTGACGCTTCTCGTCGACCAGGACGACGCGGCCGCTGTGGCCCGGGCCGCGGCGAGTGGCGCGGTCGCCATCGTGCACGTGTCCGGCGAGTAGAAGGCGAACGCACACCCATGGCGCTCATCGTTCTCGCCGCCGACAAGGGTTCCCCCGGCGTCACCACCACGGCCGTCGCCCTCGCGGCGGTCTGGCCCCGCCGTGCGCTGCTCGCCGAGACCGACCCGGCGGGCGGCGACCTGGTCTACCGCTCCGCCGCGGCGCACGGCGGTCCGCTGAACCCCAACGCCGGCATGCTGTCCATCGCCGCGACGGCCCGCAGGGGCCTCGCCCCGGACCAGCTCTGGGACCATGTCCAGCCGCTGAACGGCGGCCTCGAAGTTCTCGTAGGGCTCGGCATCGCGGAGCATGCCGCCGGGCTGACCGGACTGTGGCCCACCCTCGGCCGGGCCTTCGCCGCCCTCGCCGACTCGCCGCACGCTCCCGCCGACGTCATCGCCGACTGCGGGCGGATCAGCGGGGACACCCCCGCCGTCGAACTGTTCCCGCACGCGGCGCTCGTCCTGCTCGTCTCCCGAACCGAGCCGGAGGCGATTGCCCGCGTCCGGGACAGGGCCGCGGCCCTCTCCGCCAAGTTGCACGGCGGTCCGCGCGGCGCGGCGACCCTGGCCACGCCGATGATCGGTGTCGTGCTGATCGCCGACCCGAACAACGCCGGCAAGCTGGCCGGCCAGGTCAACGACATGCTCGTGCACGCGCAGACCGGAGCCCGGGTCGTCGGCACCATCGCCGACGACCCGGCCGGGGCGGAGCAATTGGCCGGACGCAGGCGCGGGCGGCTCGACAAGTCGCTGCTCATCCGCTCGGCCCGCAAGGTCACCGCGGATCTGTACCAGCAGTACGGTGCCGCCTGGTCGGTGCCGGGCGGGGCTCCGCAGGGAGCCGGCCGATGACCGCTGTCGACCACCAGCTGGTCAAGCGGTTCCGGCAGGACGCCGGTGACCGTATCGCCGAGCAGCGCCGCGTCGACCAGGTGGGCGGCGTCACGCCGATGTCCGGCGAGGACGAGCGGCACTACGCCCGTGCGGTCATAGCCCAGATCCTCGAAGAGTACGCCCGCACGGAGATCCACGCGGGTCGGACGCCTCTGGACGCCGAGACCGAGGAGCAGTACGCGGCCGCCGTGCACGCCGCCCTGTTCGGCGTCGGGCGCCTGCAGCCGCTCCTCGACGACCAGCAGGTCGAGAACATCGACATCAACGGCTGCGACCAGGTCTTCGTCGGATACGCCGACGGCCGCGAGGTCAGGGGTGATCCGGTCGCCGAGACGGACGAGGAGCTCATCGAGCTGATCCAGGTCCTCGGCGCGTACAGCGGTCTGTCGTCCCGGCCCTTCGACTCCGCCAATCCACAGCTCGACCTGAGGCTGCCGGACGGCTCGCGCCTGTCGGCCGTCATGGACGTGGCGCGGCGCCCCGCGCTGTCGATCCGCCGCGCCCGCATGGGAAAGGTGTTCATCTCCGACCTGGTCGGCAACGGCACCCTGACGCCTGAGGTCGGCCACTTCGTGGCATGCGCGGTCCGCGCCCGGAAGAACATCATGATCGCGGGTGCGACGAACGCCGGTAAGACGACGTTGCTGCGGGCCCTGGCGAACGAGATCCCGCCGCACGAGCGGCTGATCACGGTGGAGCGGGCACTGGAGCTCGGACTCGACACGTTTCCCGACCTCCATCCGAACGTGGTGGCGTTCGAGGAGCGGTTGCCCAACTCGGAGGGGCAGGGAGCGATCCCGATGGCCGAGCTCGTGCGCCGCTCCCTGCGTATGAACCCTTCCCGGGTCATCGTCGGCGAGGTGCTCGGCGACGAGATCGTCACCATGCTCAACGCGATGTCGCAGGGCAACGACGGATCGCTGTCCACGATCCACGCCAACAGCTCCAGCGAGGTCTTCAACCGCATTTCCACCTACGCGTTGCAGGCTTCCGAGCGGTTGCCGATCGAAGCCAGCCAGATGCTGATAGCGGGTGCGGTGAACTTCGTCGTGTTCATCCAGCGCCGCAACGAGTTCCAGACCGGGGGACGTCTCCAGCGCATGGTCACCTCCGTCCGCGAGGTCAACGGCGTCGACGGCCGGGTGCTGTCCAGCGAGGTGTTCGCCCAGACGCCCGACGGGCGGGTCGTGCCGCACGCCCCCCTCGCGTGTGTGGACGACCTGATCGCGCAGGGCTACCGGCCCTCGGGAACGTGGGGGTGACGCCGTGACCACGAGCAGTCTTGCCGCGCTCGGGCAACTCGGCTCCATGGGAGGCCTGTTCTCGACGACGATCCTCTACTCGATCGCAAGCGGGGTCGCCGTCGCCGGCGGTCTCGTGCTGTTCGTCGTCGCCGTGCGCGGACTGCCCGCGAAACCGGAGCACGAGAAGCATCGGGCGAGCGAGCGGGCGGGCGAGTTGATCCGGTTCGCAGGGCGGCGTGGCTCCCTCGCCGCCCTGGTCGCCCTCGTCGTCCTGCTGCTGACCCGCTGGGCCGTCGCGGGCGTCGCCGCCGGTGTCCTGGTGTTCTTCTGGGACCGCCTCTTCGGCGGTGCCGCGGAGGAGCGGGCCGCCATGCGGCGGGTCGAGGCCCTCGCCTCCTGGACCGAGTCGCTGCGCGACACGATCGCGGGCGCGGTCGGGCTGGAACAGGCGATTCCGGCCTCCGCCCGGGCCGCCGCACCCGTCCTGCGCCCTCACCTGGACGCTCTGGTCGACCGGTTGCGCGCCCGCACACCTCTGCCGGACGCGCTCCAGATGCTGGCCGACGAGATCGACGACGCGTCGGCGGACATCATCGTCGCGGCGTTGATCCTGAACGCCAGGCTGCGCGGTCCCGGCCTGCGCCAAGTCCTCGGTGCCCTCGCCAAGTCCGCGCGCGAGGAAGTGGACATGCGGCAGCGGGTGATGGCCCAGCGCGCATCCACCCGCCGTTCGGTGCAGATCGTCGTCGGCGTCTCCATCGCCTTCGTGCTCGGCCTGTCCGTCTTCAACCGCGAGTTCGTCGAGCCGTACGGCACCCCGGTCGGACAGCTCGTGCTCGCCTGTGTGTGCGGGCTGTTCGCGCTGGGCTTCTGGTGGCTGCGCAAGCTGTCCACCATCGAGACGCCCGAGCGCTTCCTCGTCCGGGAGGAGCCGTCGGTGCGGTTCGTGGGGCCCCGGACGCCGGCGCAGCATGCCGGCGGCGCGCCGGCACAGACCCTCCCCTCGGACGAGGCGGTACGACGATGAACCTGACGATGCCGATCGTCGCCGGCGCGGTCGTCGGACTGGGCGTCTACGTCCTCGTCCGCGCGCTGTCGCCGACCCGGCGGAGCGCCGTCGCGCAGGTGGCGCGGATCGACGCGCTGCGGGCGCGCGGGTCGGCGTACGAGTCGGCCCGAACGGCACAGGAACCGGGTGGCCGTTTCGGCTCGCTGCGGGCCGAGGTCGGGGCCAGGGTCGCCGAGTTCTACCAGCAGCAGGGCTGGGAACAGCGCTCGCTGCGGGCTGACCTGGCGGTGCTGGACCGGAGATGGGAGAAGTTCCTGGCGACCAAGGCACTGCTGGCCGCTGCCGGGCTGTTCTTCGGGCCGTTCCTGTTCGCTGTGGTCTGGACGCTGGGGTTCGACAGCAGCCCGATCGTCCCGGTCTGGCTGGCGTTGCTCTGCGCGGTCGTCTTCTTCTTCCTGCCCGACCTGGAGGTACGGCGGGACGCGACGGACAAGCGTCGGGACCTGCGGCGGGTGATCGGCGCCTACCTCGATCTGGTGTCGATGAGCCTGGCGGGCGGCCGTGGTCTCCCCGAGGCCCTGATGGCGGCGGCGGAGGTGTCCGACGGCTGGGCGTCCCAGCGGATCCGCAACGCGCTCGCCGACGCCCGGATCACCGGCATCAGCCAGTGGCAGGCCCTGGGCCAGCTCGGCGAGGAGATCGGGGTCGAGGAACTCAAGGACCTGTCGGCCTCGCTGGCCCTGGTGGCCGACGACGGCGCCAAGGTCCGGGAGTCGCTCGCGTCCCGCGCGGAGACCATGCGACACCGGGAACTCGCCGACATCGAGGGCAGCGCGGGGGAGAAGTCCCAGTCGATGCTCGTGGCCCAGCTGCTGCTGTGCGCCGGCTTCCTGGTGTTCCTGATCTTCCCGGCGGCGATGCGCGTGTTCCAGGTCTGACGTCAGTGGTCCGAAGCCCGGACACAAGCCAGTACTTCGTATTGCGAGAGGACAACTCACCATGAACGGACGGAACTTCCTCACCGGGAACCCGGCGACGGACTTCTTGGTCACCTTCCTGCGGGCCCGTGTCGAGCGCGCCCGATCCGGAGAACTCGACCGGGGCGCGTCCGCGGTCGAGTGGGTGATCATCTCCGCGGTCGTCGTGGCGATCGTCGGCGTGGTGGCCGCGATCATCAACACCGCGCTGAGCGAGGGCGCCACCAAGGTCGGCGACTGCATCAAGGGCGCGGACGCGGGCAAGACCTGCTGAGCCGGACGTACGAAGGGGGTTGGCGGGGTTCTCATGGCTGTGGGCGGATGGGTGGGCCGAAGGGTCGCGGCCGCGCGTGAGGCGGCGGCCGGCCGTGGCGACTCAGGCATGACCGCGATCGAGTTCGTGCTGCTCACACCGGTGCTGTTCTTCATGATCTTCGCCACCGTTCAGTTCGCGCTGTACTTCTTCGCCGACCATGTCGCCCAGGCGGCGGCGCAGGCAGGCGCCCGCGAGGCGCGGGCCACGGCGGACGAACACCCGGGCGGCTGGCGGGGCGAGGCGCGGGACGTCGTGGACAGCTACATCGCCCAACTCGGGCCGCAACTGGTCCTGTCTCCCGACGTCGTGATGCTCCAGCCGGATGCCGGCACGGTGGGCGTGGAGATCACCGCTCGGGTGCCGGCGGTCTTTCCCGGACTGGACCTGACGGTGCACGCGCAGTCGGTGGGGCCGGTGGAGAGGTTCGTCGCGGAGGGGGAGAACTGAGCATGGCTGCGGCGTTCGGGCAAGAAGGCGACGACCGTGGGCTCTCGACGGTCGAGGTGGTGATCCTCGCCCCGGTGATGATCCTGTTCATCCTCGTCCTGGTGGCCTTCGGGCAGTTGGTCGACGGCCGTGGCGCGCTCGACGGTGCGGCCCGGGACGCGGCCCGCGCGGGCTCCATCCAGAAGGACCGCACGACGGCGATGGTGGAGGCACGCAGGGCGGCGGAGGCGAACCTCGCCGACGTCTGCGCGGGGCCGGTGTCGGTACGGCAGACCAGTGCCGGTTTCGCACCCGACACCCTGTTCACGGTCGAGGTGAGCTGTGAGGTGCGGGGCCTGGCGATGCTGGGCCTGGACATCCCCACCACGCTGTCGGCCAGCTTCAGCTCGCCGCTGGATCCGTTCCGGAGGTCGGCGTGACGGCCGTCGTGCGCGCGTGGTGGGACCGTCGCCGGGTCGCACTGGACGACCGCGGTTCTGGTGCCGGCGCGGTCATCATCTTCGCCCTGGTCTTCCTGTCGCTGTCCGCCTTCGTCATCGACGGCGGTCTGTCGATCTCCAAGCGGGAGCGGGCGGCGGACATCGCCGAACAGGCCGCCCGGTACGCGGCGCAGGACATCGACCTCGAAGCCCTGTACGAGGACGAGGGCGGCCCGGCGCCGATCAACCACGAGAACTGCGACACCCGGGTCAGGAACTTCGCCCGCGAGATGGACATGACCGGCGCCGACATCGCGGCGAGCCACTGCGTGGCGGCCGACGCCGAGCGGGTGGAGGTCGAGATCCAGCTCACGTACTCCCCGGTGTTCGTGGGGATGTTCTACGGCGGCGATGTCGTCGTCCACGGGCAGGCGGTGGCGGAGAACCAGGTGGGCTGAGCGCCCGAGCATCTGCCGGTCCGTCGACCCGTGGGACACGGGTCATCCCCCGTATGCGGCTTCCTGTCGATCGCCGGCCTTGAGGCTGTCGAGGAACGCGGTGAAGGGTTCGACCGGGAAGCTGAGGAGGCCGTGCGCGGGGTGCTTGGAGTCGCGGACGGCTATGAGGGTGGGGAGGGCGGCGACTTCCACGCAGTTGTTGCCGTCACCGCCACCCGAGTACGACGACTTCAGCCAGTTGTCGGGGATGCTCATGGGGGCGCCTCACAGTTCCTTCGACAGTCTGTGGATGAGGTCACGCGAACCTTCGGATCCGAGTGACGCCGCCTCCACCTTGCGGAAGAGCACACGATAGGCCCCCAGTTGGGCTTCAGAGTCGATGAAGTCCGCTCCCTGCGGTCCGTCCCGGACTGCTGTGTCCAGCTTGGGTACGGCCCCGCCCGCATACATCATGGCGCTGATGGCTCCGGCGAAGCCGTCCAGGTCCAAAGGGATGACGCGCACCAGGATGTGGTCAGCCTCGGAGACCTCCACGATGTGTGCGAGCTGGGCTCGCGCGGAACGCCGGTCGGCGACCCTGATGCGTAGGGCCGCCTCATGGATCACTGCTTGGTAGCGGACGGGTGTGGGCCTCTCGAGGACGGCCTTGCGCTGGATGCGGTGCTGGACACGCAGTTCCAGGTCGGCTTCCGGGAGGCTCGGGACTCGGTACGAGAAGACCGCGCGAGCGTAATCCTCCGTTTGGAAGAGGCCGGGGATGTGCAGGAACTCCACATCCAGCCGGTAGGTGGAGTGGTACTCCAACTCGGCCAGGTCCAGGAAGGACGCGGGCAGTAGGCCCTGGTATTCCTCCCACCAGCCGCGTGTCCGATCGGTGGCCATTGCCACGAGAGCGGCGATCAACTCCTCGTCCGTGCAGGAGTACTGAGCGGCAAACCTTCTCACCCGCGCCTCGCTCACACCTGCGATGCCGGACTCGATCTGGCTCATCTGCGCCGAGGTCGTCGCAAGAAGCGCGGCGGCCTCAGTCGCCTTGAGCCCTGCGGCATCACGGAGTTTCCGCAGCTCGGTGCCCAGGCGTACTTGTCGTGCGGTGGGCTGTTGCCTGCGCGTCATGACTCCTCCTTGCCTCAACCACTGATCGTGCTGACGCAGAGCGTGTCCACGGCACGCTGGGCGACAAGGCCGATCCGTCTGGGGCTGCCCGGTTGGCACTCCCTGACCGTTCGACCGCTCGTGCTCAGCCCCGAGAACGTGCCGCTCGTCACCGACGAGGCCGAGGCCAGGCGGGACGTCTTCCTCGCGGCGTTCTCGGCGATGACGCATGGGAAGGGGCCGGGCGCCGCTGCCATACTGAATCCGCTGGCGGCGGCCCTGGCGACCACGGACACCGACAGCGCGGGGATGCTCGCGCAGTTCGTCGAGTCGTGCCTGGTGGACGCCCAGGCCAAGCAGATCTGGAAGGAGCTCATGATGCCGGTCAACTACTTCTTCCGGCACGAGGTGGCCGAGAAGGTGCGTGAAGAGGGCATCGAGCAAGGCATTGAGCAAGGCATCGAGCAAGGTATCGAGCGGGAGCGCAGGGCGACGGTCATGCGGATCCTCGGCTGGCGGGACATCGCCGTGCCGGATCTCGTCCGTGATCGGGTGGAGGCCTGTTCGGACCTGGGCCAGCTCGAACTGTGGGCTCAGCGGGCGCTGCACGCGAGGCGGGCGGAGGATCTGTTCGAGGAGGACAGCCGCTGAGGCTCGCAGTGTCAGCGGGTGAGTCGGCCGAAGCGGACGGACGTTGAAGCCGACGCGCTGCCCGCCTCCGAGTCCGCCCCCTTGATGTCGTACGGCGGCGGTCGTCTTCGGAGCGTGGCGTGCCACGGGAGTGCCCTCTGAAGTCTGCGGGGTTACGGCAGGCAAGGAGGCGATCACAGGCGGACAGGCCGCTTGTGAGTTCGCGGCGGATCGTGTGAGGGCTGCGGGGACCCGGCGTCGCGGGTGTGCGGGGTGGGAATTCTCGGGGCGATGTGAATCGGGTGAGCCTTTGCCCGAATTGCAGGCAAAGCGGTGCGAATGTTCTGGATCGGCCCGCAGCGGCCGGGAGTTGGTGCCGTTCGGCCTTCGACGCCGTCAGTGCCGGTCCCTAAGATCTCGGTAGGCTCGATTCGCCCCACGACCCACAACTCGACACACTCCCCACACGACCAGGACACCCGCCATGCCGCGACGCAGCACTCCCAGCTCGACGGGCCCGTCGACCCCGAGGAACCGGACGCCGCAGCCCGTGCGTGTGCGGCGGCGTACCTTCGGGGACTTCGTGAAGGCGTTCGTCGCCTTCATAGCCCTGGCCGGTCTCGTGGTGGGCGTGCCGGTCGCGCTCGCGATGACCGCGGGCTGGCCGTTGCCCTCCGAGGCGCCGAGCCTGGAGTGGCTGCAGCAGGAGATCACCGTCGGGACGTTCCTCGGCATCCTCACGTTCGTGGTCTGGCTCGCCTGGGCCCAGTTCACCGCCTGCGTGCTCGTCGAGGTGAAAGCGGCCCTGTCCGGTGTGGGCGTGCCGGGGCGGGTGCCCGGGGCCGGCCCCAGCCAGCTGCTGGCCCGGCAACTCGTCGCGGCGCTGCTGCTCGTCGGTGCCACGGCGGCCAGTCTCACACCGGGGCTGTCGCAACTCGGGCAGAGCGTGGAGGGGAACCCGAGGGGGACCGTCGCCGCGGCCCAGCGGACGCCGGGCCTGTTCGCCCAGCAGCAGGTGCAGGCGGCGCACACGGCCGCAGCCCTCGCGGAGCAGGCGTCCGACGCCGCCGCCCAGGCCGAGGACGACAGCGCGGCCCGTGAGGGCGACACCAAGTACTACCGGATCCAGCCGCCCGAGGGGCGCCATCACGACTCCCTGTGGGAGGTCGCCGAGCGGCACCTGGGCGACGGACGCCGGTACAAGGAGATCTACGCGCTCAACAAGGACCGCGAACAGCCGGACGGCTCCAGGCTGTCCGAGGCCAGTCTGATCCGGCCCGGCTGGATCATGGAGATGCCCGGGGACGCGGTCGGCGGCGAACTGGTCGAGATGCCCGACGAGGCGGCGGACGTCTCGCCGGAGGTGCGGCAGCAGATCGACGAGTACGCCAGGTCCGGGGATCAGGCCCACGCCGGTGGCGGTCAGCACGGCGGCGAGGGTCAGCAGGGTGGCGACGGCCAGTCGGGAGCCGGCTCCTCCCAGGTGTCCGTTCCCGAGCAGCGGCCCGCCCCCGAACAGTCCGCCCCGCACCAGGACCGGCAGGAGCAGCACGCCGTCGCCGCTGCCGGGACCGACCGCTCCTTCGGCCTCCCCGAAGCGCTGCTCGGCGCGCCGCTTCTCGCCGCCGGGCTCCTGGCCGCCCTCGGGCACCGGCGCCGGCAGTCCGTGTGGCAGTCCGCGCTCGGCGCCGTCGGCGGGCGGCGCGGCATGGAGCCGCCCACGCCGGCCGGTGACGCCCTGGACGTGCAGGACGCGCTGCTGGTGGGCGCCGACCCGGAGGGCGTACGGCTGCTGGACCGGTCGCTGCGCGGACTCGCCGCGTCGCTGGCCGCCGAGTCGAGGCCGCTGCCGACCGTGTACGCCGTGTGGTTCAGCGACGGCGACCTGCACCTCCAGCTCGCCCAGCCGGCCGGCAAGCCGCCCGCTCCCTGGCAGCTCGGGCAGGACCAGACCTTCTGGCAGCTGGCCAGGAGCAACGCCGAGCGGTACGAGGACGTCGACACGGCGGCCCCGTACCCCGGACTCGTCAGCCTCGGCACCATGGACGGCTCCCGTCTGCTGCTCAACCTGGAGGCCGTGCCCGGCATCGTCTCGCTGAGCGGACGCGAGGCCGACCGGGCCGCCGTCCTCGCCTCGGTCGCGGCCGAACTGGCCACCAACGGCTGGTCGGACCGCATGACCATCACCCTCGTCGGCTTCGGCCAGGACCTGACCCCCCTCGCGCCCAGCCGGATCCGCCACCTCGAAGGCATCGACGACCTGATCGAGACCATGGGGGCCGAGACCCGGCAGCGGCGTGGGGCGCTGGGCGCCGCCGGGCACGACAGCGTTCTCACCGGCCGTACGGGACCGGCCCAGCACACCCGATGGGCCCCGCACCTCGTCCTGCTCGCCGCCGAGCCCACCGCCGAGGACGCGGTCCGGCTCGCCGAACTGGCCGCCGACGCGAGCCGTCTCGGCATCGGCTACCTCGTCGGCACCGGCAGTGGCGAACTGCCCGGTGCCACGTGGGAGATGGAGATCGACGAGACCGGCACACTGACCGCGCCGCTCCTCGGCCTCTCGCTCGACGCACAGATGCTGCCCTCGGAGCAGCAGCGCGCCGTCGTCGAGCTGTTCACCGACGCCGACCCCGAGCGTGGTCCCGACGGGCCCGACACCGCCCCCCGGTTCCTCGTCGACCTGAGCGAGCAGGGGCGTCCGGCGGTGTACGCGCGACTCGTCGGGTCGTACGAGGTCACCGGGCTGGAGACCCCGGACGGTGAGCGCAGCGCACTGCTGCACGAGGCGCTCGCGCTGCTGCTCCTGCACCGGGAGGGGGTGAACCCGCGGGTCCTGGCTTCCGCCCTGTGGCCGCGCGGCGTCACCGACGACGTGCGGGAGGCGCTCCTGGAGCGGCTGCGAGCCTGGCTCGGCGCCGACCAGGACGGCAGCCCGCGGCTGCGCACCGACGAGACCGGGCGGCTCACGCTCGCCGGCTCCGTCGTCTCCGACCTCGACGTGCTGCGCTCCCTCTACCACGAGGCCACACAGGGCAAGGGCGCCGACAACCGTGGTGTGCGCGGACGGCTGCTGACGGAGGCGCTGAGCCTGGTGCGCGGCCCTCTGCTGTCCGACCGGCCCGAGGGCCGCTACCGCTGGCTCGCCCACGAGATCATCGACGCCCAGCTCCCGCTGCTGGTCGCGGACATCGGCCTCGCGCTGTCCGCGTTCCACCTGGAGAAGGACCGGGCGGAGAAGGCGATCGAGGCGCTGGGAGCGTCCCTGCGCACCGCGCCCACCGACGAGCGGCTCTGGCACGAACTGCTGCGCGCGACCCACAGCACCGGCGACACCGTCCGGCTCCACGCGCTAGCCGAGGACCTGCTCGGCCGCAGCGGGGCACGAGGGCTTCCGCCGCGCACCGAGGCCCTGCTGGACGAACTCCTGCCGACCTGGCGCGAGGGCGTGGCGGCCGGGGGATGAGCGGAGCCACGCTGATCCTTCCGGCCGCGGCCTGGGGTGCCGCAGCGGGTGTGCTGCTGCCGCGGGCCGTCCACCGCTTCTCCGTGCCGTCCGGGGAGGACTGGCGTGAGCGGTGTCCCGGCGGGCATCCGATCCGGGGATGGGCCGGGCCCGCCCGGTGCCCCCGCTGCGCGGCCGACGTCGCGTCCTACGGCCCCTGCTGGGCATGGCCGGCCGCGTTCACCGCCTTGCTCTGCGCCACCGTCGCCGCCGTCACCGGCCCCCGGCCCGAGCTCGTCGTCTGGCTGCTGATCGCGCCTGTGGGTGTGCTGCTCGCGGTCGTCGACGTGCGGGTGCGGCGGCTGCCCGACCCGCTGACACTGCCGCTCGCGGCCGGGACGCTCGCCCTGCTCGGGGTGGCCGCGCTGGTGCCCGGGCACGCCGGGGAGTGGGGCACCGCCCTGCTGGGCGCGCCGGCGCTCGGTGGCTTCTACCTCCTCCTCTTTCTGATCAACCCCGCCGGTATGGGCTTCGGAGACGTGAAGCTGGCGCTCGGCGCGGGGGCGGTGCTCGGCTGGTACGGGTGGGGGGCGGTGCTGCTCGGGACGTTCGCCGCGTTCGTGTGCGGGGCGGTGTACGGAGGCGCGCTGGTGGTCGTACGGAGGGCGGGGCGGAAGACCGCGATCCCCTTCGGGCCGTTCCTGCTCGCGGGCGCCTTCGGCGGGTTGCTGTCGGGGGCGGCGGGCTGACCGGGGGCGGCTCACCTGTGGGTGGAGTCGGTCGGCCTGGGGTGGCTCACCGGTCGGCGGGGCGGGCTGCGCGTGGGTCGGGAAAACGGCTGGCGTAGGCTGGTTCGGTCCGTCCACGACCCTTGACGAAAGGGACATCCGGTGACCGAGAAGGCCGACCTCCAGTCCGTCCTCGACCGTGCCGCCGAGGGCGGGCGGATCACTCCCGAGGAGGCGCTCGACCTCTACCGCGACGCCCCGCTGCACGCGCTGGGCGCCGCCGCCGACGCCGTGCGCCGCCGTCGGTACGCGGGCACCGAGCACATCGCGACGTACATCATCGAGCGGAACATCAACTACACGAACGTGTGCGTCACGGCGTGCAAGTTCTGCGCGTTCTACGCCCCGCCGAAGGACAAGGCGAAGGGCTGGACGCGCGACCTCGACGACATCCTGCGCCGCTGCGCCGAGACCGTCGAACTCGGCGGTACGCAGATCATGTTCCAGGGCGGTCACCACCCCGACTACGGCGTCGAGTACTACGAGAAGCACTTCGCGGCGATCAAGAAGGAGTACCCGCAGCTCGTCATCCACAGCCTGGGGGCGAGCGAGGTCGAGCACATGGCGCGGATCTCCAAGGTGACCGTCGAGGAGGCCATCCAGCGGATCCACGCCGCCGGACTGGACTCCTTCGCGGGCGCCGGCGCCGAACTGCTGCCCGAGCGTCCGCGCAAGGCCATCGCCCCGCTCAAGGAGAGCGGCGAACGGTGGCTGGAGATCATGGAGACGGCGCACGGGCTGGGCGTCGAGTCCACGTCCACCATGCTCATGGGGACCGGCGAGACCAACGCCGAGCGGATCGAGCACATCCGGATGATCCGCGACGTACAGGACCGCACGGGCGGCTTCCGCGCGTTCATCCCGTACCTCTACCAGCCGCAGAACAACCACCTGAAGGGCCGCACCCAGGCCACCATCTTCGAGTACCTGCGGATGATCGCGATCGCCCGCCTCTTCCTCGACAACGTGGCCCACATCCAGGGCTCCTGGCTCACCACGGGCAAGGACGCCGGGCAGATGACCCTGCACTACGGTGCCGACGACCTCGGCTCGGTGATGCTGGAGGAGAACGTCGTCTCGGCGGCCGGTGCCAAGCACCGCTCCAACCTGCTGGAGATGATCGAGATGATCCGCACCGCGGACCGCGTGCCCGCGCAGCGGAACACGACGTACGAGCACCTCGTCGTGCACGACGACCCGGCGAACGACCCCGTCGACGCGCGCGTCATGTCCCACATCTCGTCCACCGCGATCGAGGGCGGCACGGCTCACCCCGAGCTCAAGCTGCTCGCCTCCAACTGACTTGCTGACCGTCCACGCGGACTCCAGGGGGCGTGCCCTCGCCGTGCGCGGCGAGTGGGTGCTCGCGGCCGGCCCGCTGGAGGAGCTCACCCGCGCCCATCCGCTCGCGCGCGTGCGGCGCTGGCCCGGCATCCTCAGTTCGGGGCTCGTCAACATGCACGGGCCCGAACTGCTGGAGCAGGCCTACCACCCGGACCCGCGCGAGGCGGGTGAACTCGGGACGGACCCCCTGACCGGGGACGACCTGGCCGCGCTCGGCATGGACGAGGCGCGGTGGGGTGCCAGCGCGCGGCGTGGAGTGCAGCGGATGCTGGCGCGCGGGACCGTCGTGGTGGCGGGCGCCTTCAGCAACCGTGCCGTGGCCGCGGCCGTCCAGCGGTCCGGGATCGGCGTGATGGGACGGCTCGGGGCGCCGGGCGGAGTGCCCTCCCTCGATCCGTTCGCCTCCGGGCTGCCCGTCGACTCCCCACCCGCACGTGAGAGCGGATCTGCCGCGCGGTTCGCCGTGTTCGACGTGCGGGACGAGGCGGAGCTGGCCGAGCGTGGGGGCGGGAGCTGCGTGGCGACCGTCGTGGCGGGCCGGATCGTGTTTCGCCGTAAGTAGGCCGGGGTGGATCGTTTCGGGCGGGCAGTGTGCCGGGTCTGATCGTGTCGGGCGGGAACCGGGCATGGTCGGATCGGCGCGGGAACCGGGCATGGTCGGATCGTGTCGGGCGGGCAGTGTGCCGGGCGGGACCGCGATCCCCGTCAGTGGCCCGGGCGGGACCGCGATCCCGGCGGTGTGACGGGCCGGAGCGCTGTCCCGCCGGCGGTGTGCCGGGCCGGACCGTCGTCCCGCCGGCGGAAGCGGGCCCGGCTGCCGCTCGGGCGTCCAGGAGATGCCGCGCCCTGCTCCCTGAGGGGGTGCTGCAAGAATGGTCCTCGTGACCCGCGCCTCCCTGAACAAGCAGCCGCACGAAGTCGCCTCGATGTTCGACGACGTGGCGGAACGGTACGACCTCACCAACGACGTGCTGTCGCTCGGCCAGGACCGGGTGTGGCGCCGGGAGGTCGCGAGGGCGGTCGACGCGCGCCCCGCACAGAAGGTGCTGGACCTGGCCGCCGGTACGGCGACCTCCTCGCTGCCCTTCACCCGTGCCGGTGCCTACGTCGTGCCCTGCGACTTCTCCCTCGGCATGCTCCAGGTCGGCAAGCGGCGCCACCCCTGGCTGCCGCTGACCGCCGGCGACGCGACGCGGCTGCCCTTCAAGGACGACGTGTTCGACGCCGTCACCATCTCCTTCGGGCTGCGCAACGTGCAGGACACGGATGCCGCGCTGCGCGAGATGTACCGGGTGACCCGGCCGGGCGGGCGCGTGGTGATCTGCGAGTTCTCGCACCCGACCTGGCAGCCGTTCCGCACGGTCTACACCGAGTACCTGATGCGGGCGCTGCCGCCGGTGGCCCGCGCGGTGTCGTCCAACCCGGACGCCTACGTCTATCTCGCCGAGTCCATCCGCGCCTGGCCCGACCAGCCCGCTCTGGCCGAGCGCCTGGGCAAGGCCGGGTGGTCGAAGGTGGCCTGGCGGAACCTGACGGGTGGCGTGGTGGCCCTGCACCGGGGGTTCAAGGCCTGAGCCGTGGGCCCGAGGGCTGGGGCCGGGCTCACCTGATCGCCTCGAACGTGTCCCCGGGCTGCCCCAGCTCGCGTTCCATCCCGCCTCGTGGCGGCCTCGGCAGCCGAGGCTCCCGTACGCCCGCGCCGCCGCCGCCCTCGCCCTCGCCGAGGTCGAACCACACGCTGACCACCGCGTCGCGCGGCACCTCGACGCCGGGTGGCGGGTACTGCCGGACGACGTAGTCCACGACGGTGAGATGGAAGTCGGGCCGGTCGGGCGCGGCGAGCCGTACTCCCTCTGCCTTCGCCGCCTCACGGGCGTCCATGGCCATCAGGCCGACGAACCTCGGCACGCGCACTTCGGGTGTCTTGGGTGTTATACGCACAGATGTCACCCCCAGAGGTACTGGCAGCGTAACCGCCCGGGGGTGTCATCCGGAAGCGTCAAGTGGCTTTCTGTAGCCGACTATTACCCTCTGTCACCGTTCTTCGTCACAGGTCCAGTCGGAAACAGTGTCCCGACTTGTCCGTCCCGGGGCTGCTGAAGGTCTCGGCGCGGCGCATACCGAGTCTCTCGGTGACCGCGATCGACCGGGTGTTGCCCGCGCCGACCATGGCCACCACACTGCCGACGCCCGCCGTGCGCAGCCGTTCCAGGGTCGTCCGCGCGGCCGCGGTGGCGTATCCCTTGCCCCAGTGCTCCCGGCCGAGCCGCCAGCCGATCTCGATCTCGCCCTTCGGGCCCCATTCCCGCGGCCACGGCTGGGCGCCGGTGAAGCCGAGGACCCGGTCGTCGGAGTCGAGCACGGTCCACAGGCAGAAGCCCAGTTCGGCGTCGTGCCTGCGCTGGCGGGCGGTGAGCTCCTCGTAGACGGACAACTCGGCGGCCCGGCCGCCGTGGAACTCCATGACGTCCGGGTCGTCGAACACCCGGTGCCAGGCCACCGCGTCCTCGTCGGTGGGGACACGCAGCCGTACCACGGGGAGAGCTCGGTTCACGGGGGTATCCCTTCGGCGGGTTGATCAATTCTGCTGAATAGACTGCCCATGTCCAGTGCCGGTCGGCACACAGATTTCGAACTTGGGGAGATCCCGCCGTGGCCGAGTCTCTGACGGACAACACCGCCGATGTGATCGTGGTGGGCGCGGGCCCGGCCGGCTCGGCGACGGCCTACCACCTCGCGAAGGCCGGGCTGGACGTACTGCTCCTGGAGAAGACCGAGTTCCCGCGCGAGAAGGTCTGCGGCGACGGGCTCACCCCGCGCGCCGTCAAGCAGCTCGTGGCGATGGGCGTCGACATCTCGGAGGAGGCCGGCTGGCTGCGCAACAAGGGGCTCCGGATCATCGGCGGGGGCGTGCGGCTGCAGCTGGACTGGCCGGATCTCGCCTCCTTCCCCGACTACGGACTCGTCCGCAAGCGCGACGACTTCGACGAGCAGCTCGCCCGGCAGGCGCAGAAGGCGGGCGCGCGCCTGTACGAGCGCTGCAACGTCGGCGCGCCGATCGTGGACGAGCGCACCGGACACATCACCGGGGTGCACGCCAAGCTCGGTGACACGGGAGAGAAGCGCGAGGTCACCTTCCACGCGCCGCTGGTCGTGGCCGCCGACGGCAACTCGACCCGCCTCTCGCTCGCGATGGGCCTGCACCGCCGTGAGGACCGCCCGATGGGCGTCGCGGTCCGCACGTACTTCACCTCCCCGCGCCACGACGACGACTACCTGGAGTCCTGGCTGGAGCTGTGGGACCGCCGGGGGCCCGGCGAGGACCGGCTGCTGCCCGGCTACGGCTGGGTCTTCGGCATGGGCGACGGCACCTCGAACGTCGGCCTCGGCGTGCTCAACACCTCCGACTCCTTCAAGGAGCTGGACTGGCGCGAGGTCCTCAAGGCCTGGTGCGCCTCCATGCCCGAGGACTGGGGCTACACCCCGGAGAACATGACAGGCCCGATCCGCGGCGCCGCCCTGCCCATGGCCTTCAACCGCCAGCCGCACTACACCCGGGGCCTGCTGCTCGTCGGCGACGCCGGCGGCCTGGTGAACCCCTTCAACGGCGAGGGCATCGCCTACGCCATGGAATCCGGCCAGATCGCGGCCGACGTCATCGTCCAGGCGCACGCCCGCTCGACCCCCGCGGGTCGCGAACTCGCCCTCCAGCGCTACCCGCGCGTCCTGAAGGACACCTACGGCGGCTACTACACGCTGGGCCGGGCCTTCGTGAAGCTCATCGGCAACCCGAAGGTGATGAAGATCGCCGCCCAGCGCGGTCTGACGCACCCCGTCCTGATGAAGTTCACGCTGAAGATGCTCGCCAACCTGACCGACCCCACGGGCGGCGACGCGATGGACCGCATCATCAACGGGCTGAGCAAGGTGGCCCCGCGTTCGTGATCGTTCGGGCCGGATGGCGCGAGCCCGGTTGTGGCCCGTGGTGCGAGGTCGTTCTCGCCGTGGGCCACGATCGGTGGGCCGGACATCGGGCTCGGCACCCGGGGCGGCGTCCGGTCAGCGGATCGTCCACCACGCGATACCCGAACCCGTCGCCGTCGTCAGCGGCGTGAGGAGCCAGGGTGGCACGCGCCCAACGGTGAGCCGTACCTCGCCGAGGCGCAGGTCCACGGCCGTGGGGGGCGGTGGCGAAGGCGCGGTCTCAGGCTTCTCGGGCTGACATGTGCCCGGGATTCGGCATCGCTTTTGGAGGGCGCGGCGGCCCTGAGGTGCCCCGCCGCTTCACCGACGGCCTGGAGCGGCGTGCGGCCACGTCCGCACGGACGTCGACGCCGCCGGCATGGAGGGTGCCGACGAATCCGCCCGGCTCGCCGGTCAATACCCTGCCCGAAGCGGACAATTCGCCTGCGGGGTGCTGTCGTCTCCGGGAGCCGTACCGGCCGGCGGAGCGGGAGCCCCCGGGCGCGCCGAAGCCCCGCGTCACCGGCTCGGCCCGCGCGACACCTTCGACCTCGGCCGGCGTCGTCCGCGCACGCGGACGAGGTCAGGCGGGGCATGAAGGGGCGCGGACGCGATACGGACGAAGGTACGGACGGGCCGCTGCCTCTGGAGGTTGCGGCCCATCCGTACCTCAATGCGCCTTTTGTGTAGGGATGGTGCGGCGCGTTCGCGTCAGAGGACGCGCACCGCACCCGACGCCGGGTAGCCGGAGAGGTCCTGGACGACGACGCCCTTCGAGGGGTTGGCCGCGTCCAGGTACTGGCCGTTCCCGACGTACACACCCACGTGGTACGCCGAGCCCTTGCCGCCCCAGTACAGGATGTCGCCGACCTGGAGGTTCGACAGCGAGACGTCCGTGCCGACCATCGACTGGTCCTGCGACACGCGCGGCAGGTCGACGCCGACCTGCTTGAACGCCGCCTGGACCAGGCTGGAGCAGTCCCAGGCGTTGGGGCCGCTGGCGCCCAGCACGTAGGCGTCGCCCACCTGGGCCTGAAGGAAGGCGATGACGGTTGCGACGCTGCCGCCGGACGGCACGCTGACGGCGTCGGAGGCCGTGGAGGCCGTCGACAGCGTCGCCCGCTCGGCGTCGCGCGAGGCGCGCTCCGCGGCGGCCTGGCGCGCCTCCTCGGCGGCCTTCTTGCGGGCCTCCGCCTTCTTCTTGGCCACGGCCAGGTCGGCCTTGGCCTCCTTGGCGGCCTGTGCGGCGGCCGCGTCACGCTCGGCCTGCAGCTCGTAGTTCGCGGCGGCCAGCTGCGTGGCGTCCGCGGACTGGGCGACCTGTGCCGACAGGTCGGCCGTGAGAGTGGGCAGCTCGATCGTCTGCGTCACCGGCTCGGCGGCGAATGCCGAGGCCGACGTGCCGGCGACGGCCACGGTGCTGAGGATGCCACCGGCAACTCCGGCGCGCATCGCCATCGTCGAGGCGCTGCGCTGGCGGGGCTTCCGGTGGCTACGTATGTGGGCGGTGTGGGACATGGGAATAACCGGTATCAGGGGCTCCTCCATACCTTCAAGGAACGTGTGGTCCGCCACAGTTGTTCAATCGGCGGCCTGAATCTTTGGAGTGCCGCACCTTATTGACGCCGTAACGGACATTGCGGACGTCCGTCATCAAGCCTGTGATCACGGGCTTTCATCATTACGCCCGAATTGCCCGCGTCCTACCACCGGTTGGGGCGGATGGCCAAGCCCGCTTCTCATGGGCCCCTCGTGAATGTGGCGGAGGTCACGGAACGGTTACCGGAGCCGGTGCGTCCGGCGCGGGGAGGCCGACGTCGCCGAGTTCGTGAACGCGCGCACGCGTCCACACCTCGTTCCGGACTCCCCCTGATGTGTGAACGCGTCCCACTATCAGGCCGTGGCGACCCGCTCCAATTTGCATGCAGGGGAAGTCTCTTGATATGGAGACGCCCCTTCCGAACTGTGCTGACTAGCGGAAATGTCACCACAGGTGATCACTTGAACGCCTCAAGTGCGAAGATCGCCGATCATCCGACTTCATGATCCATCGTCAGGTGGCAGAGATCACAAAGCTTGTGTAATACCCCGTGTCGCAGATCACAGAGCGGCAGGCATAAGATGCGAGGCAGTTGGGCTTGTGACCTGCTTCACATGTTCTCGATCTTCGCCGGGACGAGCGGGGCTCGTGGGACGCGTGAGGCGGATGTGAGCCCGTGCACCACCGCCAGCAGTCAGTGCCGACTGAGAGGAGCGAGGAGCGGTGAACGCGTATGCGCCCATCCTCGTACTGGGAGCCCTCGGGGCAGGCTTTGCGATCTTCTCCGTGGTCATGGCCACGCTGATCGGTCCGAAGCGGTACAACCGCGCCAAGCTCGAAGCCTATGAATGCGGCATCGAGCCGACCCCCACGCCGGCCGGCGGCGGGCGCTTCCCCATCAAGTACTACCTGACGGCGATGCTCTTCATCGTCTTCGACATCGAGATCGTCTTCCTCTACCCGTGGGCCGTCACCTTCGACGCCCTGGGTGTGTTCGGGCTCGTGGAGATGCTGCTCTTCGTGCTCACCGTCTTCGTCGCCTACGCGTACGTGTGGCGGCGCGGCGGCCTGGAATGGGACTGAGGGGCCTTTAAGTCATGGGACTCGAAGAAAAGCTGCCGAGCGGATTCCTGCTGACCACCGTCGAGCAGGCCGCGGGCTGGGTACGCAAGGCGTCCGTCTTCCCCGCCACGTTCGGCCTCGCCTGCTGTGCCATCGAGATGATGACCACCGGCGCCGGCCGCTACGACCTGGCGCGCTTCGGCATGGAGGTCTTCCGCGGATCGCCCCGCCAGGCGGACCTGATGATCGTGGCCGGCCGGGTCAGCCAGAAGATGGCGCCGGTGCTGCGGCAGGTCTACGACCAGATGCCGAACCCCAAGTGGGTGATCTCCATGGGGGTGTGCGCCTCCTCCGGCGGCATGTTCAACAACTACGCCATCGTCCAGGGCGTCGACCACATCGTCCCGGTCGACATCTATCTCCCCGGCTGCCCGCCACGGCCGGAGATGCTGTTGGACGCCATCCTCAAGCTCCATCAGAAGATCCAGGGCTCCAAGCTCGGCGTGAACGCCGAGGACGCGGCCCGGGAGGCCGAGGAAGCGGCGCTCAAGGCCCTGCCCATGATCGAGATGAAGGGGCTGCTGCGATGAGCGACGCGAACAGCGGGGCGTCGGACGGCGTCAACCCCGAGAAGGACCTCTCCTCCTCCAACCTCCCGGGTCAGCGCGGCCAGGGCGGCGAGGAGATCCGCGTGCAGCGCGGCATGTTCGGCGCCGCCAACGGCGGCGACACCTCCGGCTACGGCGGCCTGGTCCGCTCGGTCCGGCTGCCCGGACCGGCCACCCGCCCCTACGGCGGCTGGTTCGACGAGGTCGCCGACGAGCTGGAGGGCGCCCTGGAGGAACAGGGACTGCTCCCCGAGAACGCCGTGGAGAAGACGGTCGTCGACCGGGGCGAGGTCACCTTCCACATCGAGCGCGAGCACCTGGTCCGCGTCGCCCGCACCCTGCGCGACGACCCGGCGCTGCGCTTCGAGCTGTGCACCGGCGTCAGCGGGGTCCACTACCCCAGCGACAAGGGCCGCGAGCTCCACGCCGTCTACCACCTGCGGTCGATCACCCACAACAGGCTGATCCGCCTCGAGGTCAGCGCCCCGGACAGCGACCCCCGCATCCCGTCGCTGGTCGCCGTCTACCCCACCAACGACTGGCACGAGCGCGAGACCTACGACTTCTTCGGGATCGTCTTCGAAGGTCACCCGGCCCTGACGCGGATCATGATGCCGGACGACTGGCAGGGCCACCCGCAGCGCAAGGACTACCCCCTCGGCGGCATCGCCGTCGAGTACAAGGGCGCCCAGATCCCGGCTCCGGACCAGCGGAGGTCGTACTCATGAGCACGCAGCACGCAACTCCGCGTGAGACCACCGAGGGCGCCGTATATACGGTCACCGGTGGCGACTGGGACGAGGTCGTCCAGTCCGCGGCCCGCGCCGACGACGAGCGCATCGTCGTCAACATGGGGCCCCAGCACCCCTCCACCCACGGCGTGCTCCGCCTGATCCTGGAGATCGAGGGCGAGACGGTCACCGAGGCCCGGTGCGGCATCGGCTACCTGCACACCGGCATCGAGAAGAACCTGGAATTCCGGACGTGGACGCAGGGCACCACCTTCGTCACGCGCATGGATTACCTGACGTCCTTCTTCAACGAGACCGGCTACTGCCTCGCCGTCGAGAAGCTTCTCGGCATCGAGGACGAGATCCCCGACCGGGCCACGATCATCCGGGTGCTCCTGATGGAGCTGAACCGGCTCTCCTCGCATCTGGTGTGCATCGCCACCGGCGGCATGGAGCTCGGCGCCACCACGATCATGATCTACGGATTCCGCGATCGTGAAATGATTCTCGACATCTACGAGCTCATCACGGGCCTGCGGATGAACCACGCGTACATCCGCCCCGGCGGACTCGCCCAGGACCTGCCGCCCGGCGCGGTGGACCAGATCCGCGAGTTCGTGAAGAAGATGAAGAAGAACCTCCCGGAGTACGACAAGCTCGCCACCGGGAACCCCATCTTCAAGGCCCGTATGCAGGACATCGGCTATCTCGACCTGGCCGGCTGCATGGCCCTCGGCGCCACCGGCCCGATCCTGCGCGCCACCGGACTGCCGCACGACCTGCGCAAGTCCCAGCCGTACTGCGGCTACGAGACGTACGACTTCGAGGTGCCGACCGCCGACACCTGCGACTCCTACGGCCGTTTCCTCATCCGTCTGGAGGAGATGCGCCAGTCGCTCAGGATCGTCGAGCAGTGCCTGGACCGGCTGAAGCCCGGGCCGGTCATGGTCGGCGACAAGAAGATCGCCTGGCCCGCCCAGCTCGCCCTGGGCCCGGACGGACTGGGCAATTCGCTGGACCACATCAAGAAGATCATGGGCACCTCCATGGAGGCCCTGATCCACCACTTCAAGCTCGTGACCGAGGGCTTCCGCGTCCCGCCGGGGCAGGCGTACACGGCGGTCGAGTCGCCCAAGGGCGAGCTGGGGGTGCACGCCGTGTCCGACGGCGGCACCCGTCCCTTCCGGGTCCACTTCCGTGACCCGTCCTTCACCAATCTGCAGGCCATGGCGGCGATGTGCGAGGGCGGCCAGGTGGCCGACGTCATCGTCGCCGTCGCGTCCATCGACCCCGTGATGGGAGGCGTCGACCGGTGACCACCTCTTCTTCGGAGCGGGGCGTCAGCCTGGGCATGCCGGAACTGCCCGCGCCCGACTACCCGGACGACGTCCGGGCCCGGCTGGAGGGGGACGCGCGCGAGGTCATCGCCCGCTACCCCGACTCCCGCTCCGCGCTGCTGCCCCTGCTGCACCTCGTGCAGGCGGAGGAGGGCCATGTCACGCGCACGGGTATGCGGTTCTGCGCGGACGTGCTCGGCCTGACCACGGCCGAGGTCACGGCCGTCGCCACCTTCTACTCCATGTACCGGCGCAGGCCGAGCGGCGACTACCAGGTGGGTGTGTGCACCAACACCCTCTGCGCGGTGATGGGCGGTGACGCGATCTTCGAGGCGCTGCAGGAGCACCTCGGCCTCGGCAACGGCGGCACCACCGACGACGGCAAGGTCACGCTGGAGCACATCGAGTGCAACGCGGCCTGCGACTTCGCGCCGGTCGTGATGGTCAACTGGGAGTTCTTCGACAACCAGACCGTGCAGAGCGCGAAGCGCCTGGTGGACGACCTGCGCGCGGGAGAGCGGGTCGAGCCGACGCGCGGGGCGCCGCTGTGCACGTTCAAGGAGACCGCCCGGATCCTGGCGGGCTTCCCCGACGAGCGGGAGGGCGCCGTCGAGGCCACGGGCGGAGCGGGACCCGCGTCGCTGGTGGGCCTCCGCCTCGCCAGGGGAGAGGCCGCACCCGCGCGCGTGGTCCATCCGCGGGAGGGCGGTCCGCACGAGGAGCCGCACGACGGGGCGGTCCACGAGCCGTCACCGGCGGAGCACCTCGGTTCGCACGACGCACCGCAGAAGACATCGGCGTCCGACCCCTCCCACCCGGCAGGGCCTGTCGCCGAGGAGGGGGAGTGATGACGTTGGCACCCGAGCTCAAGGACACCAGCCCCGAGAAGCTGCTGGCACCCGTGCTGTCGTCCTTCTGGGACGAGGAGGGGTCCTGGACCCTGGACGTCTACCGGAGGCACGACGGGTACGAGGGGCTCCGCAAGGCGCTCGCGATGACGCCCGACGACCTCATCGCGTACGTCAAGGAATCCGGGCTGCGCGGCCGCGGCGGCGCGGGATTCCCGACCGGGATGAAGTGGCAGTTCATTCCCCAGGGGGATGGAAAGCCGCACTATCTGGTGGTCAACGCCGACGAATCGGAACCCGGGACGTGCAAGGACATCCCGCTCCTCTTCGCGAACCCGCACAGCCTCATCGAGGGCATGATCATCGCGTGTTACGCCATCAGGTCGTCGCACGCCTTCATCTATCTGCGGGGTGAGGTCGTCCCCGTTCTGCGGCGACTGCACGCGGCCGTCGCGGAGGCGTACGCGGCGGGCTACCTCGGCGAGAACATCCTGGGCAGCGGGATGGACCTAGACATCACCGTGCACGCCGGCGCCGGCGCGTACATCTGCGGTGAGGAAACCGCGCTGCTCGACTCGCTCGAAGGCCGCCGGGGCCAACCGCGGCTCCGTCCCCCCTTCCCTGCCGTCGCGGGCCTCTACGCGTGCCCCACTGTGGTGAACAACGTCGAATCGATCGCCTCTGTTCCCGCCATCCTGAAGAACGGCAAGGAATGGTTCAGGTCGATGGGGAGCGAGAAGTCGCCCGGCTTCACGCTCTACTCGCTCAGCGGTCACGTCGCGAGTCCCGGCCAGTACGAGGCGCCGCTCGGGATCACCCTGCGCCAGCTCCTCGACATGAGCGGCGGGATGCGGCCCGGCCACCGGCTGAAGTTCTGGACGCCGGGCGGGTCCTCGACGCCGCTGCTCACCGACGAGCACCTCGACGTCCCCCTCGACTACGAAGGGGTGGGCGCCGCGGGTTCCATGCTCGGCACCAAGGCCCTGCAGTGCTTCGACGAGACGACCTGCGTCGTGCGCGCCGTGACCCGCTGGACCGAGTTCTACGCCCACGAGTCCTGCGGCAAGTGCACGCCCTGCCGTGAAGGAACGTACTGGCTCGTGCAGTTGCTCCGGGACATCGAGGCCGGCAAGGGCGCGATGAGCGACCTCGACAAGCTGGCCGACATCGCCGACAACATCAACGGCAAGTCCTTCTGCGCCCTCGGCGACGGCGCCGCCTCGCCGATCTACTCCTCGCTCCAGTACTTCCGCGACGAGTACGAGCAGCACATCACGGGCCGTGGCTGCCCGTTCGACCCGGCCAGGTCGACGGCCTGGGCCGACCACCGTACGGAGGTGAACGCATGACTGTGACCACGAGCGCTCCCTCCGGTGGGGGAGAGGCGGCCGTACCACCGGAGGACCTCGTCACGCTGACGATCGACGGCGCCGAGATCAGCGTCCCCAAGGGCACCCTGGTCATCCGGGCCGCCGAACAGCTCGGCATCGAGATCCCGCGGTTCTGCGACCATCCCCTCCTCGACCCGGTCGGTGCCTGCCGCCAGTGCATCGTCGACGTCGAGGGCCAGCGCAAGCCGATGGCGTCCTGCACCATCACCTGCACCGACGGGATGGTGGTCAAGACCCAGCTGACCTCGCCGGTCGCCGAGAAGGCGCAGCACGGTGTGATGGAGCTGCTGCTCATCAACCACCCGCTGGACTGCCCGGTCTGCGACAAGGGCGGTGAGTGCCCGCTGCAGAACCAGGCGATGTCCCACGGCAACGCCGAGTCGAGGTTCGAGGGCCGCAAGCGCACCTTCGCGAAGCCGGTGCCGATCTCCACGCAGGTGCTGCTGGACCGTGAGCGGTGCGTGCTGTGCGCGCGCTGCACCCGCTTCTCCAACCAGGTCGCGGGCGACCCGATGATCGAGCTGCTGGAACGCGGCGCGCTGCAGCAGGTGGGCACCGGCGAGGGCGACCCCTTCGAGTCGTACTTCTCCGGCAACACGATCCAGATCTGCCCGGTCGGCGCGCTGACCTCGGCCGCGTACCGGTTCCGCTCCCGCCCGTTCGACCTGGTCTCCTCGCCGAGCGTGTGCGAGCACTGCTCCGGCGGCTGCGCCACCCGCACCGACCACCGCCGCGGCAAGGTCATGCGGCGCCTCGCGGCGAACGACCCCGAGGTCAACGAGGAGTGGATGTGCGACAAGGGACGCTTCGCGTTCCGCTACGCGCAGGTGAAGGACCGCCTGGAGACACCGCTGCTGCGCAACGCCGAGGGTGAGCTGGAGCCCGCCTCCTGGCCGGAGGCGCTGCAGATCGCCGCTCAGGGGCTGCTCGCCTCGCGCGGGCGCACCGGCGTGCTCACCGGTGGCCGGCTCACCGTCGAGGACGCGTACGCGTACAGCAAGTTCGCGCGGGTGGCCCTCGACACCAACGACATCGACTTCCGCGCGCGCGTGCACAGCGGTGAGGAGTCCGACTTCCTCGCCGCGCGGGTCGCCGGACGCGGCCGCGACCTCGACGGTACGGGCGTCACGTACACGCTCCTGGAGAAGGCGCCCGCCGTCCTGCTGGCCGGGTTCGAGTCGGAGGAGGAGGCGCCCGGCGTCTTCCTGCGGCTGCGCAAGGCCTGGCGCAAGCACGGGCAGAAGGTGTTCTCGCTCGCCACGCACAGCACGCGCGGCCTGGAGAAGGCGGGCGGCACGCTGCTGCCGGCCGCCCCCGGCACCGAGACCGAGTGGCTGGACGCGCTCGCGGGCGGCGCCGGCCTGGAGGACGACGGTGCGGTGGCCGCCGAGGCGCTGCGCGCCGAGGGCGCCGTGATCGTCGTGGGTGAGCGGCTGGCCGGCGTCGCCGGTGGCCTCACCGCCGCCGTACGGGCCGCGTCCGCGACCGGCGCGCGGCTGGTGTGGATTCCGCGGCGGGCCGGGGAACGCGGTGCGATCGAGGCGGGTGCCCTGCCGTCGCTGCTGCCGGGCGGACGCCCGGCGACCGACCCGCGCGCGCGGGACGAGGTCGCGAGCGCGTGGGGCGTCGCCGAACTCCCGATGCGCTACGGCCGGGACACCGGTCAGATCGTCGAGGCCGCGGCGAGCGGCGAACTCCAGGCGCTGCTGGTGGCCGGTGTCGAGGTCGCGGACCTTCCGGACCCCACGCGCGCGCGTGAGGCGCTCGGCGAGGTCGGCTTCCTGGTCTCGCTCGAACTGCGGCCCAGTGAGGTCACGCGGCTCGCCGACGTGGTCCTGCCGGTCGCCGCGGTGGCCGAGAAGGCGGGCGCGTTCCTCAACTGGGAGGGCAGGGTGCGCTCCTTCGACGCCGCGCTCAAGCCCGACCAGATGAGCCGCCGCCTCGCGCCCACCGACGCGCGCGTGCTGCAGATGCTGGCCGACGCCATGGACGTCCACCTGGGTCTGCCGGATCTGCGGACCGCGCGCGCGGAGCTGGACCGGCTCGGTGCCTGGGGCGGGCCCCAGGCCACCGATCCCGTGGAGACCGCGGGAGCGCTGCCTCGGCCCGCGGCCGGCGAGGCCGTACTGGCCGGTCACCGGCTGCTGCTCGACCAGGGCCGGCTCCAGGAGGGCGACGAGGCGCTGGCCGGGACACGGCACGCCGCACGCGTGCGCTTGTCGTCCGCCACGGCCGCCGAGGCGGGCGTCAAGGACGGCGATGTGCTCGCCGTGACCGGCTCCGCCGGCACGGTCCGGCTGCCGCTCCAGGTCACCGAGATGCCGGACCGGGTGGTCTGGCTGCCGCTGAACTCCGCGGGCGGGGGCGTCGCCTCCGACACCGGGGCGCTGCCCGGCTCGCTCGTCCGCATCGGCCCGGCGACGCCCGCCGGTGAGGCCACCGAGGAGGTGGAGGCATGAGCCCGTACTTCGTCGCCGCTGAAGACCTCTCCATGTTCGGCCGCGACCCGTGGTGGCTGGTCGCGATCAAGGCGGTGTTCTGCTTCGCCTTCCTGATGGTGACCGTGCTGTTCTCCATCGTCTGGGAGCGCAAGGTCGTCGCCTGGATGCAGCTGCGCATCGGCCCCAACCGGCACGGCCCCTGGGGCATGCTCCAGTCGCTCGCCGACGGCATCAAGCTGATGCTCAAGGAAGACCTCATCGTCAAGCGCGCGGACAAGGTCGTCTACGTCCTCGCGCCGATCATCGCGGCCATCCCGGCGTTCATGGCGATCGCGGTGATCCCGTTCGGTCCGGCCGGCAACGAGATCTCGATCTTCGGGCAGCGCACCACGATGCAGCTGACCGACCTGCCGATCGCGATGCTGTACGTCCTCGCGGTGGCCTCGGTCGGCATCTACGGCATCGTGCTCGCGGGGTGGAGCTCCGGTTCCACGTATCCGCTGCTCGGCGGTCTGCGCTCCTGCGCGCAGATGATCTCCTACGAGATCGCCATGGGCGCCGCCTTCGCGTCGGTGTTCCTCTACTCGGGCTCGATGTCGACGTCGGCGATCGTCGAGGCGCAGGCGGACCGCTGGTTCGTGGTCCTGCTGCCGGTCTCCTTCGTGATCTACATCGTGACGATGATCGGCGAGACCAACCGCGCGCCGTTCGACATGCCGGAGTCCGAGGGCGACCTCGTCGGCGGGTTCAACACCGAGTACTCGTCGATCAAGTTCGCGATGTTCATGCTCGCCGAGTACGTCAACATGGTGACCGTCTCGGCCGTGTCCGTGACGCTCTTCCTGGGCGGCTGGCGGGCCCCGTGGCCGATCAGCACCTTCTGGGAGGGCGCCAACCACGGCTGGTGGCCGATGCTCTGGTTCGTCGTCAAGGTGCAGCTGCTGCTGTTCTTCTTCATCTGGCTGCGCGGCACGCTCCCGCGCGTCCGCTACGACCAGCTGATGAAGCTCGGCTGGAAGGTCCTGATCCCGGTCTCCGTGGTCTGGCTGATGCTGGTCGCGACCGTGCGGACGCTGCGCAACGAGAACTACGCCTTCGCCGACATCGCGCTCTACGTGGGTGGCGGAGTCCTCGCCCTGCTGCTGCTCTCGTTCGTCGTGGACTTCTTCCGCGACCGCTCCAGGTCGGCACAACCGCCCGCCGAGCAGCCCGCGTTCGACCCGATGGCCGGTGGATTCCCGGTGCCGCCGCTGCCCGGACAGGAGCTGCCGCCGGTGCCGAGGCGCCGCTCGAGCCGTGAGCGTGAGCTGATTGTCAGTGGTGGGCCCGATACTCAGAGTGACGGATCTCTGGGTGGATCTACGGATGGAAAGGAGGCGTCCGATGGCTGAGGAACCCAAGGAGACCAAGCCCGGTTTCCAGAACCCCGTGGCCGGCTTCGGCGTGACCTTCAAGGCCATGTTCAAGAAGCGGCTGACCGAGCAGTACCCGGAGCAGCAGAAGACCACGGCCCCACGGTTCCACGGACGGCACCAGCTCAACCGCCATCCGGACGGCCTGGAGAAGTGCGTCGGTTGCGAGCTGTGCGCCTGGGCCTGCCCCGCCGACGCCATCTACGTGGAGGGCGCGGACAACACGGAGGAGGAGCGCTACTCGCCGGGTGAGCGGTACGGGCGGGTGTACCAGATCAATTACGCCCGCTGCATCCTGTGCGGCCTGTGCATCGAGGCGTGCCCCACGCGCGCGCTGACGATGACGAACGAGTTCGAGCTCGCCGACTCCAGCCGCGCCAACCTCATCTACACCAAGGAGCAGCTGCTGGCCGGCCTCGAAGAGGGCATGGTCGACTCGCCGCACGCCATCTACCCCGGGATGGACGAGCAGGACTACTACCGGGGCCTGGTGACGGAGGCCGCGCCCGGTACGGTGCCTCAGGTCGCCGTCTCCGAGGGCGAGAAGCCCGAGGACGCGGCCTCGGCCCCCGGTGACGGCGAAACCGCCTCGGAGAAGGTGGTCGGACGATGACCGCGCAGCTCGCCGCCTACACCACCTCCACCGGCGAGGCCGTCCAGTTCTGGATCCTCGGCACGGTCGCGGTGATCGGCGCCCTGTGCACCGTCTTCATGAAGAAGGCCGTGCACAGCGCCCTCTGCCTGGCCGGCACGATGATCGTCCTGGCGGTGTTCTACCTCGCCAACGGCGCCTACTTCCTGGGCATCGTGCAGATCGTCGTCTACACCGGCGCGATCATGATGCTGTTCCTGTTCGTGGTGATGCTGGTCGGTGTCACGGCGGCGGACTCCCTGAAGGAGACCATCAAGGGCCAGCGCTGGCTGGCCCTGCTCTGCGGCCTGGGCTTCGGTGCGCTGCTCGTCGGGGGCATCGGCAACGCCTCGCTGACCGAGTTCAACGGCATCGGCCAGGCGAACGCCGGGGGCAACGTGGAGGGCCTCGCCGCCCTCATCTTCACCAAGTACGTCTTCGCGTTCGAACTCACCGGGGCCCTGCTGATCACGGCCGCGGTCGGCGCCATGGTGCTCACCCACCGCGAGCGCACCGAGCGCGCCAAGACCCAGCGCGAGCTGGCCGAGGAGCGCGTCCGCGAGGGCAAGCACCTGCCGCCGCTGCCGGCGCCCGGTGTGTACGCGCGGCACAACGCGGTGAACATCGCGGGCCTGCTGCCCGACGGCACCCCGTCCGACCTCACGGTCAGCAGGACGCTGCGCGAGCGCGGACAGATCCGGGACGTCTCCACCGAGGCGCTCGACGACCTGCGGGCTCTCGAACAGCGCTCTCAGGACCGGCTGGAGCGGGACGAGATCGATCCGCCGACGTTCAAGCGGACCGAGGAGGCGTCGAAGTGAACCCCGTCAACTACCTCTACCTCGCCGCTCTGCTGTTCACGATCGGCGCGACCGGCGTGCTGATCCGGCGGAACGCGATCGTGCTGTTCATGTGCATCGAGCTGATGCTCAACGCCTGCAACCTCGCGTTCGTCGCCTTCTCCCGGATGCACGGCAATCTCGACGGCCAGATCATCGCGTTCTTCACGATGGTCGTCGCCGCGGCGGAGGTCGTGGTCGGTCTCGCGATCATCGTGTCGCTGTTCCGCGCCCGCCACTCGGCCTCGGTCGACGACGCCAGCCTGATGAAGCTCTAAGGGGTCGCTGCAGTGGAGAACCTGATTGCGCTGCTGATCGCGGCGCCCCTGCTCGGAGCGGCCGTCCTGCTGTGCGGCGGCCGGCGGCTCGACGCCGTCGGCCACTGGATCGGCACGGCCCTCGCGTTCGTCTCCTTCGTCCTGGGCGCGGTGCTCTTCGCCGGCATGCTGGGCAAGGGCGCGGAAGAACGGACGCTGACACAGCACCTGTTCAGCTGGATCCCCGTCGAAGGCTTCCAGGCCGACGTCGCCTTCCAGCTCGACCAGCTGTCGATGACGTTCGTCCTGCTGATCAGCGGCGTCGGCTCGCTGATCCACCTGTACTCGATCGGGTACATGGAGCACGACGAGCGGCGCCGCCGCTTCTTCGGCTACCTGAACCTGTTCCTCGCGGCGATGCTGCTGCTCGTCCTCGCCGACAACTACCTCCTGCTGTACGTCGGCTGGGAAGGCGTCGGTCTCGCCTCCTATCTGCTGATCGGCTTCTGGCAGCACAAGCCGAGCGCCGCCACCGCCGCGAAGAAGGCGTTCCTGGTCAACCGCGTCGGCGACGTCGGCCTGTCGATCGCGATCATGCTGATGTTCACGACCTTCGGCACGTTCGCGTTCGGGCCGGTGCTCGGCGGCCACGGCGAGCCGGGTCTCGTCGGTGACGCCTCCGAGGGCATGCTCACCGCGATCGGCCTGATGCTGCTGCTCGCCGCGTGCGGCAAGTCCGCCCAGGTGCCGCTGCAGTCCTGGCTCGGGGACGCGATGGAGGGCCCGACACCGGTCTCGGCCCTGATCCACGCCGCGACGATGGTGACGGCGGGCGTGTACCTGATCGTCCGCTCCGGCGCCCTCTTCAACGGCGCGCCCGACGCCCAGCTGGTCGTCGCGATCGTCGGAGCGGTCACGCTCCTGTTCGGTGCGATCGTCGGTTGCGCCAAGGACGACATCAAGAAGGCGCTGGCCGGCTCGACGATGTCGCAGATCGGCTACATGGTCCTCGCCGCCGGCCTCGGCCCCATCGGCTACGCCTTCGCGATCATGCACCTGGTGACGCACGGCTTCTTCAAGGCCGGGCTCTTCCTCGGTGCCGGTTCGGTCATGCACGGCATGAACGACGAGGTCGACATGCGCAAGTACGGCGGCCTGCGCAAGTACATGCCGATCACCTTCGTCACCTTCGGCCTCGGCTACCTGGCGATCATCGGCTTCCCCGGCCTGTCCGGCTTCTTCTCCAAGGACAAGATCATCGAGGCGGCGTTCGCCAAGGGCGGCACCGAGGGCTGGATCCTCGGCGCCTGCGCCCTGCTCGGCGCGGCCATCACGGCGTACTACATGACGCGCGTGATGCTGATGACGTTCTTCGGTGAGGAGCGCTGGAGGCACACGGCCACGGCCACCACGGCCGAGCCGGGCGCCCAGGCACACGGCGAGCACGCCGAGCCGCACCCGCACGAGTCGCCCAGGACCATGACGATCCCGATGATCGTGCTGGCCTTCGGTTCGGTCTTCGCGGGTGGCTTCTTCAGCATCGGGGAGCGCTTCGTGCACTGGCTCGAGCCGGTCACGGGCTACGACCACGGGCACCTGCCGGTCAGCGCGCTGACGGTCACGCTGTCCACGGTGGCCGTCATGGTGATCGGTGTCGCGATCGCCTACGCGCAGTACGGCCGCCGCCCGGTCCCGGTCGTGGCCCCGCGCGGGTCGCTGCTCACCCGGGCCGCCCGTCGCGATCTGCTCCAGGACGACTTCAACCATGTCGTCCTGGTCCGTGGCGGCGAGCACCTGACCCGGTCCCTGGTGTACGTCGACCACACCCTGGTCGACGGAGTCGTCAACGGCACGGCGGCCTCGGTCGGCGGCCTGTCCGGGCGGCTGCGCAAGCTGCAGAGCGGCTTCGCGCGGTCGTACGCGGTCTCGATGTTCGGCGGCGCGGCGGTTCTCGTCGCCGCGACCCTGCTGATGAGGGCGGTCTGATACCGATGTCCTTTCCTCTGCTGACAGCGACGGCGGCGCTCCCCGCGCTGGGGGCGATCGCCACGGCCGCCGTCCCGGCCGCGCGACGCACCGCCGCCAAGTGGCTGGCGCTGCTCGTCTCGCTGGCCACGCTCGCCCTCGCCATCACGGTGCTGGTCCGCTTCGACCCGGGCGGCGACCGCTACCAGCTCACCGAGTCGCACGCCTGGATCGCGGAGTTCGGTGTCCGGTACGAACTCGGCGTCGACGGAATCGCCGTGGCGCTCATCGCGCTCACGGCGCTGCTGATCCCGTTCATCGTCCTCGCGGGCTGGCACGACGCCGACCCCCTGGAGACCGGCAGCAAGCGGTGGCGGCCCACTCAGGGCTTCTTCGCGCTGATCCTGGCGGTCGAGGCGATGGTGATCCTCTCCTTCGAGGCCACCGACGTCTTCCTCTTCTACATCTTCTTCGAGGCCATGCTCATCCCGATGTACTTCCTCATCGGAGGCTTCGGGGACCGCGCCCACGAGCACGGCGAGCAGGTGGCGTCCACGCAGCGGTCGTACGCCGCGGTGAAGTTCCTGCTCTACAACCTGGCCGGCGGTCTGATCATGCTGGCCGCGGTGATCGGCCTCTACGTGGTCGCCGGGAACTTCTCGCTCACGGAGATCGCCGAGGCCCGGGCCAACGGCTCGCTGGAGATGTCGACCAGCACCGAACGCTGGCTGTTCCTCGGCTTCTTCTTCGCCTTCGCGGTGAAGGCGCCCCTGTGGCCGCTGCACACCTGGCTGCCCAACGCCATGCAGGAGTCCACCACCCCGGTCGCCGTGCTCATCACGGCGGTCGTGGACAAGGTGGGCACGTTCGCGATGCTCCGCTTCTGCCTCCAGCTGTTCCCGGAAGCCTCGAAGTGGGCGACGCCCGCGATCCTCGTGCTGGCGTTGATCAGCATCGTGTACGGCGCGCTGCTCGCGGTCGGCCAGCGGGACATGAAGCGCCTGATCGCGTACGCGTCGATCTCGCACTTCGGGTTCATCGTCATGGGCATCTTCGCGATGACCAGCCAGGGCCAGTCCGGCGCGACGCTCTACATGGTCAACCACGGCATCTCGACGGCCGCGCTGATGCTGGTGGCGGGCTTCCTGATCTCGCGTCGCGGCTCGCGGCTCATCGCGGACTACGGCGGGGTCCAGAAGGTCGCCCCGGTGCTCGCCGGCACGTTCCTGATCGGCGGCCTGGCGACCCTGTCGCTGCCCGGGCTCGCACCCTTCGTCAGTGAATTCCTGGTCCTGGTGGGCACGTTCGCGCGCTACCCGGTGATCGGCATCATCGCCACCTTCGGCATCGTGCTCGCCGCGCTCTACACCCTCGTCCTCTACCAGCGGACGATGACGGGCCCGGTGAAGCCGGAGGTCTCCGCGATGCCGGACCTCAGGGTCCGTGAGCTCGTGGTGGTCGCCCCGCTGATCGCGTTGCTGATCTTCCTGGGTGTCTACCCGAAGCCCCTCACGGACATCGTCAACCCGGCGGTGGAGCACACCATGTCCGACGTACAGAAGAAGGACCCCCGGCCCGAGGTGGAGGCGGCCAAGTGAGCGCAACAGCCGTCCACAGCCTGTGGACAACCGCGGCGGACCCGATCGCCAAGATCGACGCCCCGAAGATCGAGTACGCCCAGCTGTCGCCCATGCTGATCGTGCTCGGCGCGGCGATCATCGGGGTGCTGGTCGAGGCGTTCGTCCCGCGCAAGGCCCGCTACTACACGCAGATGTTCGTGTCCGCCGTGGGTCTGGCCGCCGGTTTCGCGGCGGCCGTGGCCCTCGCGGCGGACGGGTACGGCACGACGAAGGCGCAGATCGCGGCGATGGGCGCGGTCGCGGTCGACGGACCGGCCCTGTTCCTGCAGGGCACGATCCTGCTGTCCGCGCTGGTCGCCCTGTTCACCTTCGCCGAGCGGCGGCTCGACCCCGCCGTGCACGGCAGCCGGGTCGACTCCTTCGCCGCGCAGGCGGCGTCCGTGCCCGGCAGCGACAGCGAGAAGGCCGCGATCAAGGCGGGCTTCACCACCACCGAGGTCTTCCCGCTGCTGCTCTTCGCGGTCTCCGGGATGCTGCTCTTCCCCGCGGCCAACGACCTGCTGACACTGTTCGTGGCGCTCGAGGTCTTCTCCCTGCCGCTGTACCTGATGTGTGCGCTGGCCCGCCGCAAGCGGCTCATGTCGCAGGAGGCCGCGGTCAAGTACTTCCTGCTCGGCGCGTTCGCCTCCGCGTTCACGCTGTTCGGGATCGCGATGCTGTACGGCTACTCCGGCTCGATGGCGTACGGCACCATCGCGCAGGTCGTCGACGGCACCCTCACCGACATCACCCCCGCCCTCGCCGGCACCATGGGCAACGACGTGCTGCTGCTGCTCGGCACCGCGCTGATCGTGATGGGGCTGCTGTTCAAGGTGGGCGCTGTCCCGTTCCACATGTGGACGCCGGACGTGTACCAGGGCGCGCCGACTCCGGTGACCGGCTTCATGGCCGCCGCGACGAAGGTGGCCGCGTTCGGCGCGCTGCTGCGCATCCTGTACGTCGTGCTGCCCGGCCTGCGCTGGGACTGGCGGCCGGTGATGTGGGGCGTCGCGATCGTCACCATGCTGGGCGGCGCGATCGTCGCGATCACCCAGACCGACATCAAGCGACTGCTGGCGTACTCGTCGATCGCGCACGCGGGATTCATCCTCGCGGGTGTCATCGCGACGACGCCGGACGGTGTGTCCTCCGTGCTCTTCTACCTGCTGGCGTACTCGTTCGTGACGATCGGGGCGTTCGCGGTGGTCACGCTGGTGCGCGATGCCGGCGGTGAGGCGACGCACCTGTCCAAGTGGGCGGGGCTCGGACGCAGGTCGCCCTTGGTGGCGGCGGTGTTCGCGATCTTCCTGCTTGCCTTCGCCGGTATCCCGCTGACCTCCGGGTTCGCCGGGAAGTTCGCCGTGTTCAAGGCGGCGGCGGAGGGCGGGGCGGCCCCGCTGGTGGTGATCGGCGTGATCTCGTCGGCGATCGCGGCGTTCTTCTACGTCCGGGTGATCGTGCTCATGTTCTTCAGCGACCCGAAGCCGGAGGGCCCGACGGTCGCGGTGCCGTCGCCGCTGACGGTGACGGCGATCGGGGTGGGCGTGGCGGTCACGCTGGTACTGGGTGTGGCGCCGCAGTACTTCCTGGAGCTGGCGGGGAACGCGGGAGTCTTCGTGCGCTGACGGCTCTCGTCCATGGCGGCCCTCCTCGGTGACCGGGGAGGGCCGTTCCGTTGTGCGAGGTGCCTGAAGCCGATCACGGCGGGCGCATGTCCGACCGGTGCGAGAGGAGAGCCGGAGGAAGCCTGTGGATAACTTCGGGGCTGTCGGTCCGGGCGCCTATCGTGGACGCAGTGGTCGAGATGCGACGTACGGGGGCACGGCGATGGGTGGGACAGGCGGGGTAGGTGCCATGACGGCGGTGGCTGAGAGCGAGGCGTTGGGCGCGCTGCGCAAGGTGTTCGGATACGAGGCCTTCCGTGGGGAGCAGGAGGCGGTCATCGAGCATGTGGTGGCCGGTGGCGACGCCGTCGTGCTGATGCCGACCGGTGGCGGCAAGTCGCTGTGCTACCAGATTCCGGCCCTGGTCAGACCCGGTACGGGCATCGTCGTGTCGCCGCTCATCGCGCTGATGCAGGACCAGGTCGACGCGCTGCGGGCGCTGGGTGTGCGGGCGGGGTTCGTCAACTCCACCCAGGACTTCGACGAGCGGCGGGTGGTGGAGGCCGAGTTCCTCGCAGGTGAGCTGGATCTGCTGTACCTGGCGCCGGAGCGGCTGCGGCTCGACGCCACGCTGGACCTGCTGTCGCGCGGGAAGATCTCCGTCTTCGCGATCGACGAGGCGCACTGCGTGTCCCAGTGGGGGCACGACTTCCGGCCCGACTACCTGGCGCTGTCGCTGCTCGGCGAGCGCTGGCCCGACGTGCCGCGGATCGCCCTGACGGCGACCGCCACGCGGGCCACCCACCGGGAGATCACCCAGCGGCTGGACATGCCGACGGCCCGGCACTTCGAGGCGAGCTTCGACCGGCCCAACATCCAGTACCGGATCGTGCCGAAGGCGGACCCCAAGAAGCAGCTGCTCGGTTTCCTGAGTGAGGAGCACGCGGGCGACGCGGGCATCGTGTACTGCCTGTCGCGGAAGTCGGTCGAGTCGACGGCCGAGTTCCTCACCAGGAACGGCGTCGAGGCCGTGCCGTATCACGCGGGGCTGGACGCGGGTACGCGAGCGGCACATCAGTCGCGGTTCCTGCGGGAGGACGGGCTGGTCGTCGTGGCGACGATCGCCTTCGGCATGGGCATCGACAAGCCCGATGTGCGCTTCGTGGCCCATCTGGACCTGCCGAAGTCGGTGGAGGGGTACTACCAGGAGACCGGCCGTGCCGGGCGGGACGGGCTGCCGAGCACGGCCTGGATGGCGTACGGCCTCAACGACGTCATCCAGCAGCGGAAGCTGATCCAGTCCGGCGAGGGCGACGAGGCGTTCCGGCGGCGGGCGGCCGCGCACCTGGACGCGATGCTGGCGCTGTGCGAGACGGCGCAGTGCCGCCGAGGCCAGCTGCTCGCCTACTTCGGCCAGGAGCCGGACGCGGCCGGCTGCGGCAACTGCGACAGCTGTCTCACCCCTCCCGAGACCTGGGACGGCACCGTCGCGGCACAGAAGGTCCTGTCGACGGTGGTGCGCCTGCAGCGGGAGCGGGGGCAGAAGTTCGGCGCGGTGCAGATCGTCGACATCCTGCTCGGCAAGCGCACCGCCAAGGTGATCCAGTTCGACCACGACCAGCTCTCGGTGTTCGGCATCGGCGAGGAGCTGGGCGAGGGCGAATGGCGGGGTGTGGTCCGGCAGTTGCTCGCCCAGGGACTGCTCGCCGTCGAGGGGGACTACGGCACGCTCGCGCTGACCGAGGCCAGCGGCGGGGTGCTGCGGCGGGAGCGGGAGGTGCCGCTGCGCAAGGAGCCGAAGAAGGCGCCGACTTCGCGGGCGGGATCGTCGTCCTCCGGGCGCGGAGAACGCAAGGCGAAGGCCGCGGTGGCCGAGCTGCCCGAGGAGCTGCTGCCGGCCTTCGAGGCGCTGCGCGCCTGGCGCGCCGAGCAGGCGCGGGAGCAGGGCGTCCCGGCCTACGTCATCTTCCATGACGCCACCCTGCGCGAGATCGCCACGGCGTGGCCCCGTTCGGTGGCCGAGCTCGGCGGCATCAGCGGAGTCGGCGAGAAGAAGCTGGTGACGTACGGGGAGGGCGTGCTGGAGGTGCTCGTGTCCCTGGACGGATCGAGCGGCGCGGCGAGCGGCACGGCGCCGGCTCCCGCGGGGCATCAGGACGCGCACGACTGGCCCGAGCCGGACGCGGAGCCGGAGCCGGAGCCCGAGCCGGAGGACTGGATCTAGGGCACGGGAAAGGAGTGCCGCTAGGACAGTGCCGTCAGTCCGGGAGCGAACGTGATCAGCAGGGGCAGCAGCGGCACCAGAGCCGCCGCGGTCGTCGTCAGGGCACGGTGTCTGCGGTCGAGCCGGGCGGGCGGCTCCAGGAGACGGTCGACGCGTTCGCCCAGCAGGCGGTGGCTGGAGGCGCAGGAGAGGACGCCCCGGTGCTGGTTGAGTTCGATCAGGGCCAGCGCGGTGGTCAGGTGGCCGCAGCGTCGGGAGGCCGTGTCGTCGGCGGAGAGTTCGACCAGGCGGTGCGTCTGGTCGCAGAAGTGGGCGAAGAGGGGGACACGCGGAAAGCCGGTGGCGAGCGCGGTGGACAGGTGCAGCAGCCAGTCGTGACGGGCGCGGGCGTGGCCGCGCTCGTGGGTGAGGACGGCGTCGAGCTGGTGGTCCGTGAGACGGTGCAGCGCGCCGGTCGTGACGATCAGCTGGGGCGGACTGCCCGGCATCCACCAGGCATCCGGGTACTCGTCCTCCAGGACGAGCAGTGGCCCCCGGGCGGCGGGCAGGCCGGCGGGCAGGTCGGGAGCGCGTTCCCGCAGATGTGCGCGAGCCTGGCCGCGGCGGCGCCGGGCCTCGCACAGCTCGCGCACCAGCATCGCCGCGGTCCACGCGGCGCCACAGGCCAGCAGCAGCGTCAGCGCGGCGGCCCAGGGCGGCGCCGCCGACAGGTCGTAGGCGGCGGCGACGTGCGGCGGGGCGGGCGCGAAGACCTGGTCGCGCACCGTCTGGAAGACGGCCGCCGCGCCCAGGACCAGCGCGGTCAGACAGCAGAGCAGGACGGTGGCGACCAGGCACTGCCACACCCACAGCCCGACGACGGGCTCCCGTTCGGGCCAGGCGGCGCGCACCAGCGCGCGGGGGACCGGCACGGCGGCCGCGAGGGCGACGACGCTCAGCAGGAGCAGGCAGACGGTCATGCCACGGGCTCCGGATCCTGGTCGGGAGGGGGGCGGCTTCGGGGCGGTGGTGGGGGGTGATGCGGTGTGGCTTCGGGGTGGGTCGGTGTGTGCCCCGTGAGGCGGTGCGGGGCGGGCGGCTCGCGCACCGTGAGCGTCACAGGCCCGCGTCGCGCGTCGCGCCCGCCCGCCGCCAGTATGCCGGTGACGGGCGGTCGTGGTCAGCGCCGAAGACGTTCCTTCGCCGTCGACCGTCGCGCGATTCTCACCCCGCCACGACGCGGCCCGTGACCTCGCCGAGCCCGACGCGCACGCCGCCCGGACCCGGAGCCCAGGCCGTCATCGTCACGACGTCGCCGTCCTCCAGGAACGTCCGCTTGCCGACGGGCAGTTCGAGGGTGTCACGGCCGTTCCAGGTCAGCTCCAGGAGCGAACCGCGCTGGCCCTCCTCCGGACCGCTGACCGTGCCCGAGCCGTACAGGTCGCCGGTGCGCAGGGAGGCGCCGTTGACGGTCATGTGGGCGAGCTGCTGGGCGGCCGTCCAGTACATGGTGGAGAAGGGCGGCTCCGCGATCACGTGGCCGTTGAGGGCGACGGAGATGCGGAGGTCGTAGCCGCCGGGCTCCTCCTCGGCGTCGTCCAGGTAGGGCAGCAGGGGGTGCGTCCGCCCGGGTGGAGCGACCCGTGCCTCGTCCAGCGCGTCCAGCGGGGTGATCCACGCCGACACCGAGGTGGCGAAGGACTTGCCGAGGAACGGGCCGAGAGGGACGTACTCCCAGGCCTGGATGTCGCGGGCGGACCAGTCGTTGAGGAGGCACAGGCCGAAGACGTGGTCGCGGAAGCCGGACAGCGGCACGTGTGTGCCCATCGCCGAGGGGACGCCGACCACGAAGCCGACCTCGGCCTCGATGTCGAGGCGCACGGAAGCGCCGAAGACAGGCTCGGCGTCGGCCGGGGCCTTGCGCTGGCCGGAGGGACGGACGACGTCGGTGCCGGAGACGACGACCGTGCCGGAGCGGCCGTGGTAACCGATGGGCAGATGTTTCCAGTTGGGGGTGAGGGAGTCCGCCGCGTCGGGACGGAAGATCTGGCCGACGTTTCGCGCGTGGTTCTCGGAGGCGTAGAAGTCGACATAGTCCGCGACCTCGAAGGGGAGGTGCAGGGTCACCGAGGACAGCGGGTGCATCAGGGGTGCGAGCGACTCGCGGTGGGACGGCACGGTGACCCAGGCGGTCAGCGCGCGCCGGACGTCCGACCAGGCCGTGGGGCCTGCCGCGAGCAGCGGGTTGAGGGTCGGCCGGGCCAGCAGCTCGGCGTACGGGGAGCCGAGCGCCAGTGCTGCCGCGCCGGCGTCGAGGACGTGGTCGCCGAGGCGGACACCCACCGTGCGTTCGGCGGACCCGGCGGGCGAGAACACGCCGTACGGAAGGTTGTGCGGTCCGAAGGGGTCGCCCTCGGGGACATCGAAGGGGGGCATGGGGTGCTGCCTCACTTTCGTACGCGCGGTCCATGCGGTCGTGGATCACGTTACGGCTGCGGCACCACCGTTGGGCAGTGTCCGACAGGCGTAGAAGATTCCGAATGTCCAGAAATGCATACCACCCCGGGGTTCCGGAAACCTGTCCGGCGACACGGGACAGCACCATGCCGGCACATGACGAACCTGGCGAACGTCGTCCTGCCTGCCCCTCAAGGGCTTCGGGACCCTCTTCCGGGCCGTCGGGGAGCCAACACCACGATCAAGGAGCCGGCAGGCGCCACGGGAGAGTGAAAAGCGGACAGTGGGACGGTAGTTGGGAATGAACAGCGGGGGTGCGGTGTCCGTATTCTCTGATCATGGCCGCACCCATCGCATATGCCGCGCACACCGAGTACGCGCGCACCGACTACGCCCTCATCGCCACTGACCTGGACGGAACGCTGCTTCGCGGCGACGACACGGTCTCCGACCGCTCTCTCGCCGCGCTCGCGCGGGTCTCGGCGGCCGGGGCCCGGCATCTGGTGGTGACCGGCCGGCCGGCGCCGCGCGTACGGCCGCTGCTGGACGTCCTGGGCGGCGGCGGGCTCGCGGTGTGCGGGCAGGGCGCGCAGTTGTACGACGCCGACGCGGACATTCTGCTGTGGTCCGTCACGCTGGACCGGGAGCTGGCCGAGACCGCGCTCGGCAAGATCGAGGCCGAGGTCGGCCAGGTGTACGCGGCCGTCGACCAGGACGGTGTCGACGGGCTCACCCTCATCGAGCCGGGCTATCTGATGCCGCACCCCACACTGCCCGCGGTGCGGATCGATCGCCGCGACGACCTGTGGTGCGAGCCGATCAGCAAGGTGCTGCTGCGCCATCCGACCCTGTCCGACGACGAGTTGGCGGCGGTGGCGCGGGCGGTGGTCGACTCGCTCGCGACCGTCACCATGTCGGGGCCGGGGACGGTCGAGCTCCAGCCGTGCGGCGTCACCAAGGCCACGGGGCTGGCGCTGGCGGCCCGGCATCTGGGCCTCGGCCCGGAGGGGACCATCGCTTTCGGGGACATGCCGAACGACATCCCCATGTTCGACTGGGCCGCGTACGGAGTCGCCATGGCCAACGCCCACCCGGAGCTCAAGGCGGTGGCCGACGAGGTCACGCTCTCGAACGAGGACGACGGCATCGCCGTCGTCCTCGAACGGTTGCTGGCCGAGGCTCAGTACGGGCCGAAGACGTTGTCGATGGAGCCGTAGCGGTCGGCCGCGTAGTTGCAGGCGGCGGTGATGTTGGCGACCGGGTCGTACGGGTCGTACGCCGTGCCGGTCACGTGGTAGGCCTTGAAGGTGGGGTCGATGACCTGGAGCAGGCCCTTGGACGGGGTGCCCTTGGCGGCGTTCGAGTCCCAGTTGTTGATGGCGTTCGGGTTGCCGGAGGACTCCCGGATGATGTTGCGGTGGATGCCGTTGTAGGACCCGGGGATCCCGTTCTGCGCCATGATGTCGAGCGACTGGCGGATCCAGCCGTCGAGGTTGTTCGAGTAGTACTTGACGGACGTGGGCATGGCCGCGGGCGTCGCCGCGGAAGCGGTGGTCGCGCCGATGAGCGGCAGGGCGAGGACGGCGGCGCCGGTACCGGCGACGGCGAGCTTGCGGACGATGCGGGCAGTACGAGTACGACTGATCTGACCGTTTGCAGTCATGGGGACTGTCCTCTCCGGCGCCTGCGAGGTGAGCTGTCGGGTTCGGGCGGGGAGGGCCCGGCCGCTCTCTTGCGAGTGCGACTTCACCCCGAGCCGTTCCGGTGTGCCGTGGAGTGCGGCATCCGGTCCGGCGGCCTACCTGGGTCCCCCGCTCCTGCCGTGCGGTGAGTGAGTCCGTCATGGGTGGCGCGGGCGGCGGCAGGATTCGGCGTTCCGCCCGACTGGCCCGGAACGTATGCGAGAGCACATGTCCGAAACAAGTGGTCGTTTCTGGCATTGCGGCATTTGATCTTCCTCCTGACCTTTTGTCACCCTTGATCCTTTGCGGTCGAAAAGCGTCAACTCGGCCATGTGCAACGGTGGATCGCGCCGTTGATGCGAGGGGCTCGTGAAGGGGGGCGAGTGAGCCAACTCACGCGCCTGCAGAAAGAGTGGCAAATCGGGCAATAGGCCCAAGTGCTAGTCAATCGACGGCTCGTGGGGCGTGTGTCCCTCGGGTGTGAGAGGTGGCCGCTTCGAGGCCAAGTGCAAAGTGTCGTATTCGGTAATTCCAGGTAAAAACTCCCCCTGGTGCGCGGGGTCCTGGACCCCGGGCGGGCGCGGGCTCGCCCGGGAGGGGTGAGTGACGCCCGTCACGAAGGGCGAGGGGTGGGTGGGCTCGCACCCTTCGTGGCGCGCCGCGGCGCATGTCCCGCTGGGCGGTGAGGACGTGGCGCGGAACGGCCGGGCGGCGGACGTGAGCCGGCGTGGTCGCCGCCTGTGCGCGTATCTCCAGCGTGAGGACGGAACCTCCCCCGTGGTGCGCGTCGTTGTCGTAACGATCGTCCGCGCATCCTCGGCGGGCCCGGTCGCCGCGTCCCCGTTCGCAGGCGGGCCTCGCCGCCGCCCGCCGCCTCGACGCCGGGGTGCGGTCGGGTCGGTCAGGCGGTTCGGGGGGTGCCCCGGGAGCGCCGGTGGGGCTCGTCGGTGATCGGGCGCCGTACGCGCGCGTACGACAGGGTTCCGTCGGGCAGCGGGATACGGAGGTCCTCGTGGGCCGTCTCGTGGAGGAGGGGTTGCGGATGTGCAGGAGCGTGACCTCGGCGACGGCTTCGGTGGGCGGTGTCCGTTGTGAGGCGCGGCCCGGGCGCGGCTGTGAGGCGCGGCCCGGGCGCGGCGGCCGACGCTGCCGGGTCGGCGAGGGCCATGAGCCCCGCGTCGGCGATCAGTGCTGTGGCGGCCGAGGGATCGGCGCGGCGCATCGGCCGCGGCGTGGGTGCGACCTCCGTGGTGTCCGTGCGTCCGGCCAGGTGACGGCCGACGGTGGCGTGCCGGGCCGGGCCGGAGGTCGTCACGGGCGGGTTCTGCCCGAGCGGGCCCCGGGGCCGGCCGGGGAGGGCGCGGTCGTCGCCGGAAGGCGGCATGCTCCCGGGGCCGGGTCCGAGTCCACATCCGGTGCCGGCGGCGGGGCGGGGCAGGGGTCGGCTGCTCCGACCGAGTCGATAAATACCCACTCATATCAACTGATTAGAAAAATACCCGCCGTGATCCAATACCGCCTGAGACGTAGCGGTGGGCGGCCTCGGTGATCGAAACGTGACCGGATACGCTGACTTGAGTGAAGGCAGCGACCTATCGACATTCCGCGTAATCGCCAGTAGACACCAGCAGACAGGAGACCCCTCGTGACCGTCGTCGGGCCGTTCGGGCTGAGCGTGCGGGACCAGGCTCTGGAAGCCGATGTCCAGGCCGGATTGGCGGCTGTCGAGGAAGGGCTGCTCGAAGCCACCAAGAGCGAGGTCCCGTTCATCACGGGGGCCGCGCAGCATCTGGTGAGGGCGGGCGGGAAGCGGTTCCGGCCCCTGCTGGTGATGCTGGCGGCCCGGTTCGGTGACCCGTACGCACCCGGCATCGTGCCTTCCGCCGTCGTCGTGGAGCTCACGCATCTGGCGACGCTGTACCACGACGACGTGATGGACGAGGCCGCCGTGCGGCGCGGCGTGCCGAGCGCGAACGTCCGTTGGGGCAACTCCGTCGCCGTCCTCACCGGTGACTTTCTGTTCGCCCGTGCCTCGCACATCCTGGCCGACCTCGGGCCCGAGGCCGTACGGGTGCAGGCCGAGGCGTTCGAACGGCTGGTGACCGGCCAGATCCTGGAGACCGCGGGCCCGTCGGACGGGCGGGATCCGGTCGAGCACTACCTCGACGTGCTCGCCGGCAAGACGGGATCGCTGGTGGCGGTGTCGTGCCGGTTCGGCGCACTGATGTCCGGGGCCGACGAGTCGGTGGTGGACGTGCTCACCCAGTACGGGGAGCGCCTCGGCGTCGCCTTCCAGCTCGCGGACGACGTGCTGGACATCGCCTCCGACTCGCACGAGTCGGGCAAGACGCCGGGCACCGACCTCCGGGAGGGCATCCCCACGATGCCCGTGCTGCGTCTGCGCGAGCGTGCCGCCCGGCTGGGGCTGGCCGAGGACGTCGCGCTGTGCGAGTTGCTCGCGTCCGACCTCAGCGACGACACGCGGCACGCGGAGGCACTGGCCGCGCTGCGGGCACACCCGGCGCTGGAGCAGGCGCGGCGCGACACCGTGCGGTTCGCCGAGGAGGCGCGGGCGGCACTCGCCCCGCTGCCCGAGTGCGACGCGAAGGCGGCGCTCACGGAACTGTGCGAGGCCGTGGTGCACCGGGCCGGATAGCGGCCCGACCGGTTCCGCCCCACACCGCCACGCCACGCCCCACGCCCTGCCCCGTCTCGCCGCGGGGCGGCTGCTGCGGACGGGCCGGGCTGATCGGCCGGTCGGTCGGGCGGTCGATACTCGGCCAGTCGCTGCTCGGCGGGTCGCCCTTCGGCTGATCCGCCGTCCGGCCTTCGTGCGTCCGGTTGTCCGCTCGACCGCTTGTCGAGGGCCCGGTTCTCCGGCCCTCGTGCCCCCGTACGACGTGTGACCCCCCGTCGCACCCCTACGGGTCGGGGGAGATGTCGTCGTCTCGTGTCATACCCCAGCAGTACGCGGAGTTGGCTCCCGGGTCTGACGCATCTTGCCGCCCTATTTGGTCAGATGGAGAACACGGAACACACCACTCCTCACCGATCCGGGTGAGAATGGCGGCTCGGGGTGGGACCCCTGCGAGGACGCGACGAGGCAGCCGCCGCCGACGACGGAGGTAAGGCACACATGGCACCGTACGAATCCGACGACACCACGGCCGTGGCCGACGCGGACGAACTGCGCGCGGCCCGGCGGCGCAAGGCCGCCCGGTACGTCGTCCCGGCGGCGGTCCTGGGATTGGCGGCGGGCACCATCGGGCTCGTCCCCGCACTGGCCGACTCCGGCAGCCCCGACCTGCCGAAGATCACCGCGGAAGAACTCATAGAGAAGATCGCGGCGTCGGACGTGCAGCAGCTGTCCGGCACGGTGAAGATCAGCACCGATCTGGGACTGCCCGACCTGGGCGGCCTGGAGGGTGACCTGATGTCCGGCGCGACCCCGTCCGGCGGCGAGGGCTCCTCCGCCGACCCGTCGGCGAAGCTGACCGAGCTGGCCACCGGCACGCACACCCTGCGCGTCGCCGCCGACGGTCCCGACAGGCAGAAGCTGTCGCTGCTGGAGAACGCCGCCGAGTACAGCCTGATCCACAACGGCAAGGACGTCTGGGGCTACGACAGCGCGTCCAACGAGGTCTTCCACGGCACCGCGGACGAGGGCGCCGAGCAGCGGACGGAAGAGACCCCGGCCACGCCCAAGGGGCTGACGGAGGAGGCGCTGAAGGCGGTCGACGACACCACGTCCGTGACCGTCGACGGCACCGCCCAGGTGGCCGGCCGTGACGCCTACAAACTGCGCATCGAGCCGAAGCAGTCCGGTTCCACGGTCGGCGCGATCAGCGTGGCGGTGGACGCGAAAACCGGGATGCCGCTGAAGTTCACGCTGACCCCGGCGAGCGGCGGCGCCGCAGTGGTGGACGCGGGCTTCACACAGGTCAGCTTCGCCAAGCCCGCCGCGTCGACCTTCGACTTCAGCCCGCCCAAGGGCGCGAAGGTGACCGAGGAGGGCAGCGTGGAGGCGCCCGAGCACTCCGCGCAGCGGCCCGAGGAGGAGGAGCTCGCCAAGGGCCTCGAGGGGCTGAACGTCATCGGCGAGGGCTGGACCTCCGTCGCCGTCCTCGACTCCGGGGCCGAGGGCGCTGCCTCCGGCGCGGGGCCCGGTGACATGGGTGAGCTGGGTGCCGCGGGTGGCTTCCTGGGCTCCCTGGGCGACGAGGTGAAGGGCGAGTTCGGCTCGGGCATGGTCTTCAAGACCCGCCTGGTCAACGCACTGATCACGGACGACGGCAAGGTCTATGTCGGCGCGGTCACCAAGGACACGCTGGTGAAGGCGGCCGACTCCGCGAAGTAGCCGTCACGGCGCATGCCGTCCGGGCTCTTGGCCCCCGAGGGCGCACGGCCGCCCCCGGGGGCTTGGCCGTCAGCGCCGGGCGGCCTCGTACGGGAAGCGGGCCGGCGGTGTCTCCCGCGCGATGAACGTCGTCGTGCGGGAGGCACCGCCGGCGTCCTTCAGGACGCGACCAGGCACAGCGCACGCAGATCTCTCGATGTCGTCGAGTGGCCAGGAGCGCGGTGGACGTCGGCAGCCGACTCGATCGACCGTGCCGGGTCTTGGGACGAGGCTGTGACGCCCTGGTGACGCGTGTATGCGGCGAAATCGGTGAGACTCGACGGTAGGGTCCGCCGAGGTGTGGACGCCGGCGAGTGAGGAAACCGATGTCTCGACCAGGCAGCGAGAAGAAGCGGGAACACCAGGACCAGGGGGCGGGTGCGGTGATCGACGTCCGGGTTCCTGGGGCCGGACCGGACACCGAGGGCCCTGTCGCCGCCTCGGTCGACGGCGTCCCGGTCGTCGCCGTGCCCGGCGAGGAACTCCAGCGGACGGTACTGAACCACCTCCACCGCATCGCCCTCGCCACCGGACGGCCCGTCCTCGCCACCGTGCGCGACGAGCGGATCGGATTTGTCGTACCGCTTCGGGTTCACCCGGACGGGTCGAGTTGTTTCACGGCGGATCCTGTGCCGACGAGTGCGGCGGGGGACGCCGTAGCGGTGCAGCCGTCCACCCCGGTGGCCTCTCGTTCTGCGCAGCCGCCTTCCCCTGTTGCCCTTCGTTCTGCGCAGCCCCCCTCTCCGGTGGCTCCTCCTTCTCCGCAGGCGCCCATCCCGTCGGCGCCCCGTTCTCTGCGGGCCCCCGCTGCTTCGCAGGCTCCCGCTGCTTCGCAGGCCCCCGCTCCGCCGCAGGCCCCCGCTCCTGCGCTGCCGCGGTCGCCGCAGGCGCCTGCCCCTTCGCCGCATCGGCCGCCGCAGACGCCCGTGTGGCCCGCGGCCGAGCCGCCGCAGGACGACGTCACGCAGACCCTGCGCACTCCGCCGGTTTCCGGGCCCACCTCCACGCCCACCTTCCGGCTGCGGGCGATCCAGGAGCCCCAGCCGCTCGGCGAGTTCGGGCCGCCGCCCGTCATGGACGCCCGGCCGCACCCGGAACCGCTCGTCACGCCGGACCTGGCCGCCGGCCGCCGGCTGGACCCCGACCCGAAGCCCACGCCGCCCCGCGGGTTCGACGCGGTCGCCGAGGCCATCCTCGGGCCGGAGGACGAGACCCAGCTGCCGACGTCCGCCCTGCTGGCCGAGCCCACCGCCCGTATCGGCGAAGCCGTGAAGGCAGGGCGGATAGGCACCGCTGCGGCCGTCGCGGAGCAGGCCCTGGCCGACGCGTCGGCCGCGCTCCCGCCCGACCACCCCGAACTCCTCCGCCTGTTCGAACTCACCGCGTACGTCGCCTACCTGGCCGCCGAACCGGTCCGCGCCTTCCGGTTCTCCCTGGACGTCGCCCGCACCTACCGCCGAATGCGGGACGCGGAGGGTGCCTACGGGAACGTGCAGAGCGCGGCCACAGCCTGGCGGGCCGTGCGCGACCCGGAGCTCGGCCTGGAACTCGGGCGCGAACTGATCGACCTGTGGACCGAGTTGGCGGCAGAGCCCGGACCCGCGGCCGAGGACCTGGAGGAGCTGGAGTCCGCCCACGCCCGGATGGGCCGTCTCGCCACGCGTGCGGGCAGGGGGCCCGGAGGCTGAGCGCCCCCGCCGCCTGCCGCAGGGCCGCCGCACGCCGCCTGCCGTAGGTCCGCTGCGGGACAGGCCTAGTGCACGCAGAATTCGTTCCCCTCCGGGTCGGTCATCACCACCCACGCGCCGCCGGCCTCCTTGACCTCCCGCACCGCGCTCGCGCCCAGGCCCCGCAGCCGCTCCACTTCGTCCGCCCTCCGGCCCTCGCCGGGATGCAGGTCCAGGTGGAGCCGGTTCTTGCCGGACTTGGGCTCGGGTACGCGCTGGAAGAGCAGCCGCCGTCCCAGACCGGTGCCGCTCTCCGCCTCGTACGGATCGTCGGGATGCCGTACCGCGATCAGGTCCAGGAAGGCCGGGCGGCCGTGGAAGTCCACGGTGGCGGCGGCCGGGAGCGCACCCAGCTGCAGCAGCCGTTCGATCAGGGCGCTGTTGTCCTCGACCTCGTAGCCCAGCGCGGCGGCCCAGAAGTCGGCCTGCGCGTGGGGGTCGGCGGCGTCGATGACGAGCTTCCAGTGCACAGGTGCGGTTGCCTTGTCGGTCATGTAACCAGTTGTATTGGTCATATTGACCGAGCGTCCATGGGGAGCGCCGATTCCGCGGCCGGCCGCACCCGGGTCGACGCTGATTTCGTAGGACGGCAGGCCCTGCTGCTTCGACCCCGGCGCGCTCTGTCTGGAACCGCTGACCACCGGCGGCCCTGGCGCCCTGGCCCGCTACGAGGTCCTGCACCGGCCCGACGACCTCGTGAGCCGCGTTCGTCGTGCGCCGCCCAGGCCGCACCGATCCGGTCTGCGGGCGGCTGACTGGTCGTACATTCCACGGAGATCCCGGTCGCTGAGCCGAGCCGGGCTGGGCCGTGCGTCGGCTACGGTCTGGCGTCGACGCCCGACTCGTGCCCGGAGGACACACTCTCCGCCTTCCGTACGGTGCCATCGGTTCCGGTCGCGATGGTGCCGCTCTCGACGGTGGTGGCCGCGGCCATGGTGGCCGACGCGCTCCTCTCGGCCTTCAGCCTGCGGGCCGCCCGGCGCGCGGTGCGCAGCGCGTCCCAGGTGAGCAGCGTCAGCGCCAGCCAGACCAGGGTGAAGCCGGCCCAGCGCTCGGGCGCCATGGACTCGCGGAAGTAGAGGACGCCCAGCAGGAACTGGAACACCGGGGCCAGGTACTGCAGCAGCCCCAGCGTCGTCAGGGGCACGCGGATCGCGGCCGCGCCGAAGCAGACCAGGGGGAGCGCGGTCACGACACCGGTCGCGGCGAGCAGTGCCGCGTGCCCGACGCCCTCGGTGTGGAAGGTCGACTCGCCCTGGCCCGTCAGCCACAGCAGATAGCCGAGCGCCGGCAGGAACTGGATCGCGGTCTCGGCGGTCAGCGACTCCAGGCCGCTGAGGTTCACCGTCTTCTTGACGAGGCCGTAGGTGGCGAAGGAGAGGGCGAGGACGATCGAGACCCACGGTGGCCCGTCGGTGCCGAGGGTGAGGACGAGCACGGCCGCGAAGCCGACGCCGACCGCCGCCCACTGCGCGGGCCGCAGGCGTTCCTTCAGCAGCAGCACGCCCATCGCGATGGTGACCAGCGGGTTGATGAAGTAGCCGAGGGACGCCTCGACGACCTGGCCGTTGTTCACGGCCCAGATGTAGACGCCCCAGTTGACGGTGATGACGGCCGCGGCGACCGTGACGAGCGCGAGGCGGCGCGGCTGCCGCAGCAGTTCGACGGCCCAGCCCCACCGCCGTACGCAGAGCAGCGCGACGGCGACGAAGGCCAGCGACCACACCATCCGGTGGGCGAGGATCTCCACCGAGCCGGCGGGCTTCAGCAGCGGCCAGAAGAGGGGGACGAGCCCCCACATCCCGTAGGCGGCGACGCCGTTCAGCAGACCTATGCGGCCCTCGCCCCTCGACTTCCCCGACACCGGCTTCTCCTTCGCGCTCCAGCCCACCGCACGAAGGTAGCGCCGACCACCCCTGCCTGTCATGGCCGTATCGCCATACGGTCATGACAGGTGGGGGCGGTGGGGCGGGATCAGTCCTCGAGCGCCGCCGCGACGGCCTCGGAGAGCGGGGTGGTCGGGCGTCCGGTCAGGCGGGAGAGGTCCCCGGTGCGCACGGCCAGCTCGCCCTTCTCGATGGACACGTCCACCCCGGCGAGGATCTCGGCGAACGGCTCGGGCAGCCCGGCGCCCGTGAGGATGCGCCGGTAGGTCTCGACCGGGACCGGCTGGTAGGCGATCTCCCGGCCGGTCCGCCGGCTGAGCTCGGCCGCGTACTCCGCGAAGCCCCATGCCTCGTCGCCGCTCAGCTCGTACGTCGTGTTCTCGTGTCCCTCGCCGGTCAGCACCGCAACGGCGGCGGCCGCGAAGTCGGCGCGCGAGGCGGAGGCGACGCGGCCCTCGCCGGCGGCCGTGACCACCGCGTCGTGCTCCAGGACCGGGGCGAGGTTCTCGGTGTAGTTCTCGTGGTACCAGCCGTTGCGCAGCAGCACGTACGGCAGGCCCGACGCCAGTACCAGCCGCTCGGTGGCGCGGTGGTCGTCGGCGAGCGCGGCCGTCAGGCCGCCGGGGGCGCTCGTGTACGCGAGCAGCGCCACGCCGGCCGCCTCCGCGGCGTCGATCACGACCTTGTGCTGGGCCACGCGGTCCTTGTCGAACTCGTTGCCGGAGATGAGCAGCACCTTGTCGCCGGGGGAGAACAGGGCGTCGAAGGTCGCGGGCGCGTTGTAGTCGGCGAGTGCGATCCGCACCCCGCGCTCCGCGAGGCCGGCGGCCTTCCCGGCGTCACGGGCGACGGCGGTGATCCCGTCGGCGGGGACCTTCTCCAGCAGCTGCTCGACGACGTGACGGCCGAGGTGTCCGGTGGCTCCGGTGACGACGATGCTCATGGTGGGGCTCCTCCGTGGAGTGCTTGCGGCAGGGGGTTGCCACTCACCCTAGGAGGGACACTAACTCTTCGAAAGTACCCACTTTGAAGTAAGGTACCGATATGACGGAGAGTGCAGGGAAGCTGGAGAGGACAGGGAAGCCCGACGGTGAGGCGATGTGCCCGTACCGGCTGGTGCTGGAGCACGTGACCAGCCGCTGGGGGGTGCTGGTGCTGATCCGGCTCCTGGAACGCCCGCACCGGTTCAGCGAACTGCGCCGGGCGGTCGGTGAGATCCGGCAGGTCAGCGAGAAGATGCTCACCCAGACACTGCAGACCCTGGAGCGCGACGGGTTCGTCCATCGCGACGCCCGGCCCGTCATTCCGCCCCGCGTCGACTACTCGCTCACCGTCCTCGGCCGCGAGGCCGCGGAGCAGGTCCGGGCGCTGGCGCTGTGGACGGAACACCGGATGGGCGACGTGGAGCAGGCGCGGACGGCATACGACGAGGCCCGGGCCTGAGCCCGGGCCGGTGCCGCGTACCGCGCGGGGTTCAGCCGACGACCGTCCAGGTGTCGCCGCCGGCGAGCAGCGCGGCGAGGTCACCCTTGCCGTTCTGTTCGATGGCGGCGTCGAGCTGGTCGGTCATCTGGGCGTCGTAGACGGGACGGTCGACGGCGCGGAAGACGCCGATCGGGGTGTGGTGCAGGGTGTCGGGGTCGGCGAGCCTGCTGAGCGCGAAGGCCGTGGTCGGGGACTCGGCGTGGGCGTCGTGCACGAGGATCCGCTCCTCGTTCTCGGGAGTGACGGTGACGACCTCGAGGTCGCCGGTCCGCTGGTCCCGGACCACTCCGCGGGTGTCGTCCGCGCCGAAGCGGATCGGGCGCCCGTGCTCCAGGCGGATCACCGCTTCCTCGGCCTGCTGTCTGTCCTTGAGCACGTCGAAGGCGCCGTCGTTGAAGATGTTGCAGTTCTGGTAGATCTCGATCAGGGCGGTGCCGGAGTGGGCGGCCGCGGCGCGCAGCACCTCGGTGAGGTGCTTGCGGTCGGAGTCCACGGTCCGGGCGACGAAGGACGCCTCCGCGCCCAGCGCGAGGGAGACCGGGTTGAAGGGGGCGTCGAGCGAGCCCATCGGGGTCGACTTCGTGATCTTGCCGACCTCGGAGGTGGGCGAGTACTGGCCCTTGGTCAGACCGTAGATCCGGTTGTTGAACAGCAGGATCTTGAGGTTGACGTTGCGGCGCAGGGCGTGGATGAGGTGGTTGCCGCCGATGGACAGCGCGTCGCCGTCGCCGGTGACGACCCAGACGGAGAGGTCACGGCGGGAGGCGGCCAGGCCGGTGGCGATGGCGGGTGCGCGGCCGTGGATGGAGTGCATCCCGTAGGTGTCCATGTAGTACGGGAAGCGGGAGGAGCAGCCGATGCCGGAGACGAAGACGATGTTCTCCTTCGCCAGGCCGAGTTCCGGCATGAAGCCCTGGACCGCGGCGAGGATCGCGTAGTCACCGCAGCCGGGGCACCAGCGGACCTCCTGGTCCGACTTGAAGTCCTTCATGGACTGTCTGCCCGCGGCCTTGGGCACCAGGGAAAGCGCTTCGATCGTGCCGGTGCCTTCCTGGGACGTCTCAGCCATCGATGGCCTCCTTCAGCGCCGCTGCCAGCTGTTCGGCCTTGAACGGCATGCCGTTGACCTGGGTGTAGGACTGGGCGTCGACCAGGTACCTCGCCCGGACCAGCGTGGCGAGCTGACCGAGGTTCATCTCGGGGATCACCACCTTGTCGAAACGTGCCAGCACGTCCGCGAGATTCTGCGGGAGCGGATTCACATGCCGTAGATGCGCCTGCGCCACGGGAAGCCCGGCCGTGCGCAGCCGCCGTACCGCCGCTGTGATCGGCCCGTAGGTCGACCCCCAGCCCAGTACCAGGACCTTCGCGTCGGCGGGGTCGTCGACCTCGACGTCGGGGACGTCGATGCCGTCGATCTTGGCTTGCCGGGTACGGACCATCAGATCGTGGTTGGCGGGGTCGTAGGAGATGTTCCCGGTGCCGTCCTGCTTCTCGATGCCGCCGATCCGGTGCTCCAGCCCCGGTGTGCCCGGGATCGCCCATGGACGGGCGAGCGTCCGGGGGTCCCGCTTGTACGGCCAGAAGACCTCGCTGCCGTCCTCCAGGGTGTGGTTCGGCCCCTGCGCGAACTGCGTCGCCAGATCCGGCAGCTCGTCCAGCTCCGGGATACGCCACGGCTCCGAGCCGTTGGCGAGATACCCGTCCGACAGCAGGAAGACCGGAGTGCGGTACGTCAGCGCGATCCGCGCCGCCTCCAGCGCCGCGCCGAAACAGTCCGCCGGGGTCCGCGGCGCCACGATCGGCACCGGCGCCTCACCGTTGCGCCCGTACATCGCCTGCAGCAGGTCGGCCTGCTCGGTCTTGGTCGGCAGACCGGTCGAGGGGCCACCGCGCTGGATGTCCACCACCAGCAGGGGCAGTTCCAGCGACACCGCGAGGCCGATGGTCTCGCTCTTGAGCGCCACCCCCGGCCCGGATGTCGTCGTCACCGCCAGCGAGCCACCGAAGGCCGCGCCCAGCGCCGCACCGATGCCCGCGATCTCGTCCTCGGCCTGGAACGTGCGCACACCGAAGTTCTTGTGCCGGCTCAGCTCGTGCAGGATGTCCGAGGCCGGCGTGATCGGGTACGAGCCCAGGAACAGCGGCAGATCCGCCTGCCTGCCCGCCGCGATCAGACCGTAGGCCAGCGCCAGATTCCCCGAGATGTTGCGGTACGTGCCCACCGGGAACGCCTTCGCCGCCGGCTCGACCTCGTAGGAGACCGCGAAGTCCTCCGTGGTCTCCCCGAAGTTCCAGCCCGCCCGGAACGCCGCGATGTTCGCCGCCGCGATATCCGGTTTCTTCGCGAACTTGGACTGCAGAAACCTCTCCGTGCCCTCCGTCGGCCGGTGGTACATCCACGACAGCAGACCGAGCGCGAACATGTTCTTGCTGCGCTCGGCCTCCTTGCGCGACAGGTCGAAGTCCTTCAGGGCCTCCACCGTCAGCGTCGTCAGCGGCACGGGATGCAACTGGTAGCCGTCGAGGGAACCGTCCTCCAGCGGATTCGTCCCGTAGCCGACCTTCTGCATCGCCCGTTTGGTGAACTCGTCCGTGTTGACGATGATCTCCGCACCCCGCGGCAGATCGGCCACGTTGGCCTTCAGCGCGGCCGGGTTCATCGCGACGAGGACGTTGGGCGCGTCGCCCGGGGTGAGGATGTCGTGGTCGGCGAAGTGCAGCTGGAACGACGAGACACCCGGCAGGGTCCCGGCAGGGGCCCGGATCTCGGCCGGGAAGTTCGGCAACGTCGACAGGTCGTTGCCGAACGACGCGGTCTCCGAGGTGAAACGGTCACCGGTGAGCTGCATACCGTCACCCGAGTCCCCCGCGAACCTGATGATCACTCGGTCGAGACGGCGGACGTCCTTGACGCCGGCCGCTTTGCGCTGCTCTCCCACGACCGCTCCGTCGGCCTGCTCCGCTGGGCTACTGACCTGGCTCGTCACTGAACCGGACCTCCTTCGAGGCGCTGTCGGGGATCGACCCCACAGGGTCCTCCCAGCACCAACCCTACGACTGGACGGCTCGCCAGCCGTCGGCCATTCGCATGATGATTACCTGCCCGAGTAGCTCCCCGCAGCCCGTTCGAATAGGCCGTACGGGTGACTCCCTCCGCCGACGCCGTCCGGTGCGGATGCGGGTGCGGACTCTGGTGTGGGGTCGTACCTCAGGGGTGGGACCGGATCTCGGGAGTGGGTTCGTGTCTCAGGAGTTCAGATAGGTCAGCACGGCGAGGACCCGGCGGTGGTCCCCCTCGCTCGGGGACAGCCCCAGTTTGAGGAAGATGTTGCTGACGTGCTTCTCGACCGCGCCGTCACTCACCACCAGTTGCCTGGCGATCGCCGAGTTCGTCCGGCCCTCGGCCATCAGCCCCAGGACCTCCCGCTCCCTCGGCGTGAGCCCCGCGAGCACGTCCTGCTTCCGGCTGCGCCCGAGCAGTTGCGCCACGACCTCCGGGTCGAGGGCCGTGCCCCCTTCGGCCACCCGTACCACCGCGTCCACGAACTCCCGCACCTCGGCCACGCGGTCCTTCAGCAGATACCCGACGCCCCGGCTGGAATGGGCCAGCAGTTCGGTGGCGTAGCGCTCCTCCACGTACTGTGAGAGCACCAGCACGCCGAGTCCCGGATGCGCCTTGCGCAGCTGCACCGCCGCCCGGACGCCTTCGTCCGTGTGCGTCGGCGGCATCCGCACGTCGGCGACCACCACGTCGGGCAGCCTGCTCTCGGCGTCGAGTTCCGTGATGGTCTTGATCAACGCCTCCGCGTCACCGACACCGGCGACGACGTCGAGCCCGCGGTCCGTGAGGAGCCGGGTCAACCCCTCTCTGAGCAGCACCGAATCCTCGGCGATGACCACCCGCACCCTGTCCTCCACGATCCTCGGCCCCCCGGTTGCTCGACTTCGCCCCAAAGACCCGTCAAGCATTCCAGGTTTTGCGAGGGGGCGGGGTGGGTGCGGGGGTCTGCTCGTCGGTCGGTCGGTCGGCGGCGGTTCAGCCGCGCCAGGGAAGTTCCGCGGTCACACGGGTGGGGCCGCCCGCGGGGGAGTCGACCACGAGGATGCCGTCCACCGCGTCCAGCCGCTCCGCCAGCCCGGCCAGTCCGGAACCGCCGCCGGCGCCGGCCCCACCCACGCCGTCGTCCGTCACCTGCAGCATGAGCCGGTTCTCCGACCGCCAGACGTCCACCGCCGCCGAGGACGCCTGCGCGTGCTTGCTGATGTTCTGCAGCAGCTCGGAGACCGTGAAGTACGCGATCCCCTCGATCGCCGGCGCCGGTCGCGACGCCAGGTCCACGTCCACCCGCACCGGGACCGCGCAGCGTGAGGCGACCGAGGAGAGGGCGGCGTCCAGGCCGCGGTCGGTGAGGACCGCCGGATGGATGCCGCGCGCCAGGTCCCGCAGTTCCTGGAGGGCCGTCTTCACCTCGCCGTGCGCGTCGTCCACCATGCGCGCCGCCGCCTGCGGATCCTCGGCCAGCTTCTCCTTCGCCAGCCCCAGATCCATCGCCAGCGCCACCAGCCGGGCCTGCGCCCCGTCGTGCAGGTCGCGCTCGATTCGCCGCAGATCCGCCGCGGCGGTGTCGACCACGGTCCCCCGGTCCGACTCCAGCTCCACCACCCGCGTCGCCAGCCGCGACGGCCCGAGCAGGCCGTGCACCAGCAGCCGGTCCACCAGCGTCAGCGCCCGCACGATCCACGGCGTGGCCAGCGTGAACAGCAGCCCCACCAACGCCGTCACCGTGATCTCGAACGGGTTGTCGAGGTAGATGCGGTGGGTCTCGTCGCCGTACAGCTGCAGCCCGTCCTGGCCGCCGTACATCGGGAAGACCCAGTACCAGACGGGGTAGGTCAGCAGGGCCCAGCCGTACACCCAGAAGTTCACGGCGACGGCGAAGGAGAAGACGGCCCAGGGGAGGTGCAGCACCGAGTACAGCAGATGGCGCCAGGACGTGCCGCTCTTGAGGACCGCGCCCATCCACCCCATCAGGCCGCGCCCGCGCGGCCGCAGCGGCTCCGGGTCGGCGACGTCGAGCCGGAGCAGCCCGCGCGCCCGCGCCCGCTCCAGCGCGCCGAGGCCGCGGCAGCCGGCCAGTCCCGCCGCCAGTACCGGTATGCCGAGGAACGTCACCAGCAGCCCCGCGCCGAGCGAGACCATCGTCACCGCGTAGGTGAACATCAGCACGCTGATCGGCAGGCTGAGGAGTACATAGGCGAACTCGCGCCAGGTGCGGCCCTCGAACGGTGCCCGGAGCCCGGCCGGCAGCCGGGGCCGTCGTCCGGCGCTCCGCTCCGCGCCCAGGCCCGACGTCCCGCTCGGGTGTCCGTAGCCGTGCCTGTACTCCGTGGCCATGGGCCTGGTCCCCGTTCTGCTCGGTGTGCTCGGTCCGCTGTGTCTGTCGTGGTCCCAGCCTGCTGGCCCCGGGACCGGCGGACCATGGAGGCCGTCGGCATCTCGGGCGGGGGGTTTTCCCTACCTCAGGGGGACCGGTCGGTCCGCCGGTTCATCGGCCCATCGGCCCATCGGCCCACCGGTCCGCCGGCTCACCGGTTCGTTGGTCCGTTGGTCTGCCGGTCAGGCTCACCGGTTCGCCGTCCCACCTCCGGGGGCCATGGGTCCGCCGTCGGCGGAAGCGGTCGTCGGCGTTGCCGGTGCGTCCTCAGTGCCGCCGGTCCCGCCAGGGCAGTTCCGCGGTGATGACCGTGGGGCCGCCCGCCGGGGAGTCGACCACGAACAGCCCGTCGACGGCCCCCAGCCGCTCCGCGAGCCCGCGCATCCCCGTGCCGCCGTCGAAGCCGGCGCCGCCCCGGCCGTCGTCGGCGACCTGTATGAGGAGCCGTTCCTCGCTGCGCCACACGTCCACGGACGCGGACTTCGCGGCGCTGTGCTTGCTGACGTTCTGCAGCAGCTCCGAGACGGTGAAGTAGGCGATGCCCTCGATGGCCTCCGCCGGCCTTTCCACGAGGTCCACGGTCACCTTCACCGGCACCGTGCAGCGTGAGGCGACCGAGGAGAGGGCGGCGTCCAGGCCGCGGTCGGTGAGGACCGCCGGATGGATGCCGCGCGCCAGGTCCCGCAGTTCCTGGAGGGCCAGCTTCACCTCGCCGTGCGCCTCGTCGACCATCGCCGCCGCGTACTCGGGGTCCTCCAGCAGCTTCTCCTTGGCCAGACCGAGGCCCATGGCCAGGTTGACCAGCCGGGCCTGCGCCCCGTCGTGCAGGTCGCGCTCGATACGCCGCAGATCCGCCGCGGCGGTGTCGACCACGGTCCCCCGGTCCGACTCCAGCTCGGCGATCCGCCGCTCCAGCTCGTCCGAGGGCGACAGCAGGCCGCGCACCATCGCCCGGTCCGCGTTGGTCAGGCCCCGCGCGATGAACGGCAGCACCGGCCACAGCACGAACAGCGAGGTCAGCGTGAGCGTGAAGGTGAGGATGCCCCACGGCAGCCGGATGAAGTCGTACAGGGCGGTCCGCCAGCCCACCGGGTCCTTGAGCGCCATCCACAGCCGGGGGAGGAAACCGCCCGCACTGCGGCGCGGGATCGGGCTCGGCTCGTCCACGCGCACCCCGAGCAGCTTTCGCGCCCGCGCCCGCTCCAGCCTGCCGAGCTGCCGGGCGCCCAGCAGACCCAGGGCGAGCAGCGGGAAGCCGATCACCGTGACGGTCAGGAAGGCGCCGACGGACAGCACGGTGACGACGTAGACGAAGCCCAGCAGGGCCGTCGGCAGGTTCGCCAGGAGATGCGCGATCTCCTTCCAGGTGTGCCTGTCGTAGGCGAACCGGGCCGGCGGCAGACGGTCCGTGTCCTGGTCGGCCGCCGCCGCGCTCGCGGACGGGAAGTGTTCGGTCACATGGGCTAGGGTGCCCGGCGGTTCGCGCCTGCGCCATGAGGTGCGCCGCCACGTTCCGCTGGGGAAAACCCCACCCCTGCCTCGCCAGGCGTGATGGGCTGCTTACGGCCTCTTTGACAGGCCCTAGACTCACGTTGCGTACAGATCGTCGAACGATGGCGTGACGTCGCGAGGCCGGAAGGCCGCTCGAACAGTCATGAGGTCGAGGCCAGGGGAGCGAGGGACGGACGTGCGGGAACCGACCGTCGAACCGACCGCCGTCATCGCGGCGGACTACTTCCAGTCCTACTCGGTCGTCGGACTGCTGGCCGCCGTCGGCGTGCTCTTCGTGGCCATCGCCTTCGGCGCCGGTCGGCTGCTGCGCCCGGTCGTGCCCACCCCCGAGAAGCTCCTCACCTACGAGTGCGGAGTCGACCCCGTCGGCGAGGGCTGGGCCCACACCCAGGTCCGCTACTACGTCTACGCGTTCCTCTACGTGATCTTCGCGATCGACTCGATCTTCCTCTTCCCGTGGGCCACGGTCTTCGCCGCCCCCGGCTACGGAGCCACGACCCTCGTCGAGATGTTCATCTTCCTGGGCTTCCTGGCCGTTGGCCTGCTCTACGCCTACAAGAAGGGTGTCCTGGCATGGACGTGACGCCAGAAACGACTCCCTCGGTGCCGCCCGCGGGCGCGGGGCAGCCCGGCCCCGTGACGGAGCCCGGCCTGTCTCCGGAGCCTGTCTCGGTTCCGGAGCGTGCCTCGGCCCAGGAGCGTGCCTCCGCTCCGGAGCCTGTGTCGGTTCCGGAGCGTGCCTCGGCTCAGGATCCGGTCCTGCTTCCGGAGCCCGTCCTGCTTTCTGAGCCGAAGCGCCTCGGTGCCCTCGCCCGCCTCGCCCCCGAGCCGATGAAGGTGGTCCTGAACTGGGGCCGCCGCTACTCGCTCTGGGTCTTCAACTTCGGCCTCGCCTGCTGCGCGATCGAGTTCATCGCAGCGTCGATGGCCCGCCACGACTTCATCCGCCTCGGCGTCATCCCGTTCGCCCCCGGTCCACGCCAGGCGGACCTGATGGTCGTCTCCGGCACGGTCACCGACAAGATGGCGCCCGCCATCAAGCGCCTCTACGAACAGATGCCCGAGCCGAAGTACGTCATCTCCTTCGGCGCCTGCTCCAACTGCGGCGGCCCGTACTGGGACTCGTACTCCGTCACCAAGGGCGTCGACCAGATCATCCCCGTCGACGTCTACGTCCCCGGCTGTCCGCCCCGCCCCGAGGCGCTGCTCCAGGGCATCCTCAAGCTTCAGGAGAAGATCGCCCGTGAGTCGCTGGAGGAGCGGTACGGTTCCGCACGTCCGTCGGCGGCGGCCCTGCGCAGCGGCCTGGTCCTCCCGCCGGCCACGGAAGGCAGCGGCGCGGGGGAGGCCCGATGAACGGCACGGTCGGCTGGCTGCCCGCCCCCGCCGAGGAGCTCTTCGGCACGGAGGCCACGGCCGAGGAGTCCTACGCGCTCCTGACCGTCGACGTACCGCCCGCCTCCTGGATCACGGCCCTGCGTACGGCCCGCGACGAACTGGGCTGCACCTACTTCGACTGGCTGAGCGCCGTCGACGAACCCGGCACGGGCTTTCGCGTCTCGGCCCACCTGGTCGCCCTCGACCCGGTGCGCCGGCTGCTGATGCGCACCACCGTGCCCCATGAGGCCCCGGTCCTCGCCTCCGCGGTCGAGGTCTACGCGGGCGCGGGCTGGCACGAGCGCGAGACGCACGAGATGTTCGGCGTCGGCTTCGAGGGCCACCCCGCCCTGGACCACCTCCTGCTGCCGGAGACCTTCGAGGGCCACCCCCTCCGCAAGGACTTCGTCCTCGCCGCCCGCGTCGCCAAGGCCTGGCCCGGCGCGAAGGAGCCGGGCGAGTCCGAGCACGGCGGGCCCAAGCGCCGCCAGATGCTGCCGCCGGGCGTCCCGGACCCCAACGAATGGGGTCCCCTCAAGGGCCAGCTCCCGGCTGCCTCCGCCCGCCCGGCGCGCGGCGCGGCCACGAGGGCCGAGAGCGGCCGTCGGATCCGCGGACACGGCAGCGGTC
>NZ_JBSFCI010000021.1:0-143435 GCF_053593375.1 Streptomyces sp. NPDC002309 | reverse complement strand
TTCGACCCGGTCCGCAAGCAGTACTTCTTCCACCGCTTCTTCTCCCACCAGCCCGACCTCAACTACGAGAACCCGGCCGTCCAGGAGGAGATCCTCTCGGCGCTGCGGTTCTGGCTGGACCTCGGCATCGACGGCTTCCGGCTGGACGCCGTGCCCTACCTCTACGCCGAGGAGGGCACCAACTGCGAAAACCTTCCCGCAACCCATGAGCTCCTGAAACGGGTCCGCAAGGAGATCGACGCCCACTACCCGGACACGGTGCTGCTGGCCGAGGCCAACCAGTGGCCGGAGGACGTCGTCGACTACTTCGGCGACTACGCCTCCGGCGGCGACGAGTGCCACATGGCGTTCCACTTCCCGGTCATGCCGCGCATCTTCATGGCGGTGCGCAGGGAGTCGCGCTACCCCGTCTCGGAGATCCTGGCCAAGACACCGGCGATCCCGTCCAGTTGCCAGTGGGGCATCTTCCTGCGCAACCACGACGAGCTCACGCTCGAGATGGTCACCGACGAAGAGCGCGACTACATGTACGCGGAGTACGCCAAGGACCCGCGGATGCGGGCCAACATCGGTATCCGCCGCCGACTCGCCCCCCTGCTCGACAACGACCGCAACCAGATCGAGCTGTTCACCGCCCTGCTGATGTCGCTCCCCGGCAGCCCGATCCTGTACTACGGCGACGAGATCGGCATGGGCGACAACATCTGGCTCGGCGACCGGGACGCGGTGCGCACCCCGATGCAGTGGACGCCCGACCGCAACGCCGGCTTCTCGTCCTGCGACCCGGGCCGGCTGTTCCTTCCGGCCATCATGGACCCGGTCCACGGCTACCAGGTCACCAATGTCGAGGCGGCCATGGCGTCGCCCTCGTCGCTGCTGCACTGGACCCGCCGCATGATCGAGATCCGCAAGCAGAACCCCGCCTTCGGACTCGGCTCCTACACCGAACTCCCGTCCTCCAACCCGGCCGTACTGGCGTTTCTGCGGGAGCACGGCGACGACATCGTGCTGTGCGTGCACAACTTCTCCCGCTTCCCCCAGCCGACCGAACTCGACCTGCGCGCCTTCGACGGACGCCATCCGGTCGAGCTGATCGGCGGGGTGCGATTCCCCGCCATCGGTGAACTGCCGTACTTGCTCACCCTCGCGGGGCACGGCTTCTACTGGTTCCGGCTCCGCGAGGACGCCGCCTAGAAGGTCCGGGGCGGGGCGGTTTCTCCCGTCCCGCCCGGGGCACGCATCAGTAACACCCCGTCCGCCCGCGTGAGCCGACACCGGCTGACAGCGCCCCTGTGGGCGACCCGGAGAAGGGGAAAGGACGCACGCCATGTCGGAAGCCGTCACCCACCCCGCCACGGCCGGCCCCGGCCTCCTCGCGTCACTGGATCCACTGCTGCGGGACTGGCTGCCCCGGCAGCGCTGGTTCGCCGGCAAAGGACGTCCGGTCACCGGGTTCACGCCGGTGGCGGCCACCGAGTTGCTCCCCCTGGGCGGCAAGCTCGGCCTCCACCACCTGCTCGTCCAGGTCCACCAGCCGCGCCCCCCGGTACAGGGCACCGGGACCACCCCGGCGCCCGGCGACTGCTACCAGCTCCTGATAGGGGTGCGCGAGGCGCTCCCGCCCCGACTGGCACCCGCGCTGATCGGCCATGTCACCGAGGGCCCGCTCGCCGGGCACACGGTCTACGAGGCCCTGTACGACCCGCGGCCCGCCGAGGTGCTCCTGGAGGCGCTCCGCAGCCGGGCCCGCATCGGCGACCTGCGCTTCGAACGCGACCCGCGCCGGGAGATCCGGCCCGGCCTGGTCAGCCGCGCGGTCACCGCCGAGCAGTCCAACTCCTCGGTGATATACGGGGATACGTTCATCCTGAAGCTGCTCCGCCGTATCGTGCCCGGCGTCAACCCCGATCTGGAACTGCCGCTCGCGCTGGCCCGCGAGGGCTGCCCCCGGGTCCCCGCGCCGACCGCGTGGCTGAACGCCGAGCTGTCCGGGCAGTCGTACGTCCTCGGTGTCCTCCAGCCGTACGTCCAGGGCGCCGCCGACGGCTGGGAACTGGCTCTGCGCGAGCTGGCCAAGGGGGAGGACTTCAGCGCCGAGGCGCGGGCCCTGGGCCGGGCCACCGCGGAGGTGCACACCGCCCTGGCCCGCGCCCTGCCGACCGTCACCCTCGGCCACGCCCAGTTACGTGCGATGGCCGACGGGATGCTGGGACGCCTCGACCTCGCCGCGCAGGCCGTCCCCGCACTCGGACCGTACGTACCCGGGCTGCGTTCCGCCTTCGAGGCGCTGGCCGACCTCGCGGCCGAGGGCCGGACATGGACCGCGCAGCGCGTCCACGGCGATCTGCACCTCGGGCAGTGCCTGCGTTCACCGGCCGGCCGGTGGTCGCTGATCGACTTCGAGGGCGAGCCGGCGAGGCCGCTCGCCGAGCGCCGGATGCCGCAGCCCGCCGTCCGGGACATCGCCGGGATGCTGCGGTCCTTCGACTACGCCGCCCACTCCGTGCGGCCGTCGGTGCCGGGCTGGGCGGACCGCTGCCGGGCCGCGTACTGCTCCGGGTACGCCGATGCCGCCGGGCGCGATCCACGGACCGACCCGGTGCTGCTGCGTGCCCATGAGACCGACAAGGCCGTTTACGAGGTCGTCTACGAGGCCCGGCATCGCCCCGACTGGCTCCCCGTGCCGCTGTCGGCGATACGGCGCCTCGCCTCGAACCGACCGACCTGACCCTCCCAGGAGGCTCCGCCCGTGACCCCCCGTACCACCTCCTCCGCCAGCGGTTCCGACCCGAACACCACGGCCGGGGAGACCACGGCCCACCAGGAGAAGGCCGCCGTGCCGAAACAGGCGACCGCGCCCGAGGTGACGCCCGCACCGGCGAAGGCGCCGGCGAAGAGCGCGGCGGCGAGGAAGGCGACCCCGAAGAAGGCTGCCGCCAAGAAGGCGGCGGCGAAGAAGACGTCCGCCGAGAAGTCCGATACGGAAAAGGCCGCGAAGAAGAAGGCCGTCACGAAGAAGGCCACGGCGAGGACGACGACGGCGAGGACGAAGACGGCCGAGTCCACGACGGACACGACGACGCCCGCGAAGAAGTCCGCCGCCGCGCGCAAGGCCACGGCGTCGGAGCGGCTCACCGCTGCCGCGAGGAGCGCGTCGGCGAGGAAGGCTGCTCCCGCCAGGAGCGCGTCGGCGAAGAAGGCGGCTCCCGCCAGGAGTCCGGCGCCGACCGCGAGGACGACGGCGGCCAAGAAGGCCCCGGCCGCGAAGTCCACCGCCCCGGCCGCCCCGAAGAAGAAGGCCGCCGTGAAGGCCGCGCGCACCCCCGTCTCCCCCGCCCTCGGCCGCGCCGACCGCGGCCGTCTGCTGACCGGCGCCCACCACGACCCGCACTCCGTGCTCGGCGCGCACCCGGCACCGGACGGCGGCGTGGTCTTCCGCGTCTTCCGCCCCTACGCCCTGTCCGTCACGGTGGTGACCGGCGACCGGAGGGACGCGCTGCACGACGACGGCGACGGATTCTTCTCCGCGCTGCTGCCGCTCACCGAGGTCCCCGAGTACCGGCTCAGCGTGGCGTACGAGCGCGCGGTCCAGGACACCGACGACCCGTACCGCTTCCTGCCGACCCTCGGCGACCTCGACCTGCATCTGATCGGCGAGGGCCGGCACGAGCAGCTCTGGCGGGCGCTCGGCGCCGAGCCGATGACCCACCAGGGCGTGACCGGCACCCGCTTCACGGTGTGGGCGCCGAACGCACGCGGTGTGAGCCTGGCCGGCGGCTTCAACTACTGGGAGGGCAGCGGCTTCCCGATGCGTTCCCTGGGCGGCACCGGTGTCTGGGAGCTCTTCGTGCCCGGCATCGGCGAGGGCGAGCTGTACAAGTTCGAGATCACCCGGCCCGACGGTTCGAAGACGCTGCGCGCGGACCCGATGGCCCGCCGCACCCAGACCCCGCCGGACACCTCCTCCATCGTGACCGCCTCGCACTACGAGTGGGGCGACGCGCGGTGGCTGGAGCGGCGGGGGGAGGTCCCCGCGCACGAGGCGCCGTTCTCCGTCTACGAGGTGCATCTCGCCTCCTGGCGGCCCGGGCTGACCTACCGGCAGCTCGCCGAGCAACTCCCTGCCTACGTCAAGGAGCTGGGCTTCACCCATGTCGAGCTGATGCCGGTCGCGGAGCACCCCTTCGGCGGCTCCTGGGGCTATCAGGTCACCGGCTTCTACGCGCCGACGGCCCGCCTCGGCACCCCGGACGACTTCCGGTACCTGGTCGACGCCCTGCACCGGGCGGGTGTCGGGGTCCTCATGGACTGGGTGCCGGCGCACTTCCCGCGGGACGACTGGGCACTGGCGGAGTTCGACGGGCGCCCGCTGTACGAGCACGCCGATCCGCTGCGGGCCGCCCATCCCGACTGGGGGACGCTGGAGTTCGACTTCGGCCGCAAGGAGGTGCGCAACTTCCTGGTCGCCAACGCGGTGTACTGGTGCGAGGAGTTCCACATCGACGGGCTGCGCGTGGACGCCGTGGCCTCGATGCTCTACCTCGACTACTCGCGCGAGCCGGGGCAGTGGACCCCCAACGAGCACGGCGGCCGGGAGAACCTGGACGCGGTGGCGTTCCTCCAGGAGATGAACGCCACGGTGTACCGCCGGGCGCCGGGGGTCGTCACGATCGCCGAGGAGTCCACGGCGTGGGACGGCGTCACCCGGGCCACGCACCACAAGGGACCGAGCGGGTTCGGCGGGCTGGGGTTCGGGCTGAAGTGGAACATGGGCTGGATGCACGACTCCCTCGAGTACATGGGCAAGGAGCCGGTCCACCGCAAGTACCACCACCACGAGATGACCTTCTCGATGGTGTACGCGTACAGCGAGAACTACGTCCTGCCGATCTCCCACGACGAGGTGGTGCACGGCAAGCGGTCGCTGGTGTCGAAGATGCCGGGCGACTGGTGGCAGCAGCGTGCCGACCACCGCGCGTACCTCGGCTTCATGTGGGCCCACCCGGGCAAGCAGCTCCTGTTCATGGGGCAGGAGTTCGCGCAGGGCGCGGAGTGGTCCGAGGCGCACGGACCCGACTGGTGGCTGCTCGACCCGCACTACGGCGCCGAGGCCGACCACCGCGGCGTGCGCGACTTGATCCGCGACCTCAACGCGGTCTACCGGCACACGCCGGCCCTCTGGCAGCGCGACACCCACCCCGAGGGCTTCGGGTGGATCGTCGGTGACGCCGCCGACGACAACGTCCTGGCCTTCCTGCGCCTCGACGCCAACGGCACCCCGCTCCTGGCGATCAGCAACTTCTCGCCGGTGGTCCGCCACGACTACCGGATCGGCGTCCCCGACGAGATCCCGGCCTGGCACGAATCCCTGAACACGGACGCCGGGCGGTACGGCGGCAGCGACGTGACGAACCCCGACCCGATGAAGCCGGAGGCCCTCCCCTGGCACGGCCGGCCGGCGAGCGTCCGTCTGACGCTGCCGCCGCTGGCGACGGTCTGGCTGCAGCCGTCGTAGCCGGGTCCGGCTCCGCGCACCTCCCGGCTCGGGCGGCGCGCGGAGCCCCGGGTCCCTCAGGCGGACGCCGGGGACGTCTGCGTCAGACCGCGCGGCAGCGCGCCCGTGTGCAGCACCCCCAGCCGCTGTGTCGCGCGGGTCAGGGCGACGTACAGATCGCTCGTCCCGTAGCGGCCCGGCTCGACCACCAGCACCGAGTCGAACTCCAGCCCCTTGGCCTGCCGCGGGTCCAGCAGCACGACCGTCCGCGTCAGATCCGGCTCCGCGCCCGCCGTCACCCCGTCCAGCCGCGCGGCGAGCCTCCGGTGCAGCGCGCGCGGCGCGATGACGGCCAGCCGGCCCTCGGCGGGGGTGAGTTCGGCGACGGCCTCGGCGACGGCGCCGGGCAGGTCGCCGGTCGCGCGGACCCACGGACGTTCCCCCGTGGACCGTACGGAACTCGGCGGTTCGAAGTCCGGGTCCTGCGCCCGTACGACCGCCGCCGCGAGGTCCATGATCTCGGCGGGCGTGCGGTAGTTGACGCCGAGGCGGGTGTGCTCCCAGCGGTCCTCGACGTAGGGATCGAGGATCTTTGACCAGGACCCGACCCCCGCCGCCTCCGCCGTCTGCGCGGGATCGCCGACCAGCGTCATCGACCGCGTCGGACTGCGCCGCATCAGCAGCCGCCACGCCATCGGCGACAGCTCCTGGGCCTCGTCGACGATGATGTGCCCGAACGCCCAGGTGCGGTCGGCCGCCGCGCGCTCCGCGGCACTGCGGTGGTCGTCCTGCTCGTGCCGCTCGGCGAACCGCTCGGCGTCGATGATGTCGTGCGCGGACAGCACCTCCGAGCCGTCCGGGTCGCTGTCCTCCTTGTCCTCGAACTCGTAGGTCCGGGACGCGTACGACACGTCGAGCACGCCCTGCGCGTAGGACACCTGACGCTCCCGCTCGCGCTGCGCCCGCGCCAGCGCCACACGGTCGTCCTCGCCGAGCAGTTCGGCCGCCTCGTCGAGCAGCGGTACGTCCGCCACGGTCCACGCCCGCGTCACCGGCCGCCGGATCGCGGCGGCGTCGGCGTCCCCGACGTACCCCTCGGGCGCGGCGAGGAAGTCGGCGACCAGCCGCTGCGGGGTGAGCACCGGCCACAGCCGGTCGATGGCGGACCAGACCTCCGGGTTCTCGGCGATGTCGTCGCGGATCTGCGTGATGTCGCTCGGGTCGAGCAGGTTGGTGCCGTCGTACGGATCGGTGCCGACCCGCTCGGCGTACAGCTCGGTGAGCGTGTTGAGGATGTGCCCCTCGAAGTGCTCGCGCGCCGCGTTGTGGGGCAGCCCGGCGGCCCGGGTGCGCTCGCGGGCGACGCCCACGAGACCGTCGTCGAGCATCAGGATCTCGCGGTCGTGCGCGACGGCGATCACCGGGTCGGGCAGCGCCTGCCGGTCGCGTACGACCTCGGCGAGCACGTCGGCCATCGCGGCGCCGCCCTTGACCGCCGCCGCCTCCGGGGTGTCGGCGGCCGTCGCCCGCACGCCCGGGAAGAGCTCGCCGACCGTGGCCAGCAGCACGCCCGTCTCGCCGAGCGAGGGCAGCACCTCGCCGATGTAGCCGAGGAAGGCGGGGTTGGGGCCCACGATCAGGACGGCCCGCTTGGCGAGCAGTTCCCGGTGCTCGTAGAGGAGGTAGGCGGCCCGGTGCAGGGCGACCGCCGTCTTGCCGGTGCCGGGACCGCCCTCCACCACCAGCACGCCCCGGTGCGGGGCCCGGATGATCTCGTCCTGCTCGGCCTGGATGGTCCGCACGATGTCGGCCATCCGGCCGGTGCGCGCGGAGTTCAGCGCGGCGAGCAGCACCGCGTCCCCGCTGGGGTCCTCGTGACCGGTCCGGGTGTCGTCGCCCACGTCGAGGAACTCGTCGTGCAGCGCGGTGACGCGCCGGCCGTCGGTGGAGATGTGCCGGCGGCGGGCGAGACCCATCGTGGTGTGCCCGGTCGCCAGGTAGAAGGGGCGCGCGACCTCGGCCCGCCAGTCGATCAGGATCGGTGTGCGCTCGGCGTCGCCGGCCCGCAGGCCGATCCGGCCGATGTGGTGACCGGCGCCGGAGGTCAGGTCGATCCGGCCGAAGCAGAGCGAGCCGTCCACGGCGTCCAGCGCGGCGAGCAGCCCTGACCGCTCGGCGACCAGGATGTCCCGCTCCAGCCGGGCCTGCATCGGCTTGTCGCCCTGCGCGAGGGCGTCCGTGACGGAAGCCTCGGCGTCGCCGCGCAGCACGTCGACGCGCCGGTACAGCCCGTCGATGAATTCCTGCTCGCGGCGCATTTCATCGTCCGGAAAGCCGATGTTTGACGAATCCATGTTTGACAATTCCGCTCCCGCCCGGATATACTGAGCTCAGTGAACTTTTTCGCGACCTTTTTTCCTCAAGTCACGAATCATTGAATATACGCAGAGAAATCCCCCGGGCGCAATTGCCCGGGGGATTTCTTTACGTGTTCTCAGGACTCTTCTCGAGGCCCTGTCCGGTTCACAGCCCGTCCGCGGCTTCAGGTCCCGGGCGGCCGAGCGACGGGGGAGATGCTCGGCCGCCCGGGCGTCGGGGGGTGTTCCACCCGGGGAGGAAGGAGCGAGGGGTCAGGCCTTGGCCAGTTCCTTCTCGCCTTCCTTGTCTTCGCGCTGCTCCGGCACCTCGGCGTCGTCGGCCGCGCCGCCGTGGCCGTCGTCCAGCAGCGTCTTCTCGTCGAACGGCAGCCGGCCCGCGAGCACCTGGTCCACCCGCTCCCGGTCGATCTCCTTGGTCCAGGTACCGATCAGCACGGTGGCCACGGCGTTGCCCGCGAAGTTGGTCAGGGCGCGCGCCTCGCTCATGAAGCGGTCGATGCCGACGATGAGGCCGACGCCGTCCACCAGGGCGGGCTTGTGGGACTGGAGGCCGCCCGCGAGGGTGGCCATGCCCGCGCCCGTCACACCGGCCGCGCCCTTGGAGGCGATCAGCAGGAAGAGCAGCAGCGAGATCTGCTCGCCGATGGCCATCGGCGTACCCAGGGCGTCGGCGATGAACAGGGACGCCATGGTCATGTAGATCATGGTGCCGTCGAGGTTGAAGGAGTAACCGGTCGGGACGGTGATGCCGACGACGGGCTTGCTGACGCCCAGGTGCTCCATCTTCGCGATGAGCCGCGGCAGCGCCGACTCGGAGGAGGAGGTGGACAGGATCAGCAGGAACTCACGGCCCAGGTACTTGAAGAACGTGAGGATGTTCAGTCCCGAGACGATCCGCAGCAGCGCGCCGAGCACCAGGAAGACGAACAGGATGCAGGTGGTGTAGAAGCCGAGCATCAGCACGGCGAGGCTCTTGAGCGCGTCGATGCCGGCGGAGCCGGTGACGGCCGCGATGGCGCCGAAGGCACCGATCGGGGCGATCCACATGATCATCGCGAGGATGCGGAAGACGAGGCGCTGGATGTGCTCGATGCCGCGCAGGACCGGCGCTCCGGCCGGGCCCATGGCCTGCAGCGCGAAGCCGGAGAGCAGCGCGATCAGCAGGGCCTGGAGCACCTCGCCCTCGGTGAAGGCCGAGACGATGGTGGTCGGGATGATCCCGAGCAGGAACTCGGTGGTGTCCTTGGCCTCCGCGTCCACCTGCGCGTGCCCGCTCTCGCGGACGGCGTCGGTGACGGCGAGGCCGCTGCCCGGGTCGAGGACGTTGCCGACGAGCAGGCCGACGGCGAGCGCCACCAGCGACATGACCAGGAAGTAGGCGAGGGCGATACCGCCGACCGCGCCCACCTTGGCGGCCTTCCGTACGGAGCCGATGCCCAGCACGATCGTGCAGAAGATGATCGGCGAGATCATCATCTTGATCAGGTTCACGAAGCCCGTGCCTATGGGCTTCAGCTCGACCGCGAAGCCCGGCGCGGCCAGGCCCACGGCGATGCCGAGCGCGACCGCGACGATCACCGCGATGTAGAGATAGTGGGTGCGGTCCCGCTTGGCGCGGGGTGTGGCAGGTGCCGTGTCGGCTGCGCTGGTCACGACTGCCCTCCTTGACGACGTCATCGGCATCACCGGCGTGCGGCTCACGTCCGGGGGAACCGTCCGGGGCGGTGCCCGCGGACGGAGGAATGCCGTGACTATCTCCCGAGCTGTGAGGGCGGTCACCCTTCCGTTCATTTAGTTCACGCTTATCAGGAGAGGCACACTGACGACATGCGCATCCCGGTCCCGAGAGCCCGCAGCCTGGCCGGCCAGCTGTTCGCCATGCAGGCCGTGCTGATCGCGGTGCTCGTCGCCGGTTACGCGCTGTTCACCTATGTGAGCGACCGCAGGCAGGCCGAGGACGCGGCCGGCCGCCAGGCCATGGCCGTCGCCCGCTCGATCGCGGACTCCCCGTCGGTGCGCGAGGCGATCCGCACCTCCGACCCGACGGCCCCGCTCCAGCCGTACGCCCTGCGCGTCATGCGCGACACGGACGTCGACTTCGTCACGATCATGGACCCGGACGGCATCCGCTGGACCCACCCCGATCCGGCGCAGATCGGGGGCCGCTTCCTTGGCCACATCGAGCCCGCCCTGCGCGGCGAGTCCTTCACCGAGACCTACACCGGCACGCTGGGGGCCTCCGTGCGGGCGGTCACCCCCGTCCACGACGGCAAGCGCATCGTGGGCCTGGTCAGCGCCGGCATCCGGGTGGAGGCGATCACCGAGCGGGTGCGGGGCCAGCTCACCGCCCTGATCGGTGCCGCGGGAGGCGCCCTCGTGCTCGGCGGCCTCGGCACGTACGTCGTCAACGCCCGCCTGCGCCGCCACACCCACGGCTTGAACGCCACCGAGCTGAGCCGGATGCACGACTACCACCAGGCCGCCCTGCACGCCGTGCGGGAGGGGCTGCTGATGCTCGACGGCCAGTTCCGGGTGGCGCTGATCAACGACGGCGGGCGGGAGCTGCTCGGCGTACCCGGCGACGTGGTGGGCCGCTCGGTGGCCGACCTGGGTCTGCCGGCCCCGCTGACGGGGGCGCTGCTGTCCTCGGAGCCACGGGTGGACGAGGTGCAGCTGACGGCGGACCGGGTGCTGGTGCTCAACACGTCGCCGGTGTCGGGCGGTGAGCGGCGCGGTACGGTCGTGACGCTGCGGGACGTGACGGAACTCCAGTCGCTGATGGGTGAGCTGGACTCGGAGCGGGGTTTCACACAGGCGCTCCGGTCGCAGGCGCACGAGGCCGCGAACCGTCTGCACACGGTGGTGTCCCTGATCGAGCTGGGCCGCGCGGAGGAGGCCGTCGACTTCGCGACGGCGGAACTGGAACTGGCCCAGGCCCTGACCGACCAGGTCGTCGCGGCGGTCAGCGAGCCGGTGCTGGCGGCGCTGCTGCTCGGCAAGACGGCCCAGGCCAACGAACGGGGAGTGGAGCTGGTGGTGTCGCAGGACAGCGGCCTGGACGACGGGCTGCTGCCGCCGTCCCTGCCCGCCCGGGACCTGGTGACGATCCTGGGCAACCTGATCGACAACGCGGTGGACGCGGCGCAGGGCAGCGTGCGGGCGCGGGTGACGGTGACGGCGTACACGGCGGACGGCGAACTGGTGCTGCGGGTGGCGGACACCGGGGACGGCGTGGATCCCGAGCACGCCGAGCGGGTCTTCCAGCGGGGCTTCACGACCAAGCCGTCGGGCCCCGGCGGGCGCGGGCTGGGCCTCGCCCTGGTCCGGCAGGCGGTGCACCGGCACGGCGGGACGCTGTCGGTGGCCGGGGCCGGAGACGGCGGGGCGGAGTTCGACGTGCGGTTGCCGCTGTCGGCGCGGGCCCCGGCGGGCGGTGCCGGCGCGGACACGGCCGGTACGGGCATCGGAGGCCACGCATGACCCACGAGGAACCGATCCGGGTACTGGTCGTCGAGGACGACCCCGTGGCGGCGGACGCGCATGTGATGTACGTGGGGCGCGTCCCCGGGTTCGTCGCGGTCGGGAAGGCGCACACGGGCGCGGAGGCACGGCGGACGCTGGAGCGGACGAAGGTCGATCTGCTCCTGCTCGATCTGCACCTGCCGGACGTGCACGGCCTCCAGCTCGCGCGGTCGCTGCGGGCGGCGGGCCATCACGCGGACGTGATAGCGGTCACCTCCGCCCGGGACCTGGCGGTGGTGCGCGAGGGGGTGTCGCTGGGAGTCGTCCAGTACGTCCTCAAACCGTTCACCTTCGCGACGCTCCGGGACCGTCTCGTCCGGTACGCGGAGTTCCGCGGCGCTGCGGGCGAGGCCAGCGGGCAGGACGAGGTCGACCGCGCCCTGGCGACCCTGCGGGCCCCGACGCCGGCGGCACTGCCGAAGGGACTGAGCGCGCCGACGCTGGAACGGGTGACGGCGGCGCTGCGGGACGTGGAGGAGGGTCTGACCGCGGCGGCGCTGGCCGACGCGGCGGGCATCTCCCGTATCACCGCGCGGCGTTACCTGGAGCACCTGGTGGAGGCGGGCCGGGCGGCGCGACGCCCCCTCTACGGTCAGGTGGGGAGACCCGAGCTGGTCTACCAGTGGGTACGGGACCGACGCCGTTAGCCGGCGCGGCGGCAGCACGGCGGCCCCGCAAGGGAGTTGGACCATGGCCGATTCACCTGCCTTTGCCCGCAAGCGGGTCAGCGGCCCGTGAAACCGGGACCACTCAATCCTCCGCAGACTCATTGACCTGACCAGACCACTCCTCATACGTTCACCGGGCAACAACCCCCAGGCCACAACGACGTAGGCCCCAGGAGGTCATGCTCGTGCGTCCCCATGTCTCCCTGCCCACCCTCCTCGCCCTGACGCTCGCCGCCGCGGGCACCCTCACGGCCTGTGGCGGAGGAGCCAGTAGCGATCCGGACACCGTGAAGGTCTCCTTCAAGCAGTCCACGGACAACTCCGTGAAGGTGATGGACACCTATCTCGCGGACATCAAGGAGCAGTTCGAGAAGGCCAACCCCGGCAAGAAGGTCGAACTCGTCCCGATCAAGGCCCCGGACTCGGAGTACTACACCAAGCTCCAGCAGATGCTCCGCTCCCCGAAGACCGCCCCCGACCTGGTCTACGAGGACACCTTCCTCATCAACTCGGACATCACCAGCGGCTACCTCAAGCCCCTCGACCCGTACCTCGCGAAGTGGCCGGACTGGAACCAGTTCATCGACACGGCGAAGGCCGCGGCCAAGGGCGAGGACGGCAAGACGTACGGCGTCCCGGACGGCACGGACACCCGCGGTCTCTGGTTCGACAAGGGCATCTTCGCCAAGGCCGGTCTGCCCGCCGACTGGCAGCCGAAGACCTGGGACGACGTCCTGGAGGCCGCCCGCACCATCAAGCAAAAGGTCCCCGGCGTCACCCCCCTGAACGTCTACACCGGCAAGCCCGTCGGTGAGGCCGCCACCATGCAGGGCTTCCAGATGCTGCTCTACGGCACGAACGACGGAGCCTCGGACCCCCTCTACGACGGGCAGTCCAAGAAGTGGATCGCCGGCGGCAAGGGCTTCAAGGACGCCCTCACCTTCGTCGAGACGGTCTACAAGGAGAAGCTCGGCCCGGACGTCTCCGACGCCCTCGACCCCAACATCGGCACCCGGGTCCGCGGAGAGTTCCTGCCCGAGGGCAAGCTCGGCATCAACCTCGACGGCTCCTGGCTCCCCCAGGACTGGCTGGAGGGCAGCGGCCACGAGTGGCCCGAGTGGTCGGACAAGCTGGGCCTCGCCGCGATGCCCACCCAGAACGGCCAGGCCCCCGGCAAGGTGAGCATGTCCGGCGGCTGGACCTGGTCGATCCCGGCCAAGGCCGGCAACCCGGACCTCGCGTTCGAGTTCATCAAGACGATGCAGACGAAGGCGAACGCCCAGAAGTGGTACATCGCCAACTCGGGCATCGCGGTCCGCGAGGACGTCGCCGCCGACCCGGCGTACGTCGAGGCCCAGCCCGGCATCAAGTTCTTCACCGACCTGGTCGCCAGCACCCACTACCGGCCGGCCTTCCCGGCGTACCCGAAGGTCTCCACCGCGATCCAGGAGGCCATGGAGGGCGTGACGACGGGTGACATGTCGGTCGAGGAGGCGGCGAAGGCGTACGACGAGGAACTGAGATCCGCGACGGACGACCAGGTGATCCAGAAGTGAGCCGCAGTTCATGACGACAGCCCCCGCCACGGGCTCCGGCACCGGTCCCGGCCTCACCAAGAGGCCGGGACCGGCAGGCCCGGACCCCTCGCCGAAGCGGCGCCGCCACTCCCACCCCCTCCTGCGGGCCCTGCCCCTCTCCCCCGCCGTGGTCCTGCTGGTGCTGTTCCTGGCCGGCCCGATCGCGTATTGCGCCTGGATCGCGTTCACCGACCTCCAGCTGACGGGCCAGGCACAGGAGTCGTTCGTCGGCTTCGAGAACTTCCAGCGGGCGTTCGGGGACAAGGCGTTCCTGAACGCGGTCTGGCTGACCCTGGTCTTCACGGTCGTCTCGGCGCTGATCGGCCAGAACACCCTGGGCCTCGGACTGGCGGCGCTGATGCAGCGGGCGTCCAAGCCGCTGCGCACCCTCACCGGCGGCATCGTCATCACGGCGTGGGTCCTGCCGGAGGTCGTCGCCGGCTTCCTGCTCTACGCCTTCTTCCGCCGCGAGGGCACCCTGAACGCCATCCTGGACTGGCTCCATCTCCCGTCCCAGAACTGGCTGTTCACCCTTCCGATCCTCGCGGTGTCGTTCGCGAACGTATGGCGGGGCACGGCGTTCTCGATGCTGGTGTACTCGGCGGCGCTGAGCGAGATCCCCAAGGAGGTCACGGAGGCCGCGGAGGTCGACGGCGCGGGCGGCCGGCGCCGCCTGTGGCACATCACCCTCCCGATGATCCGCCGCTCCATCGGCACGAACCTCATGCTGATCACCCTTCAGACCCTCTCCGTGTTCGGCCTGATCTGGGTGATGACACGGGGTGGTCCGGGCGGCAAGAGCCAGACGCTGCCGCTGTTCATGTACGAGGAGGCGTTCCAGAAGAGCATGATCGGCTACGGCACGGCGGTCGCCCTCCTGCTCCTGGTGGTGGGCTCGCTGTTCTCGGTGATCTATCTGCGCCTGCTGCGGACGGAGGTCTGACCATGTCCCGAACCCCCTCCTCCCGCAGGACCGCGCACCGCCTGGCCGCGGACGCCGGCCTCCTGGTGGTGGCCGCCGCGTTCTCCCTCCCCCTGCTGTGGGTGGTCCTGTCCTCGCTGGATCCCGGCGCCGACCTCCAGGTGAAGGTCCCGGACGGCGTCACGCTGGACAACTTCGACGCCGTCCTGACGCCGGACATCACCTTCACCCCGCTCCTGAACAGCCTGATCCTGTGCGGCGGCGGCACCCTGCTGACCGTGGCCTGCGCGGCCCTCGCCGCCTACCCGCTGTCCCGCTTCCGCTCCCGCCTCAACCGCCCGTTCCTGCTGGCGATCCTCTTCGCGACGAGCCTGCCCATCACGGCGATCATGGTCCCGGTGTACGCCCTGTTCGTGCAGGTGAACCTCATCGACACGATGGAAGGCACGATCTTCTTCTTCGCCGCCTCCCAACTCCCCTTCGCCATCTGGCTGATGAAGAACTTCATGGACGGCGTGCCCAAGGAGCTGGAGGAGGCGGCCTGGACCGACGGGGCGTCCTCGTTCCAGTCGCTGCTGCGGATCGTGCTGCCGTTGATGGGGCCCGGGGTCGCGGTCGTGACGGTGTTCTCCTTCGTGATGATGTGGGGGAACTTCTTCGTCCCGTTCATGCTGCTGCTCACACCGGACCAGATGCCGGCGGCGGTCAGCATCAACGAGTTCTTCGGCAACCGCGGGACCGTGGTCTACGGGCAGCTGGCCGCCTTCTCGATCATCTACTCGACCCCGGTGATCCTGCTGTACGTGCTGGTGTCACGGCGGATGGGCGGCGGGTTCGCGATGAGCGGGGCGGTCAAGGGGTGAAGGACGAGGGGGCGGGGTGAGCGGCAAGCAGCGAGCGGTGGGCGGTGACAGTAGGTAACCGTACATTCCTACGATCCGTGATCCCGGCCGGACGGACCGTGGTCAGGACGCCGCCGTACCTCTAGCTTGTGCTGCGTGCGCCAACCCCCGGCCGGACCGAACCAGCCCTCCCCGCCCGCCCCGCCGTTCAACGCCCCCGCCGCCCGCCGCCTCCGTGCCGCGCTCGGCATGGGGCCCGAGCACGTGGCCTACGGCATGCGCTCCTCGTACGGGCTGCCGTACGTCACCCCGGACCTCGTCATCGCCTGGGAACGCGGTGTCACCCAGCCCGGCGGCACCGAACTCACCGCACTCGCGGGCGTGCTGTGGTGCTCACCGGGCGAACTCGTCGGGCGTCCCCGCGACCTGCGTGAGCACCGCGTCTCGCGCGGCCTCGCGCCGGAGGACGTCGCCCGCGGTGTGGGCCTCGAACTCGCCGCGTACCAGCGGATGGAGGAGAGCGGCACCTGGCGCGGCAACGAGCGGCAGTCCGCCGCCCTCGCCGACATCCTCGAACTCGACCTGCCCGCCTTCGTCGCCGTCACCGGCCGTGAGGCCAGACTCGCCGATCTGCTGCACAGCGCCGTGACCACCCGCTGGCAGGCGTACGTCCGCCCGGTGGGCAGGACGGTCCCCCTGGACCGGGGCGCCCTGGAGGCCGTGCTCCAGCAACTGCACCGCGAGTACCAGGGGCAGATGGTCCCCACCCTCAGCTGGGGCGGCGGTGGCCAGGAGGCCGGCGACAACGGCCGCGCGTTCCTCGAACGGATCGTCGACCACTTCTGGACGGCCGTCGACCGGAGCAGGCCACCGGGGTACTGAACCGGCCTGGTGCCGCGTCGGCCGAGGGTCACCCCGTCGCGACGCCCTGCACGCCCTCGCGCCGCACCGGCCGCCGCTCCTCACGGGCAGACCTTGACCGACGCGGCACTAGAACACCGACTCGGCCTCGTCCATCCGGTCCTTCGGCACCGTCTTCAGTTCGGTGACCGCCTCGGCCAGCGGCACCATCACGACGTCCGTGCCCCGCAGCGCGGTCATGCGGCCGAACTGACCCTGATGCGCCGCCTCCACCGCGTGCCAGCCGAAGCGCGTGGCGAGCACCCGGTCGTACGTCGTCGGGGTGCCGCCGCGCTGGACGTGGCCGAGGATGACCGGCTTGGCCTCCTTGCCGAGGCGGCGCTCCAGTTCGTAGGCCAGTGCCGTGCCGATGCCCTGGAAGCGCTCGTGGCCGTACATGTCGATGTCGCCCTTGCCGTAGTCCATGCTGCCCTCGGTGGGGTGCGCACCCTCGGCGACACAGATGACGGCGAACTTCTTGCCGCGCGCGAACCGCTCCTCGACCATCTTCACCAGGTCGGCGGGGTCGAAGGGGCGCTCGGGCAGGCAGATGCCGTGCGCGCCGGCGGCCATACCGGACTCCAGCGCGATCCAGCCGGCGTGGCGGCCCATGACCTCGACGACCATCACCCGCTGGTGGGACTCGGCCGTGGTCTTCAGGCGGTCCATCGCCTCGGTGGCGACGCCGACCGCGGTGTCGAAGCCGAACGTCCGGTCCGTCGACGAGATGTCGTTGTCGATCGTCTTCGGCACGCCGACGACCGGCAGTCCCGCGTCGGACAGCATGCGGGCGGCCGTCAAGGTGCCCTCGCCGCCGATCGGGATCAGCGCGTCGATGCCGAACTCGTGGATCATGTCGGACGCGTTCTCGCAGGCCTCGCGGAGCCGGTCGCGCTCCAGCCGGGAGGAGCCGAGGATCGTGCCGCCGCGGGCGAGGATGCCGCTGACCGAGTCGAGGTCGAGGCCGCGGTAGCGGCCGTCGAGCAGACCGGCGTAGCCGTCCTCGAAGCCGATCACCTCGTCGTCGTACTGCGCGACCGCTCGGTGCACGACCGACCGGATCACGGCGTTCAGGCCGGGGCAGTCGCCGCCTGCGGTGAGAACTCCGATGCGCATCGTGCTGTGTCTCCTGCTCGCTTCTGGTACCGGTGAGCCTCTACCGATTGTTTCACGTCGCTCGAGCGCCGAGTACGGCGACACCTTGACGGGCGCCTTATCTATGTCGAGGGGTATTGTCAAGAGGGTTCCGCTCGCCCCGGCGGGCGATTTTTACGGTCCGAGGACCCGTGAGCCTCGGATTCCTCACCCGACCGGCCCCATGACCCGCGATCCACAAGAAACGCTCCAGACGAAACGGAGAGCACGCGTGACGCGCAGCGTGTACGTGACCGGCATCGACCGCGGCGACGGCCGCCAGGTCGTCGAACTGGGGGTCATGGAGCTTTTGACCCGGCAGGTCGACCGGGTGGGCGTCTTCCGCCCCCTCGTCCACGACGGGCCCGACCGCCTCTTCGAACTGCTGCGCGCCCGCTACCGGCTGTCGCAGGACCCGGCCACGGTCTACGGCCTGGACTACCAGGAGGCCTCCACGCTGCAGGCCGAGCGCGGGACGGACGAACTGGTCTCCACCCTCGTCGAGCGTTTCCACCTGGTGGCACGGGAGTACGACGTCGTCCTCGTCCTCGGCACCGACTACGCCGACACCCAGTTCCCGGACGAGCTGGCCCTCAACGCCCGGCTCGCCAACGAGTTCGGCGCGTCCGTGATCCCCGTGGTGGGCGGCCGCAAGCACACCGCCGAGTCCGTGATGGCCGAGACCCGCAACGCCTACCGGGCCTACGAGGGGCTCGGCTGCGACGTCCTGGCCATGGTCACCAACCGGGTCGCCCGCGAGGACCGCGACCGGATCGCCGAGCGGCTCGGCACCCGCCTGCCGGTGCCCTGTCACGTCCTGCCCGACGAGCCCGCCCTGTCCGCCCCCACGGTCGCGCAGATCGGCCACACCCTCGGCGCCAAGGTGCTGCTCGGCGACGAGTCGGGGCTGGCACGGGACGCGCTCGGGTTCGTCTTCGGCGGGGCCATGCTGCCGAACTTCCTGGCCGCCCTGACCCCCGGCTGCCTGGTCGTCACCCCGGGGGACCGCGCCGACCTGGTCGTCGGCTCGCTCGCCGCGCACAGCGCCGGCACCCCGCCGATAGCCGGCGTCCTGCTCACCCTGAACGAGGTGCCGAGCGACGACGTCCTCACCCTCGCCGCCCGCCTCGCCCCGGGAACGCCGGTGCTCTCGGTGTCCGGCAACAGCTTCCCGACCGCCGAGCAGCTGTTCTCCCTGGAGGGCAAGCTCAACGCGGCCGCCCCGCGCAAGGCGGAGACCGCGCTCGGTCTGTTCGAGCGCTACGTCGACACCGGCGACCTGCTCCAGCGGGTGAGCGCGCCGAGCAGCGACCGGGTGACGCCGATGATGTTCGAGCACAAGCTGCTGGAGCGGGCCCGCTCCGAGCGCCGGCGGGTCGTGCTGCCGGAGGGCACCGAGGAGCGGGTGCTGCGGGCCGCCGAGGTGCTGCTGCGCCGGGACGTGTGCGACCTGACCCTGCTCGGGCCCGTCGACCAGATCCGCAAGAAGGCCGCCGACCTCGGCATCGACCTCGGCGAGTGCCGGCTGATCGACCCCGCCACCAGCGAACTGCGCGACACCTTCGCCGAGAAGTACGCCGCCCTGCGCGCCCACCGGGGCGTGACCGTGGAGCTGGCCCACGACGTCGTCTCCGACGTCAACTACTTCGGCACCCTGATGGTGCAGGAGGGGCACGCCGACGGGATGGTGTCGGGGTCCGTGCACTCCACGGCCGCCACCATCCGTCCGGCGTTCGAGATCATCAAGACCAAGCCGGACGCCTCGATCGTCTCGTCCGTCTTCTTCATGTGCCTCGCCGACAAGGTGCTCGTCTACGGCGACTGCGCGGTCAACCCCGACCCGGACGCCGAGCAGCTCGCCGACATCGCCGCCCAGTCGGCTTCCACCGCCGCCCAGTTCGGCGTGGAGCCGCGCATCGCGATGCTGTCGTACTCCACCGGCACGTCGGGCTCGGGCGCCGACGTCGACAAGGTGCGCGCGGCGACCGAGCTGGTGCGGCAGCGGCGGCCCGACCTCAAGATCGAGGGGCCGATCCAGTACGACGCCGCCGTCGAGCCGAGCGTCGCCGCCACCAAGCTGCCGGACTCCGAGGTCGCCGGGCAGGCCAGCGTGCTGATCTTCCCCGACCTCAACACCGGCAACAACACCTACAAGGCCGTGCAGCGCTCGGCCGGCGCGATCGCCGTCGGCCCGGTGCTCCAGGGTCTGCGCAAGCCGGTCAACGACCTGTCCCGCGGCGCGCTCGTCCAGGACATCGTCAACACCGTCGCCATCACGGCGATCCAGGCCCAGTCCCCCAGCGAGAAGGCAGACCGGCTGTGAGTTCCCGAGTCCTCGTCCTCAACTCCGGCTCCTCGTCGGTGAAGTACCAGCTGCTCGACATGCGCGACGGCGGCCGGCTCGCGATGGGCCTCGTCGAGCGGATCGGCGAGGAGACCTCGCGGCTGAAGCACACGCTCGTGACCACCGGCGAGACCCGCGGCTTCGAGGCGCCGGTGCCCGACCACGAGGCCGCTCTGAAGGCCGTGGCCGCGGAGCTCGCCAAGGACGGGTTCGGCCTCGACTCGCCCGAACTGGCCGCGATCGGCCACCGGGTGGTGCACGGGGGCAAGCACTTCACCGAGCCGACGGTCATCGACGACGCCGTGCTCGCGGAGGTCGAGCGGCTGATCCCGGTGGCCCCGCTGCACAACCCGGCCAACCTCACCGGCATCCGCACGGCCCGCGCCCTGCGCCCGGACCTGCCCCAGGTCGCCGTCTTCGACACCGCGTTCCACACGACGATGCCGGAGTCGGCCGCGCGCTACGCGATCGACGTCCGGACCGCCGACGAGCACCGGATCCGGCGGTACGGCTTCCACGGCACCTCGCACGCCTACGTCTCCCGGGCCACCGCAGAACTGCTGGGCAAGGCGCCGGAGGACGTGAACGTGATCGTGCTGCACCTCGGCAACGGGGCCTCCGCCAGCGCCGTGCGCGGGGGGCGGTGCGTGGAGACCTCCATGGGGCTGACGCCTCTGGAGGGACTGGTGATGGGTACGCGTTCCGGTGACATGGACCCGGCCGTCATCTTCCATTTGATGCGTGTTGGCGGAATGTCCGCCGACGAGATCGACACTCTTCTCAACAAGAAGAGCGGACTGATCGGCCTGTGCGGTGACAACGACATGCGAGAGATCCGCCGCCGGATCGACGAGGGTGACGAAGAGGCGCGACTCGCCTTCGAGATCTACATTCACCGCCTGAAGAAGTACATCGGCGCCTATTACGCGGTGCTCGGACGGGTGGACGCCGTGGCGTTCACCGCCGGGGTCGGTGAGAACGCGGCGCAGGTGCGGGAGGCCGCCGTGGCGGGCCTGGAGGAGCTGGGCCTGGTGGTGGACGACGAGCTCAACGCCGTACGCGGCGACGCTCCGCGGCTGATCTCGCCCGGGTACGCGCGTGTGGCGGTGGCCGTGGTGCCGACCGACGAGGAACTGGAGATCGCGACACAGACGTACGCGTTGGTAAAGGCGTCCTGAGGACTGCCACAGGGCGTTCCAAGGTCCTCACCTGAGCGGTATCCCGCCCTTTTGTATTTTCCGCCAGCCGGAATATTCCGCAGCGAAACAAACCGATAGGATCGCCCCATGCGCCGTTCGAAAATCGTCTGTACTCTCGGCCCCGCGGTCGACTCCCACGAGCAGCTTGTCGCGCTGATCGAAGCGGGCATGAACGTTGCCCGTTTCAACTTCAGCCACGGCACGCACGCCGAGCACCAGGGGCGGTACGACCGCGTCCGTGCCGCCGCCAAGGAGACCGGCCGGGCCATCGGTGTCCTCGCCGACCTCCAGGGCCCGAAGATCCGCCTCGAGACCTTCGCCGAGGGCCCGGTGGAGCTGGTGCGCGGCGACGAGTTCGTCATCACCACCGAGGACGTCCCCGGTGACAAGGGCGCCTGCGGCACGACGTACAAGGGTCTGACCGGCGACGTCTCACGCGGCGACCAGATCCTGATCAACGACGGCAACGTCGAGCTGAAGGTGCTGGACATCGAGGGCCCCCGGGTGCGGACGATCGTCATCGAGGGCGGTGTCATCTCCGACCACAAGGGCATCAACCTGCCCGGCGCGGCGGTGAACGTGCCCGCGCTGAGCGAGAAGGACGTCGAGGACCTCCGGTTCGCGCTGCGCATGGGCTGCGACCTGGTCGCCCTCTCCTTCGTCCGGGACGCCAAGGACATCAACGACGTCCACAAGATCATGGACGAGGAGGGCCGGCGCGTCCCGGTCATCGCCAAGGTGGAGAAGCCGCAGGCGGTCGCCAACATGGAGGACGTCGTGATGGCGTTCGACGGTGTGATGGTCGCCCGCGGCGACCTGGCCGTCGAGTACCCGCTCGAGAAGGTCCCGATGGTGCAGAAGCGCCTGATCGAGCTGTGCCGGCGCAACGCCAAGCCGGTGATCGTGGCGACCCAGATGATGGAGTCGATGATCACCAACTCCCGGCCGACCCGCGCCGAGGCCTCCGACGTGGCCAACGCGATCCTGGACGGCGCGGACGCGGTCATGCTGTCCGCGGAGTCCTCCGTCGGCGCCTACCCGATCGAGACCGTCAAGACGATGTCGAAGATCGTCCAGGCGGCCGAGGGGGAGCTGCTCTCCAAGGGCCTCCAGCCGCTCGTGCCGGGCAAGAAGCCGCGCACCCAGGGTGGTTCGGTGGCCCGTGCGGCCGCCGAGATCGCCGACTTCCTCGGCGCCAAGGGTCTGGTGGCCTTCACCAAGTCCGGTGACACGGCCCGCCGTCTGAGCCGCTACCGCGCGAGCCAGCCGATCATCGCCTACACGACGGACGAGTCCACCCGCAACCAGCTGTCGCTCAGCTGGGGCGTGGAGTCCCACGTGGTGCCGTTCGTGAACAGCACCGACGAGATGGTCGACCTGGTCGACCAGGAGATCGCGAAGCTCAAGCGCTTCAACCCCGGCGACGTCGTGATCATCACGGCGGGCTCGCCCCCCGGCGTCCCGGGCACGACGAACATGGTCCGGGTGCACCACCTCGGCGGCGCGAACGACTGAGAGCACGCACAACCGTGGCCCGGTGCCCCCGCGAGGCGGGGGCACCGGGCCACGGTTCCTTCTGCGGCTCCCGGGACGGGTCCGTGGGACGGGCGGCTCAGTCGGTGATGTACGACGAGAGGCCCGGCACGTAGAGGGTTCCGCCGAACTGGCCGGCCTGCTGGACCTTCACGTCCGTGAAGAAGATCTCCGGGATGTTCAGCGGGGGCGGGCTCTCCGGGCTGAACGTGAGCGGGATCAGCCCCAGGAGCTTGCCGGAGATCTTCTCGGTGTACATCACCGTGTCCCCGTCGGTGATGGTGGACATGGAGCCCTTGTCGGCCTGGACGTGGTACGTCTTGCCCGACTGCCTGTCCTTCACCGTCTGGTGCAGGTCGCCGATGTCCGTGCCGTCGGATATGACGTACTTCAGGACTTCCTTGACGTTGCCGGACGCGGTCTTGACCTTCACTATGCCCTGGTAGTCGGCGCCCTTGAGCTTCAGCGAACTGGCTTCCAGGAACCAGGGGTCGTCGGGCAGCAGGATCTCGTTGTCTATCCCGCCCTCGACGTCCGTGGCGATCGGGCAGTCGTCCGGGTCGACGGTGGCGCTCGCGGAGGGGCTGGGGGTCGGCGAGGCGGTGGCCTCGTCCGCCGGCTCCTCGGCTTCCTCGGCCGCGTCCGACGCCGCGTCGGTGGGCTCCTCGGCACCGTCCCCGGGCGGGTCGATGTCCTTGCCCGGGCCGGCCGTGTCCTCACCGGAGTCGCCGGAGCCGTCCGTGTCGCCGGAGGTGTCGTCCTCGGCACCCGAGGAAGCGGACGGCGACGGCGTGGGAGCGGACGTGCTTTCCTCGCCCTTGCCGATCCCGGTGATGCCGTCGACGACGCCCGTGATCGTGTCGCCGATGGCGTCCAGCACGCCGCCGTCACCGGCCTGGGACCCGCCCGGCGCGGGGGTCGCGTCCTGCGGCTCGGGGTCCTTGTCCGTGGAGGCGGACGGGGACGGCGCCGGCTCGGCCTCGTCGTCGGAACCTGAATCCGACGAAGAACCGTTGCCCGACCCGTTGTCGTCCGCGGCCCCGTCACCCGAGTCGTCCGGAGTCTCCGGCGCCTGCGGGGAACCGGTCGCCGAAGCCGACGGGCTCGGCTCGCCGGACTCGCTCTCGCTCGCCGAGGCGGACGGCGACGGCGAGGCTTCGTCACCCTGCTTGAGGAGCTCGACGCAGGCCTCGTACTCCTCGGCCGTCAGGCTCTTCGGCACGGGACGGTCGTCGGCGAGGGCCAGCTTCGGTGTGAGGCCCATCCCCATGAGGATCGCGGTGGGCATCGCCGCCACGGCTATCGCGCGTCCGGCCGGCACCTGGAATCTGGTGAACAGGGGCTTCTTCGGGGCGGCGTGGCGCGGCCCCCTCCTCGCCGGTTGCGGGGCCGCAGAGCTTTCGCCCCGGACCTCGTCAGCCGACATGGTGCGCCCCCTTCGGCTCCTCGGCCCGGAAACCGTCGGCGGAGCCGTGCGGAGTCTGCGGGTCGTCGGTCTGGGCGGGGTCGCCCTCCGTGGCCGCGGGAGCGGGGGCGTGAGCGACGTCGTCACCGTCGTCGTCGGCCGGGCCCTTGCCCGCGTGCCGGCGGACGGCGTCCTCGGACTCCGGCTCGCCGGGCACCCAGGAGAGCGAGAGCGCACCGCCGAGCATGGCCAGCAGGAAGCCGACCACGAAGCCGCCGATGTTGGAGACCACCAGGGACACCAGCGCCAGGAGGATCGCCGCGACACCGGCGAAGACGCGCGTGGCGTGCTGGAACCACATGGTCAGGCCCAGCGTGATGAGCAGCACGCCGATGATCAGTGAACCGGCACCCGCGGTGGTCGCCATCGCGAGCGACATGGTGCCCAACTTGAGCGTGGCGTAGGGGAAGTAGGCGATCGGCACCCCGCCGAGCAGGGTGAACAGTCCCGCCCAGAACGGCCGGGTGCCCCGCCAGTCACGGAACCGCAGACGCAACCGGGCATATGTCCCGGCGCTCTGGTCCGGAGTCTCGGCACTCATGGAAAACAGCTCCCTGGGTCCGGTGGAAGTTCGTACCGGCTCGGCCGTAGGGCGTGAAGAAGCCGGAAATGTGGGTCGGTGAGGGTGCCGGCGCTCGGACGGGCCGGGCCGGCGGGGCGGGGAAGCGACGGCTTCCCCGCCCCCGAGGGCAGTTCAGCTACCCCGAATACACCCCGGTGACGGGAGCCGTCAGTAGCACTCCATCTTGGGGTCCGCGCCGAGACGCATCGACAGACCGCTCAGCTTGAACGTGCCGGCCGAGGTCGCCCACGCCGTCTGCTCGACGCCGTAGAGGTCGGCCTCCTCCGCCTGCTGGGCGAAGCCGCCCGGCAGCGTGGTGGCTCCGTCCTTGTTGACGGGCCCCCGCGTCTTGTCCTTGACCGCGACACCGATGTCGATGTTCTTGAACTTCGCATCGGCGTCCAGCTGCGCGACGTCGATGTAGAGGTTCTCGGCCTCGACCGGGTTCTTCGGGTCGTTGCCGGCCTCGAGACGGAGGTAGATCGATCCCACGAAGGGGATGTCCGTCTTGACCGACTGGCACATCTTCGTGATCGTGGCCGTGTCGAACGACGAGATCGCGACCGGGACCCTCTTCTTCTCCTTGCCCTCAGTCGACGTGTAGACCGTGTCTATACCGCCGTACTGGGCAAAGCCCTCACCGTGCAGGTGAGAGGCCTTCACCTTGAACTGCTGGCCGGAGACGCTGAAGGACGCGGCCAGCGCACCCTGCGCCAGACCGACACCCACACATGCCGCAGCGGCGACGCTGGGCACCATGACCACAGCGAACCGCTTCCATCTGGTCCCACCACGCACTGGGGACTCCATATTTCCTCCTTCTCGGACGTACATCTCCTGCCCCGACTCGCCCCCGAAGGCGGCTCCACAGGACAGGGATGGGAGAAGTGCGACGTCCTCGGGGAGGAGAGCGCCCGTATTCCACGGCGCACAACGGCGCACGGATCACCGGCGATCACCCCCGAGCGACAACCACTGGTCGCGCCTGACACGCATCACGCACAACCTTGCTGGACAGGCTTCGCCGGGTGGACGAAGACCCCCCTGCCCAAGAGCCGGCGCCGGAGCGTCGGCTCTGCTCGGTGGGGACCCAGAAATCCCGTGGCCCGATTGGATGTCGGGGAACGGGAATGGACCGAGCGTCGCCGATCGTGGTGCATTCTCGCCGCCCGCACAAGGGGGTTCGTTACTCGCTAGTAACGGCCGGATAACCGAACAACATCCAGGCGGACTCGGTCAGCGACTCTGGGTGCCACCCGAGGGCAGGACAAAGCTGTTGATCGCTGGACAGAATCCGACAGATCCGCGCCTGTGACCTACTCGCAGTAACAGCGGCCGCGATTGCCAAGATTTGGCAAAGCGCGGCCGCTTCCCTACCCCCGTCGGGCGCTCCCTCACTCAGGGCTCACGGGTCCCGACGTTCGGCGACCGGCCGGAGTCCGGGGTCCGGCACCGCTCAGAACAGCGCGCGCGCCAGCGCCCGGCGAGCCGCGGTCACCCGCGGATCGTCCGCGCCGACCACCTCGAACAGCTCCAGCAGCCGCAGCCGTACGGAGTCCCGGTCGTCACCCGCCGTGCGCCGCACGGTGTCGATGAGCCGCCCGAAGGCGTCCTCCACATGACCGCCCACCAGATCCAGGTCGGCCGCCACGATCTGCGCCTGCGCGTCGGCCGGCCGGTCGGCCGCGTCCTTGCGCACCTGCTGCACGTCCAGACCCTGCACCCGTTGGAGCAAATCGGCCTGCGCCAGACCGAGTTTGGCCTCGGGGTGGCCGGGGTCGTCGGCGAGCACGTTCTCGTACGCCTGGACGGCCGCGGTCAGATCGCCCGCGTCCAACGCCTGGGCCGCGGCGTTCAGCAGGGCTTCGTAGGGACCGACGGGAGCCTCGGCCGGCGTCTGCTCGCCCGGCTCGGCGTCGGGGTCGACCGTCAGGCCGGTCAGCCCGAAGCGCTGTTCGGCGACGGTGACCAACTGGTCGAGGGTCTCCCGGATCTGCGCCTCGGCGGCGGCACCCTGGAAGAGCGGCAGCGCCTGGCCCGCGACGACCGCGAAGACCGCCGGGATCCCCTGGATCCCGAACTGCTGCATCAGCATCTGGTTGGCGTCGACGTCGATCTTGGCGAGGACGAAGCGACCGTCGTACTCGACGGCAAGCCGCTCCAGCACCGGGCTGAGCTGCTTGCAGGGCTGGCACCACTCGGCCCAGAAGTCGATGACGACCGGGACCTCGGTGGAGCGCTGGAGGACGTCGCGCTCGAATCCGGCCTCATCGACGTCGATGACGAGATCGGCCGGGGAGACGGCCCCGCCGCCGCCCTCGCGCGCCGCTGCGGCGCGCGCCTGCTCGGCCTTGGCCTTGGCCTCCTGGGCCGCCTTCACCGCGGCGAGGTCGACGACGCCGCTCATGGACATGTTCCGTGGCTGCATGCGTCTATCCTCCCCCGTTCCCCGGGCGTCTGTGAAAAGCGCCCTCGAAGCCGTGCGTGCGTTCGGCGCCGGGTCCCCACCCCACGCCTGTGGTCGTCGCTCGCATACGTGACAAATCCTTCCGTACCGCACGGAAGGAGTGGTCGGTCACATGCTTTCGCTACGAGTCGTAGCGTAACGGCAGGACGGGAGACCGGGACACCCCGCCCTGGTGATCTCCCTCACTGCCACGCGAAACCCGCCGGATCCTGCCCCGGATAGGGTCGAGGGATGCAGAGCCGCAACCCCGCCGGCCGTACGGGTCGCCCGCGCAGCGCCGCCGCCGACACCGCCATCCTGGCCGCGACCCGGGCGGCCCTGGTGGAACTCGGCTGGTCCAAGCTCACCTTGGGAGACGTCGCGTCCCGGGCCGGGGTCGCGAAGACGACGCTCTACCGCCGCTGGGCGGGCAAGAACGAACTGGTCGTCGACGCGGTGGCGGAACTCTTCGACGAACTGCGCCTGCCCGACCGCGGCGCGCTGGCCGCCGACATCGAGGGCGTGGTGCTCCAGCTGGCGGCGATCCTGGACCGCCCGGAGGCCAAGAGCGGCCTGATGGCGGTGGTCGCGGAGTCGACCCGCGACCACGCGCTGCGCGAACGCATCCGCACCACGATCGTGGACCGTCAGAAGCGCCTGGTCGTGGCGGGCCGGGCCCGGGCACAGGCCCGCGGGGAACTCCCCACGGAGCCCGACCCCGCCGACGCGGCCCGCACGGCGGACCTGATCTTCGACATGATCGCGGGCTCGGTGGTCCACCGCTGCCTGGTCAGTGCGGAACCGGCGGACGCGCAGTGGGCACGGTCGTTGACGCGGGTGCTGCTGCTGGGGCTGGCGGGGGCGGCGACGGCCCCGGGCGCCGGGGCGACCGGCCACGCCGGGCAACTCGAGGCCCCCGTACGGGAAGAGGGAAGCGGCACGGACGCGACGTGAGCCCCGCGGCACGACCGACGGCGGCCCGGACTCCCGGCTGACACCTCGCCGGAGTCCGGACCGCTGTGCGTCGGCCCGCGTCCTCGCCGGTCCTGGTGCCGCGTCGGTCAAGGTTTGCCCGTGAGGAGCGGCGTCGTGGGGGCCCCTCCCGCTCGAGCGAAGCCGAGAGTGGGGGAGCGTGCTCTCGGCGTGCCGACCGGAAGCCCTCGTACTGGACGTACTCGGGCTTTCGGCCGGTGCGGCGAGAGGGCGTGCCGGGCGTCGCGACGGGGCGAACCTCGGCTGACGCGGCACTAGAAGCCCGCCGGCTCCGTGTACACGCCCCACTCGTCGCGCAGGACGCCGCAGATCTCGCCGAGGGTCGCCTCGGCGCGCACGGCCGTCAGCATCGGCTCGATCATGTTGGTGCCGTCGCGCGCGGCGTCGAGCATCGCGCCGATCGCCGCGCGGACGGCGGCCTCGTCACGGCCCGTACGGCGGGTGCCGAGCGCCCGTACCTGCTCGCGCTCCACCTCGTGGCTGACCCGCAGGATCTCCAGGTCGCCGGTGACGGAGCCGGTGTGGGCGTTGACGCCGACGACCCGCTTGTCGCCCTTCTCCAGTGACTGCTGGTAGCGGAACGCGGACTCCGCGATCTCGCCGGTGAACCAGCCGTCCTCGATGCCGCGCAGGATGCCGGACGTGATCGGGCCGATGGGGTGCTTCCCGTCGGGGTGCGCCCGCAGACCGCGCTCCTTGATCTGGTCGAAGATCTTCTCGGCGTCCGCCTCGATCCGGTCGGTCAGCTGCTCGACGAACCAGGAACCGCCCAGCGGGTCGGCGACGTTGGCGACGCCGGTCTCCTCCATGAGGACCTGCTGGGTGCGCAGGGCGATCTCCGCGGCCTGCTCGGAGGGGAGCGCCAGGGTCTCGTCCAGGGCGTTGGTGTGCAGCGAGTTGGTGCCGCCGAGGACCGCGGCGAGCGCCTCCACCGCCGTACGGACGACGTTGTTGTACGGCTGCTGGGCGGTCAGCGAGACACCCGCGGTCTGGGTGTGGAAGCGCAGCCACTGGGCCTTGTCGGACTTGGCGCCGTAGACGTCGCGCATCCAGCGGGCCCAGATGCGGCGCGCGGCGCGGAACTTGGCGATCTCCTCGAAGAAGTCGAGGTGCGCGTCGAAGAAGAAGGACAGACCGGGCGCGAAGACGTCCACGTCCAGACCGCGGCTGAGGCCCAGCTCGACGTACCCGAAGCCGTCCGCGAGCGTGTACGCCAGCTCCTGCGCGGCCGTCGCGCCGGCCTCGCGGATGTGGTAACCGGAGACGGAGAGCGGCTTGTACGCCGGGATGCGCGTCGCGCAGTACTCCATCAGGTCGCCGATCAGACGGAGATGCGGCTCGGGCTGGAAGAGCCACTCCTTCTGGGCGATGTACTCCTTGAAGATGTCCGTCTGGAGCGTGCCGTTCAGGACGGCCGGGTCGACGCCCTGGCGCTCCGCGGCGACCAGGTACATGCAGAAGACCGGGACCGCCGGACCGCTGATCGTCATCGACGTGGTGACGTCGCCGAGCGGGATGTCACGGAAGAGGACGTCCATGTCGGCGGCCGAGTCGACGGCGACACCGCAGTGGCCGACCTCGCCCAGCGAGCGCGGGTCGTCGGAGTCGCGGCCCATCAGGGTCGGCATGTCGAAGGCGACCGAGAGGCCGCCGCCGCCCGCCGCGAGGATCATCTTGTAGCGCTCGTTGGTCTGCTCGGCGTTGCCGAACCCGGCGAACTGCCGGATCGTCCACGTGCGTCCCCGGTAGCCGGTCGGATACAGGCCGCGGGTGAAGGGATACTCCCCCGGCCAGCCGATCCGCTCGAAGCCTTCGTAGGTGTCCCCGGGTCGGGGTCCGTACACCGGCTCCACGGGATCGCCGGAGAGCGTGGTGAAGTCCGCGTCGCGCTTCCGCGCCGCGTCGTACCGGGCCTGCCAGCGTCGGCGGCCCTCTTCGATGGCGTCAGCGTCCATACCTTCGAATTTACTAGGACGTCCTAATAAAAGACAGTGCTGCAGCTCAGGATGCGCCGACCGGGTGCTTCTGGGCACCCGTTACCCTCGTCGCCATGAAGAAGAGCGTCCTGACCCGCTACCGGGTGATGGCCCACGTCACCGCCGTCCTGCTCGTCCTGCTGACGGTGGGCGTGATCGGAAAGCGCCTGCTGGACCTGGACGGTTTCGGCGGCTTCGTCACCGTCGTCGGCATCGCCCACGGCTGGCTGTACGTGCTTTACCTGATCTTCGCCTTCGACCTGGGGAACAAGGCGAAGATGCCAGTGGGGCGGCTCCTGTGGATCCTGCTCGCCGGCACCGTTCCCACCGCGGCCTTCTTCGTCGAACGCCGGGTGAGCCGGGAGGTCGAGCCTCTCCTGCAGAAGGACGCCGACGCCAGCCCCGCCACCGCCTGACCCCCGGAGCCGCGGCGCGTCGACCGGACCGCGGCTGCCGGATCTCACCTGGTGATGTAGTGGCACTGAACGGCACGCAGCTTGCCGTTCACGTGGAACTTCGCGCACGCTTTGCCGTACTTCGGCAGCGTCTGGGGCACGGCGTTCCGCAGCGGGTCACCCTTGCACTCCGGGTGCGTCGCTCCTCGCGAGGTGCGGTACGTCTTGTTGTCGGTGTCCGCGTAGGAGAAGTCCATCCTCCAGTTGCAGAACTTGGTGAACGTCACCGCGAGGCCCGCGCAGTCCACACCGGCGAACTGCGAAGTGATCCGCTTGCCCGAGCCCTTGATGCTGTGGGTGAGGAAGCATCCGGTGGGAACCCTCACCCCGGCTCCCTTCAGGTCGTAGTCGAAAGTCCCGATCGGGGTACTTCCCGTGGCGCCGGCATGGGCCGGCCCCGCTGTGCCGAGGGCCACCACTGCGGACAGGACCGTCGCCGTCACGACCACCGTCACCCTGCGAACGCGGTTTCGAATGCTCAACTGGATACCCCTCTGCGCTGCCGGCGAATCCGGACTTCGATCATCCAAATGATCGTCGGCCCACATGGTCGCAGCGTCGCAGAGCGCCCTGACCCCTAAAAGGGCGGATCGCGACAGAAACCACCATCAAGCGGTAGACCCCGCCGCGGTGTTGACGACTGTCACTCGTCCTCGAAGTCGCTCGCCGAGACCCGTAGCGGGCGGAGGATCGCGAAGATCTCGGCGCACTCCTCCGCGTCGTAGGCGCCCAGGCCGAAGTCCATCGCCATCAGGTCGCGGGTGCCCGACTCGACGACCTCGCGGCCCTTGTCGGTGATCACGGCGAGGGTGCCGCGGCCGTCGTTCGGATTGGGGCGCTTGGCCACCAGGCCCGACTTCACCAGGCGGTCGACGGTGTTCGTGACGGACGTCGGGTGCACCATCAGCCGCTCACCGATCTTGGACATCGGCAGCTCGCCCGCCTTGGAGAAGGTCAGCAGCACCAGCGCCTCGTAGCGCGCGAACGTCAGCCCGTACGGCTTGACCACCGCGTCGACCTCGGCGAGCAGGATCTGGTGCGCCCGCATGATCGAGGTGATCGCGGCCATGGACGGCACGCTGCCCCAGCGCTGCTTCCATAGTTCGTCGGCGCGAGCGATGGGGTCGAAGGGAAGACTGAGCGGCTTCGGCACGTCACCAGACCTTACCCGTCGGTCACATCACGGTCAGCCCTGTCTCGCCTTTCGGTATGCGAGGAGCGGGGCAGGACGAGGACGGACCCGGGCCCAGCGGGCCGGGGTCCGTCCTCGGTGCCGTTACGAGGCCAGGTGGCGTTCCACCGTCTCGACCTTGGACGTGAGGCCGTCCGTCACTCCGGGGCGGATGTCCGCCTTGAGGACCAGGGACACCCGCGGCGCCCTCGCCTCGACGGCGGCCACCGCGCGCCTGACGACGTCCATGACCTCGTCCCACTCACCCTCGACGGACGTGAACATGGCGTCCGTACGGTTCGGCAGGCCGGACTCGCGCACCACGCGGACGGCGTCGGCGACGTACTCCCCAACGTCCTCACCGACGCCCAGAGGTGTCACGGAGAAGGCGACGATCATGCCTTCACCACAGCTTCCTGGCGGGCGCGCCCGGCGATCACCGCGTCCTCGGCCTCGCGGCGCAGCCGCCGCTCGGCGTAGAAGCCGCCGCAGGGGATGACGGAGAGGACCAAGTAGAGGACGCCCGTGCCGAAGCTCCACCTGGCGCGGTACCAGGAGAGCACCCAGAAGATCACATACAGGACGAACAGAACGCCGTGGACGGCGCCCATCACGGGGACCGCGTTGAACTCCGTGGTCCGCTTCAGCACCGAGCAGAGGAGCAGGATCAGGAAGGACACGGCCTCCAGGGCCGAGACCAGGCGGAGGCGGTGGAGGGCGGTGGCGGTCTTGAGATCCACGGGTCACCTTCGGTGGGAGTTCGCTGACGAGGCGGGTCGCTGTACGGGACGGGCTTGCGAGAAGGGCTTGTGAGACAGGCTCGCGAAGACGGTCTTGCGAAGACGGTCTTGTGAACAGAAGCACAAGCGCTCCGTCATTGTGGCAAACGGCCGGGCGCGCCAAGGGCCCGGGGTCCGGTCCGGCTCCCCTAGGGGCTCGATCCGGGTTCCTCCCGGGAGACGGACCCTTTTGGTGGAGCCAATCGGCAGATACCTTCACATCCGTGGCGATGTTCCGACTTCAAGGCAGCAAGGTGCTCGCCGTCGACATGACCGGGGACGCCGTGAAGGCGAAGAACGGCTCGATGGTCGCGTACGACGGGCAGATGGCCTTCAAGAAGCTGAGCGGCGGCGGTGAGGGCATACGGGGGATGGTGACCCGGCGCGTCACCGGTGAGCAGATGACCCTGATGGAGGTGAAGGGGCAGGGGACGTGCTGGTTCGCGGACCGGGCCTCGGAGATCAACCTGGTGAGCCTGCGGGGAGACAAGCTGTACGTCGAGTCGAGCAATCTGCTCGCGACCGACGGCGGACTGCGGACCGGCACGTCCTTCACGGGGCTGCGTGGCGCCTCGCAGGGCAACGGCCTGTTCACGACGACCGTCGAGGGGCACGGACAGGCGGCGATCATGTCGGACGGGCCGGCTGTGGTGCTGCGGGTGAGCGGGCAGTACCCGCTGACGGTGGACCCGGGGGCGTATGTGGCGCACCAGGGGAACCTGCGGCAGTCGTTCCAGTCCGGCGTGACCTTCCGCACACTGCTGGGAGAGGGCGGGGGCGAGGCGTTCCAGATGCGGTTCGAGGGGGACGGGCTCGTGTACATCCAGCCCAGTGAGCGGAACACGATCGCGGGGGATGTGTGACATGGGCTTCCGCGAGGTCAATTCGAAGATGGTCGAGGCGACCGTCGTGCCGGGCCGGCGGCTGTTCAGCCAGCGCGGCGCCATGCTCGCCTACAAGGGCGAGGTGTCCTTCACGCCCAACGTCGCCGGCGGGCAGGGCGGGATCATGTCGATGATCGGGCGCCGGGTGGCGAACGAGGACACCCCGCTGATGACCGTGGAGGGCAACGGCACCGTGCTGTTCGGGCACGGCGGGCACCATGTGCAGGTGATCGACCTCACCGGGGAGACGCTGTGCGTCGAGGCGGACCGGCTGCTCGCCTTCGAGGGGAGCCTGCGGCAGGGGACGATGTTCCTGGGCTCCCAGGGCGGGGTCATGGGGATGGTGCGGGGGCAGATCAGCGGGCAGGGGCTGTTCACGACGACGCTCCAGGGGCACGGGTCGCTCGCCGTGATGGCCCACGGCGGTGTCTTCGAGATCCCGATCAGCCCGCAGCGTCCGGTGCATGTCGACCCGCAGGCCTACGTCGCCCACCACGGCGACGTGCGCAACAAGCTCTCGACCGCGCTGGGCTGGCGCGACATGGTGGGGCGCGGCTCCGGCGAGGCGTTCCAGCTGGAGCTGAGCGGCAGCGGCGCGGTGTACGTCCAGGCATCGGAGGAGAAACTGTGACCTACGGAACCCCGGGCGCCGGGCCCGTCGTGCACGACCCGATGACCCTGCCCGCCGACGAGAACGTGAACGCGTACACCTTCTGCGTGGAGTTGAAGGGGACCCGGTGGTTCCTGCAGAAGGGGAAGATGATCGCCTACTACGGCTCGATCGAGTTCAACGGCGTCGGGCACGGGCGGTTGGACCGACTTGTCCGTACGTCGTTCCATTCGCCACTGCACGCCGCCGACTGGGTCGTGGCCGAGGGCTCGGGCAAGATGCTCCTCGCCGACCGGGCCTTCGACGTGAATTCCTACGACCTCGAAGACGGCAACCTGACCATTCGCTCCGGCAACCTGCTCGCTTTTCAGCCAACTCTCGCGCTGAAGCAGTCGATCGTGCCGGGCTTTCTGACCCTCATCGGAACCGGAAAGTTCGTGGCCGCATCTAACGGTCCGGTGGTGTTCATGGAGCCGCCGATCCGGGTGGACCCGCAAGCGCTTGTCGGATGGGCCGACTGCCCCTCGCCGTGCCACCACTACGACCATGGCTACATGACGGGCGTAATGGGCGGTCTACGTGCGATGACGGGCCTCGGCGGGGCCTCCGGGGAGGAGCACCAGTTCGAGTTCGTGGGAGCCGGTACGGTCCTGCTCCAGTCGACCGAGACCCTGATGGCCGAGCAGGCCACGGGGACGGTCCCGCACCAGGCCGGCGTGCCCGGTGCGGGCGGGGTGACCGGGGGGCACGGGGCACAAGCCGGCACACCGCGCCTTCCCGGACAGCTGGGAGACCTCCAGCGTCGCTTCGGGCTGTGAGCGGTAGTCTGCGGAGTGTGACGTCGAACGCGTGCTCGCTGTCACACCACCCTCAGTAGTTCACATTTCAACATCTTAGGTAGACTTCATTTATGGAGACCGAGACGGCCACGACCTGGCTGACCAATGCGGAGCAGTGCGCCTGGCGCACCCACCTGGAGGTCAACAGGTTGTTGACCTACCAGCTCGAAAAGGACCTGCAGCCGTTCGGCCTGACGATGAACGACTACGAGATCCTGGTGAACCTCTCCGAGTCGGACGATTCGCGGATGCGGATGAGCGATCTCGCCTCCGCCACCCTGCAGTCCAAGAGTCGCCTCTCGCACCAGATCACCCGCATGGAGAACGCCGCTCTGGTGCGGCGGGAGAACTGCGAGTCCGACCGACGCGGCCTGTACGCGGTCCTCACCGACCACGGCATGCAGACGATGCAGAAGGTCGCACCCCACCACGTCTCGTCCGTACGGCGGCACTTCATCGACCTGCTGCCCCCTGAATCCCTCACCGAACTCGACAAGGCCCTGAAGCCCATCGCGGACCATCTGCGAGGGCAGCGCGGCCGTCCCTGACCCCAGGACGTCCCAGGCGAGCGGCAGGCGGAGTTCGACCAGGGCTCCGCCCGCCGGCGCGTCATGGACCGTGAGGGTGCCGCCGTGCCGGGCGGCGACGTCGCGGGCGATGGCGAGACCGAGGCCGGCGCCACCCTCGTCCCGGCCGCGGGCGCCGTCCAGCCGGACGAACCGCTCGAAGATCCGCTCCCCGATCCGCCCGGGGTACGCCGTCCCCGTCGCCCGCGACCCGGACGACCGCCCGGTCGCCCTCCCGCCGTACGGCCGCGGTGACCGCCCCGCGCGCGACGACGGGCGGCTGCTCAAGGTCCAGCGGGAGATTGACCGGCGGACCGCCCCGCGCACGTGACGCCGGGCGTTGTCCGGCAGATTGGCCGGCACCCGCCCCGGTCGCCCGCGCGATCCGGCCACTTCGAGCGACTCCACGTCCACTGACACGCCCTCGCGTCCAGCGACACGCCCTCGCGCCCGGCGGTCCGCTCTCGCGCCGGCTCGGCCAGGTCGACCCGCGTGCCGGTCGGCCGCTCCCCCGCGGCCGGCCGGGCGAGCAGCAGCAGACCGGTGGCGAGCCTTTGCAGTCGTACGGTGTCGGAGCGGGGTCCCCTCAGGCGGCAGCCTACGGGGACCCCCGCTCCGGCCCTGAACGGGCCCGTCCTCACGCCCTGTCCGTCACTCCGGCCACCAACTCGTCCGCGGCGCGGTACGGGTCCAGCTCGCCGGCCACTATCCGTTCCGCGAGGGCGCCGAGGCGGCGGTCCCCGTGGAGGTCCGCGATGCGTTCGCGCAGGGCCGTGACCGCGATGGTCTCGACCTCGCGGGAGGCCCGGGACAGCCGGCGCTCCGTCAGGACGCCCCGCTCCTCCATCCAGGCGCGGTGCTTCTCCAGGGCTTCCACGACCTCGTCGACGCCCTCGGCGCGCGCGGCGACCGTCTTGACGATCGGCGGGCGCCAGTCTCCGGGGGCGCGGGACTCCCCGAGGCCGAGCATGTGGTTCAGCTCGCGGGCCGTGGCGTCGGCGCCGTCGCGGTCCGCCTTGTTGACGACGTAGACGTCGCCGATCTCCAGGATTCCGGCCTTGGCCGCCTGGATGCCGTCGCCCATGCCGGGGGCGAGGAGGACGACCGAGGTGTCGGCCTGGGAGGCGATCTCCACCTCGGACTGGCCGACGCCCACCGTCTCGACGAGGACCACGTCGCAGCCCGCCGCGTCCAGCACGCGGATCGCCTGCGGCGCGGCCCAGGCCAGACCGCCGAGGTGGCCGCGGGTGGCCATGGAGCGGATGTAGACGCCGGGGTCGGAGGCGTGGTCGGACATCCGCACCCGGTCACCGAGCAGCGCCCCGCCGGAGAAGGGGGACGACGGGTCGACCGCCAGCACGCCGACCCGCTTGCCCTGCTTGCGGTACGCCGTCACCAGCGCCGAGGTGGTCGTGGACTTCCCCACCCCCGGGGAGCCGGTCAGGCCGACCACGTACGCGCCGCCGGTCAGCGGTGCCAGCGTCGCCATGACCTCCCTGAGCTGCGGGGACGCCCCCTCGACCAGCGAGATCAACCGGGCCACGGCACGTGGCCGGCCCTCCCTCGCCTGGGCCACCAGCGTGGAGACGTCCTGCATCACAGCTCCGTTCAGATCAACGACACGACAGACTGCCGACCGTTCAGTGCTTCGGTACCCGCACGATCAGCGCGTCACCCTGACCGCCGCCGCCGCACAGCGCCGCCGCTCCGACGCCGCCGCCGCGCCGCTTCAGCTCCAGCGCCAGGTGGAGCACGAGACGGGCGCCGGACATCCCGATCGGGTGACCCAGGGCAATCGCGCCACCGTTGACGTTCACCCTTTCGCTGGACACCCCGAGGTCCTTCATCGACTGCACGGCGACGGCGGCGAAAGCCTCGTTGATCTCGATCAGGTCGAGGTCCGAGACCGCCAGGCCCTCCTTCTTCAGGGCGTGCGCGATGGCGTTGGACGGCTGGGACTGGAGGGAGTTGTCGGGGCCCGCGACGTTGCCGTGCGCGCCGATCTCCGCGATCCACTCCAGGCCGAGCTCCTCGGCCTTGGCCTTGCTCATCACGACGACCGCGGCCGCGCCGTCGGAGATCTGCGAGGACGAGCCCGCGGTGATCGTGCCGTCCTTGGCGAACGCCGGGCGCAGCTTGCCCAGCGACTCGGCGGTGGTGTCGCCGCGGATGCCCTCGTCCTTGCTGAAGACGACCGGCTCGCCCTTGCGCTGCGGGATCTCGACCGGGGTGATCTCGGCCTCGAAGACGCCGTTCTTCTGCGCGGCGGCGGCGCGCTGGTGGGACAGGGCGGCGATCTCGTCCTGCTCCGGGCGGGCGATGCCGAGCCGGGTGTTGTGCTTCTCCGTGGACGCGCCCATGGCGATGTTCTCGAAGGAGTCGGTCAGACCGTCGTGGGCCATCGCGTCGAGCATCTCGACCGCGCCGTACTTGAAGCCCTCGCGGGACTTCGGCAGCAGGTGCGGGGCGTTCGTCATGGACTCCTGGCCGCCCGCGACGACCACGTCGAACTCGCCGGCGCGGATCAGCTGGTCGGCCAGGGCGATGGCGTCGAGGCCGGAGAGGCACACCTTGTTGATGGTGAGCGCCGGGACGCTCAGCGGGATGCCGGCCTTGACCGCGGCCTGGCGGGCCGGGATCTGCCCGGCGCCGGCCTGGAGCACCTGCCCCATGATCACGTACTGCACCTGGTCACCGCCGATCCCCGCGCGGTCGAGGGCGGCCTTGATGGCGAAGCCGCCGAGGTCGGCTCCGGAGAAGGACTTCAGTGAACCGAGCAGTCGTCCCATCGGGGTGCGGGCACCCGCGACGATGACGGAGGTAGAGCCGTTCTTTGCGGAAGACATGAGCGGCGATCCCCTTCCGGCCTGCACTGGCCGAGGAGTGAACGAGGGTTTACTTCGAATGTACTGAGCGGTACGACACCGCGTCATCCGGCTGTCGGTGTGATCGCGCGCACGTTGCGTAACCACCTCCGGGGCGCTGCACTGAATCCATGCTGACGCGAATCGACCACATCGGGATCGCCTGTCACGACCTCGACGCGACCGTCGAGTTCTACCGGGCCACGTACGGCTTCGAGGTGTTCCACACCGAGGTCAACGACGAGCAGGGCGTACGCGAGGCCATGCTCAAGATCAACGATACGTCCGACGGCGGTTCCTCGTACCTGCAGCTCCTGGAGCCGACCCGGGAGGACTCCACCGTCGCGAAGTGGCTGGCCAAGAACGGTGAGGGCGTGCATCACATCGCCTTCGGTACGGCGGATGTCGACGGGGACGCGGCCGCGATCAAGGACAAGGGCGTACGCGTTCTGTACGAGGAGCCCCGGCGCGGCTCCATGGGGTCACGGATCACCTTCCTGCACCCCAAGGATTGTCACGGCGTACTGACAGAACTGGTCACTTCGGCGTCTGTTGAGTCACCTGAGCACTGATGCTCGTACATAGGGGCCGGTAGGGTTGGGGAGCGGTCGTCGCTTCCACACGGGCGACCGCATTCCGGGGTCCGGGTTTCGGGGGACGAGCGTCGGGGCAGCTGCCCATGCTCCGTCGTTGATCTGACACCATTCCCCGGGGGCCCCGTTCGGCGGATGGACGGAGCTCGTTTGGAGAGACTTGCGACCAGGGGACGGATGGGACCGCGCAGTGCGGGGCTACGAGAGCCAGGAGCGAGAGCCGGCGGCTGACGTCGACCACCTCACTCGGTTCGAAGCCGAGATGAAACGGCTGAGGACCGAGCGGGAAAAGGCCATCCAGCACGCCGAGGACCTCGGCTACCAGGTCGAGGTGCTGCGCGCCAAGCTGCACGAGGCGCGGCGCACGCTCATGACCCGGCCTGCCTATGACGGCGGCGACCTCGGCTATCAGGCCGAGCAGTTGCTGCGCAATGCCCAGATGCAGGCCGACCAGATCCGGTCGGACGCCGACCGTGAGCTGAGCCAGGCGCGGGCGCAGACCCAGCGCATCCTGCAGGAGCACGCCGAGCAGGCGGCCCGGCTCCAGGCCGAGCTGCACGCGGAGGCCGTGTCCCGCCGGCAGCAGCTGGACCAGGAGCTCGCCGAGCGCCGGCAGACCGTCGAGTCGCACGTCAACGAGAACGTGGCGTGGGCCGAGCAGCTGCGGGCCCGCACCGAGCAGCAGGCCCGCCGCCTCCTGGAGGAGTCGCGCACCGAGGCCGATCAGGCCATGTCGGCGGCGCGGGCGGAGGCCGAGCGGGTCACCGCCGAGGCCCGCCAGCGTCTGCAGAGCGAGGCCGAGGGCTCCCGCGCGGAGGCCGAGCAGTTGCTGCGCCGGGCCCGTACGGACGCCGAGCGGCTGCTGAACGCCGCCTCCACCCAGGCCCAGGAGGCCACCGACCACGCCGAGCAGCTGCGCTCGTCGACCGTCTCGGAGTCCGACGCCGCCCGCCGTCAGGCCGGCGAGCTGAGCCGGGCCGCCGAGCAGCGGATGACGGAGGCCGAGGAGTCGCTGCGCAAGGCGCAGTCCGAGGCGGAGAAGCTGGTCACCGAGGCCAAGGAGGCCGCCGCCAAGTCCCTGGCCGGCGCCGAGTCGGCGAACGAGACCCGCACGCGCACCGCCAAGGAGCAGGTCGCCCGGCTCGTCAGCGAGGCCACGAAGGAGGCGGAGGCCACCAAGGCGGAGGCCGAGCAGGTCGTCGCCGACGCCCGTGCCGAGGCCGAGAGGATCGTCGCGGACGCCGGCGAGAACGCCCGTTCGCTGACCGCCGAGGAGACGGCGAGCCAGCTGGCCAAGGCGGCCAGGACCGCCGAGGACGTGCTCAACAAGGCGTCGGAGGACGCCAAGAGGACCACCAAGGCCGCCACCGAGGAGGCCGAGCGGATCCGTCGTGAGGCGGAGACCGAGGCCGACCGGCTGCGCGCCGAGGCGCACGACATCGCCGAGCAGCTCAAGGGCGCGGCGAAGGACGACACCAAGGAGTACCGCGCCAAGACCGTCGAACTCCAGGAGGAGGCACGGCGGCTGCGCGGCGAGGCCGAGCAGCTGCGCGGCGAGGCGGTCGACGAGGGCGAGAAGATCCGCGCGGAGGCCCGTAAGCAGGCCGTGGCGCAGATCGAGGAGGCGGCCCGGACCGCCGAGGAGCTGCTCGCCAAGGCGAAGGCCGACGCCGACGAGCAGCGGCAGACCGCGACCGCGGACAGCGAGAAGGTCCGCACCGAGGCGATCGAGCGGGCGACCACGTTGCGCCGGCAGGCCGAGGAGACGCTGGAGCGCACCCGCAAGGAGGCCGAGCGGCACCGCGCGGAGGTCCTGGAGCAGTCCGAGGGCATCCGCAACGACGCCGAGCAGGCCGCGCGGGAGCTGCGCGAGGAGACCGAGCGGGCCGTGGAGTCCCGCCACGCGGAGGCCGCCGGGGAGCTGACGCGGCTGCACAACGAGGCGGAGACCCGGCTCACCGCCGCCGAGCAGGCGCTGACCGACGCCCGCGAGGAGGCCGAGCGGATCCGCCGTGAGGCCGCCGAGGAGACCGAGCGGCTGCGCACCGAGGCGGCGGAGCGGCTTCGCACGCTGCGGGCGCAGGCCGAGGCGGAGGCCGAACGGCTGCGCGACGAGGCCGCGTCCGACGCGTCCGCCTCGCGGGCGGAGGGCGAGTCCATCGCCGTCCGCCTGCGGGCGGAGGCGGCGGCGGAGGCCGAGCGGCTGAAGTCGGACGCCCAGGACACGGCCGACCGGGTACGGGCCGAGGCGCAGGCCGCGGCCGAGCGGCTGGCGCAGGAGGCGTCCGAGACGCTGGGCGCCGCGCAGGAGGAGGCCGTCCGGCGCCGCCGCGAGGCCGAGGAACTCCTCGGCGCGGCCCGCCAGGAGGCCGGCCAGGAGCGCGAGCAGGCCCGCGAGCAGAGCGAGGAGCTGCTGGCCTCGGCGCGCAAGCGCGTGGAGGAGGCGCAGGCCGAGGCCGTGCGCCTGGTGGAGGAGGCCGACCGGCGCGCCACCGAGATGGTGTCGGCGGCCGAGCTCCACGCCCAGCAGGTCCGTGACTCGGTCACCGGGCTGCACGAGCAGGCGCAGGACGAGATCTCCGGGCTGCGCCACGCCGCCGAGCACGCGGCGGACCGCACCCGGCGCGAGGCGCAGGAGGAGGCGGACCGGGTCCGCTCCGACGCGTACGCCGAGCGGGAACGGGCCACCGAGGACGCGGGCCGGCTCCGGCGCGAGGCCGGCGAGGAGTCGGAGGCCGCCAAGGCACTGGCCGAGCGCACGATGTCGGAGGCGATCGCCGAGTCCGAGCGGCTGCGTGCCGAGGCGGCCGAGCACGCCCAGCGGGTGCGCACCGAGGCGTCGGAGGCGATCGCCGAGGCCGACCAGGCGGCGGGGCGTACGCGTGCCGACGCCCGCGAGGACGCCAACCGCATCCGCTCGGACGCGGCGACCCAGGCGGACACCCTCATCACCGAGGCGCGCCGCGAGGCGGAGCGGCTCCAGTCGGAGACCGTCACCGAGGCCGAGCGGGTCCGTGCCGAGGCGGTGGCGAAGGCCGAGAGGCTGGTCGGGGACGCGAGCGGCGAGGCGGAGCGGCTGCGTGCCGAGGCCGCGGCGACGGTCGGGTCGGCGCAGCAGCACGCCGAGCGGATCCGCACCGAGGCCCAGCGGGTCAAGGCGGAGGCCGCCCGGGAGGCCGACCGGGTCACCACGGCCGCGCGCGAGGAGGCCGAGCGGACGCTGGACGAGGCCCGCAAGGACGCCAACAAGCGGCGTTCGGAGGCCGCCGAGCAGGTCGACACGCTGATCACGGAGACCGCGTCCGAGGCCGACAAGCTGCTCACCGAGGCGCAGCAGCAGGCGCTGAAGACGACCGCGGACGCCGAGGCGCAGGCCGACACCATGGTGGGCGCGGCCCGCAAGGAGGCCGACCGGCTGGTGTCCGAGGCGACGGTCGAGGGCAACGGACGGGTGGAGAAGGCCCGTACGGACGCGGACGAACTGCTCGTCGGCGCGCGCCGGGACGCGACCGCCATCCGGGAGCGCGCGGAGGGGCTGCGCGCGCGGATCACCTCGGAGATGGAGGAGTTGCACGAGCGGGCCCGCCGGGAGGCCGCGGAGACGATGAAGTCGACCGGCGACCGCTGCGACGCGCTCGTCAAGGCCGCCGAGGAGCAGTTCGCCAAGGCGCAGGCGAAGGCCAAGGAGCTGGTGTCGGAGGCGAACTCCGAGGCAGGCAAGGTGCGCATCGCGGCCGTCAAGAAGGCGGAGGGCCTGCTCAAGGAGGCCGAGCAGAAGAAGGCGGCGCTCGTCAGGGAGGCCGAGGAGCTGAAGGCGGAGGCCGTCCGGGAAGCGCGTCGCACGGTCGAGGAGGGCAAGCGCGAACTGGAGGTCCTGGTGCGCCGGCGCGAGGACATCAACGCCGAGATCTCGCGCGTGCAGGACGTGCTGGAGGCGTTGGAGTCCTTCGAGACCCCGGCGGGCGCCAAGGACGGCTCGGTCAAGGCCGGCGCGACGATCGGTGCCCCCCGATCGGGTGGGAAGTCGTCGGAGAGCTAGCCTCAGGAGTGCGATTCCGGTGCGTTCCGGGTGCTTTGACCGAGTCTTCGACTTGGCTGTTGGCAAGCACTCCTGGGGTTAGCCACTCAAAAGGGGTGTCATTCTCCAGATCAAACACGCATCCGCTCGATGACACACCGCTTCGGCCCCTAGGATTCCACCTATCACCTCACCGGTCTCATTCGACAGGAACCCCATGAGCGACACTTCCCCCTACGGCTTCGAGCTTGTGCGGCGTGGGTACGACCGCGCTCAGGTGGACGAACGCATCTCGAAGCTCGTCTCCGACCGTGACAGCGCTCTGGCCCGCATCACCGCTCTCGAGAAGCGCATCGAGGAGCTCCACCTCGAGACGCAGAACGCCCAGGCTCAGGTCACCGACGCCGAGCCGTCCTACGCCGGTCTCGGCGCACGTGTCGAGAAGATCCTCCGCCTCGCCGAGGAGGAGGCCAAGGACCTGCGCGAGGAGGCCCGGCGCGCGGCCGAGCAGCACCGCGAGCTCGCCGAGTCGGCCGCCCAGCAGGTGCGTAACGACGCCGAGTCGTTCGCGGCCGAGCGCAAGTCCAAGGCCGAGGACGAGGGCGTCCGGATCGTCGAGAAGGCCAAGAGCGACTCTTCCCAGCTGCGCTCCGAGGCGCAGAAGGACGCGCAGTCCAAGCGCGAGGAGGCCGACGCCCTCTTCGAGGAGACCCGCGCCAAGGCCGCGCAGGCCGCCGCCGACTTCGAGACGAACCTCGCCAAGCGCCGCGAGCAGTCCGAGCGCGACCTGGCGTCCCGCCAGGCCAAGGCCGAGAAGCGCCTGGCCGAGATCGAGCACCGTGCCGAGCAGCTGCGGCTGGAGGCCGAGAAGCTGCGTACCGACGCCGAGCGCCGCGCCCGCCAGACGGTGGAGACCGCCCAGCGCCAGGCCGAGGACATCGTGGCCGACGCCAACGCCAAGGCCGACCGCATCCGTTCGGAATCCGAGCGCGAGCTGGCCGCCCTCACCAACCGCCGCGACTCGATCAACGCCCAGCTGACGAACGTGCGCGAGATGCTCGCCACGCTCACCGGCGCCGCGGTGGCCGCGGCCGGTTCGCCGGCCGAGGACGAGCCGATCTCCCGCGGGGTGCCCGCGCAGCAGTCCCGGTAACCCCGGCGTACAGCTGCTGAACACCTGCGAAGCCCTCTGCCACAACGATGGCGGGGGGCTTTGTACCGTTTCGCCCTGCCCTCATGATCGAGCCGGCGGGCCTGACCGAGCGGTACGGCGAGAAGGCGGCGGTGAACCAGGACGCGTCACCGCCCCCGGAAGTTCGCCCCGTTTCCCACCTCCCCTTGGAGGGAACCGTCAGCTCCTCGCTATCCTCCTAACCCTTACGGGGGCGTGTGCCCCGCTGTCCTGAACCATTCGATGGGTGCGGAGCATGATCGAGGCAGACGGCCTGACCAAGCGGTACGGCGACAAGACCGCGGTGTACAATCTCTCCTTCCGCGTGCGGCCGGGGGCCGTCACCGGCTTCCTCGGGCCGAACGGCTCGGGCAAGTCCACGACGATGCGGATGATCCTCGGCCTGGACAACCCGACGGCGGGCCGGGTCACCATCGGCGGCTTCCCCTACCGCAAGCTGCCGAACGCGCCCCGCCAGGTCGGCGCCCTGCTGGACGCCAAGGCGGTGCACGGCGGCCGCTCGGCCCGCAACCACCTGCTGTCCCTGGCCCAGCTGTCCGGCATCCCGGCCCGGCGCGTCGACGAGGTGCTCGGCGTCGTGGGCCTGCAGGACGTGGCCAGGCGGCGCTCCAAGGGCTTCTCCCTCGGCATGGGCCAGCGGCTCGGCATCGCCGCCGCGCTGCTCGGCGACCCGCAGGTGCTGCTCTTCGACGAGCCGGTCAACGGCCTCGACCCCGAGGGCATCCTCTGGGTGCGCAACCTGATGAAGGCGCTCGCGGCGGAGGGCCGCACCGTCTTCGTCTCCTCGCATCTGATGAGCGAGATGGCGCTGACGGCCGACCACCTGATCGTCATCGGGCGCGGCCAGCTGCTCGCCGACATGAGCGTGCGGGACTTCATCGCGGCCAACTCGGCCGGCTTCGCGCGGGTGCGCACACCCGACACCGAGCCGCAGCTGCGCGAGAAGCTGGCCTCGGCGCTGGCCGAGGCGGGCGCCCATGTGCTGCCCGAGCAGGACGGCGCCCTGCGCGTGACGGGGCTGCCGCTGCCGCGCATCAGCGACGTCGCGCACGAGACGGACGTACGGCTGTGGGAGCTGTCGCCGCACCAGGCCTCGCTGGAGGAGGCGTACATGCGGATGACCCAGGCCGTCGTCGACTACCGCTCGACCGTGGACCAGAAGGCGGGTCTGCAGCAGCAGCTGCCGCCGGGCGCGCAGCCGCCGATGCCGATGCCCGTGCCGGGCCAGGGTCAGCCCGGCTGGTACGCCCCGCCGCCGCCCCAGCAGGGCGGGCAGCCGTTCGCGATGCCCCAGGGCCAGCCCGGTGCGGTTCCTCCGGGGCCGTACGGCGCTCCCTCCGGGCCGGGCACGCCGGGGGCGGGCCAGCCGAACCCGTACGCCCAGCAGGCGCCGCAGGCAGCCGCACAGCCGGTCCCGCAGCCGCCCGCCGCCCCGCCCGCGCCGCAGACGCAGCCCCCGGCCGCCCCGCCCGTCGCCCCTGCTCCCGCCGCCTCCCCCGCCGCACCCTCCGCCGAGACCAAGCCCGAGGACGCCCGATGAGCACGCCCCAGCCCCCTCTGCCGCACGCCGCGCCCGGCGCGCCGTACGGCGGTTACACCTCGCCGATCCCCGTGGTGCGCACGCATCTCGGGCACGCGCTCGCCTCGGAGTGGACGAAGATCAAGTCGGTGCGTTCCACGATGTGGACGCTGGGCGTGTTCGTCCTGCTCGTCGTCGGCATCGGGCTGCTCGCCGGGGCACTGGTCGCGGCGAACACCTCCTCGGAGTCGGAGCTCGGCGGCCAGTCCGCGCTCTCCCTCGGCTTCTTCGGGCTGCTGCTCGGCAGCATGTGCGTCATCACGCTGGGCGTGCTGACCACCGCCTCCGAGTACGGCACCGGGATGATCCGGACGACGATGACCGCCTGCCCGCCGCGCGGCCGGGTCCTCACCGCGAAGGCGATCGTGTTCTTCTCGCTCGCGTTCGTGGTCACGCTCGTCACCTCGGGCCTCGTCGCCTTCGTCCAGGTCGGCATGGTGGGCAGCGCCCGGGAGCCCTCGGGTGCGGAGTGGCTGAAGGGGACGGTCGGCGTCTCGCTCTACATCGCGCTGCTCGGCCTGCTCTCGCTCGTCGTCGGCTCGATCGTCCGGCACTCGGCGGGCGCCATCACCATCATGATCGCGGCGGTGCTGGCCCCGCTGGTCGTCGCGATGTTCATGTTCGCGTCCTCGCTGGAGGACGTGCGCGAGGCCCTGTTCGAGTACTCGATCCCGAACCAGCTGAGCATCTTCTACGCCAACTCGCTGTCCGAGTCCGGACCGTCCGGCTGGGACCCGCTGTGGATCATGCTCGGTGTCACGGCCGCCGCGTTCGCCGGCGCCTACGCCCTGCTGGAGAAGCGGGACGTGTAGGGAACCGAGTGCACTAGAACTTCGGCGCGTCACGGGACCGCCGCACCCGCGTGGTGCGGCGGTCCCGCGCGTTCCAGCACGCCTTGTGCCAGTGCCTGCGGTCGTCGACGCCCGCGTGCTCCGGCCAGGCCACCACATGCGGCACGGCGGACGGGATCAACTGGTCGCAGCCCGGGCAGCGGTACGTCTTGCCCTCGGAACTGGCCCCGGCCACATGGCGCACGCTCCAGTCCTCGCCCTGCCAGTCCTGCGAGGTCTGCCAGCCTCCGTAGCGGCTCCGGCCGTCTTCCTCGGGGCCCCCCTCGGACGGGCCGGCGGCCTTGGGGCCGTTGGGGCGGTTGCGACGCGGGGACACGGGACACCTCACGGAGCTCTACAGGAACCGGGCCGTCTCCAGCCTACGCGGCCCGGGGACGGGTACGCGGAAAGTGGCGAACCTGACAAGTCCCCCTCTCCGGCCGATCATTCTGCCGACAATCCGCAAATCTCTTCGCCAGGCCGTGTCCTCGGCACGTGTCCCACGGTTATGCCGAGTGGGGGAGCTCCGTGTCGGAGCCAAGGAAGCAGGAAGAGCAATGCGCGTAGGAACATTCGTGCTGGCGGCCCAGTTCCCGGGCCAGGGCCAGGGGGAGGCGCTGCACCGCGCGGTCCGCACGGCGGAGATCACCGAGGAAGCCGGGCTCGACTCGGTCTGGCTGGCCGAGCACCACTTCGTGCCGTACGGCACCTGCCCGTCGGCGATCACGCTGGCCGCCCTGCTGCTGGGCCGCACCCACCGTATCCGCGTCGGTACGGCGGTCAGTGTGCTGCCCACCACACACCCGGTGGCCCTCGGGGAACAGGCCGCGCTGCTGCACGTGACGAGCGGCGGCCGCCTCACGCTGGGCGTCGGGCGCGGGGGCCCGTGGGTGGACCTGGAGGTCTTCGGCGCCGGGCTGGAGGCGTACGAGAAGGAGTATCCGCAATCACTCGATCTGCTCACGCGCTGGCTGCGCGACCCGGCGGTGGCGGGACCCGGCGGCCGCTTCGCCTTCCGTGAAGTCCCCGTCGTACCCAGGCCGTCGGAGTGCCTGACGGAGACCGGCGGCCCGGAGCTGCTCCTCGCCTGCACCTCCCCGGCGAGCGTGCGGCTGGCCGCCGAGCGCGGGCTGCCGATGCTCCTCGGCATGCACGTCGGCGACGAGGAAAAGGCCGAGATGGTCGCCCTGTGGCGGCAGCACGCGCGTACGGCGGGGCTTCCGGCCGACGAGATCCGAGCCGCCGCCCATGTGTCGGCCGGCGTCTGCCAGATCGCGGACCGGCGTACCGACGCCGCGGAGACGCTGCTGAAGGCGATGCCGGGATGGCTCAAACAGGGTCTCGGCGCCCATGTCACCGTGGACGGCAGGGAGCGCCGGATGCGCGATCCGCTGGCGTACACCGAACTCCTCTGCGGTCTGCACCCGGTGGGCACCCCGCGGCTGTGCGCCGACCGGCTGGCGGCGACCAGCGAGCGCACCGGCGTCTCCCGCTTCGCCCTGCTCGTCGAGGGCTCCGGGGACCTGGCGGCCACCGAGGAGAACGTACGGCGGCTGGGCACCGAGGTGCTGCCCCAGCTGACGTGAACGCGCCCGCGGCGCGGGAGGCTTGCCGCTCCGGTACAGATCGCACCTCCCGCGTACGGAGCGGCAAGCAAGCAGTTCACCGCCTCAGCAGTCCCGCAGCTCCGGGGACTGGTTCAGCAGCTGGCCACGGATCGAGGTGAAGCGGGCCAGCCTCTCGTCCGCCGAGGTGTCCAGCGGGAACACCGCCACCCGGTGGCAGTTCTGGAAGGCCAGCCGCACACCGAAGTGCCGCTGCAGCGCACCGCGGATGGCGTCGCTGGCGAGCGCGCGCAGCAACTGACCGCGGGCCTGCTCGTCCGGCGGCGGCGTCTGGTTGTCGGCGAACTCTCCGCCGTCCACCTTCAGCTGGACCGCCAGGGAGCTGATCATCTCCCATGCGTAGGGCAGGGAGGTCCGGACGCAGTCGACGAATTCAGCTTCGTCGACCTCGCCTCGCTCGGCCTGTTCGAGTAGGGCCGGTGAGACGTCGAGCGACATGGGTTCTCCTCTCGCACCCCCGACCAGCAGGGGTTGCCGGACAGATGAGGGAGCACACGGATGCGGACACGCTGTGTACACATCCCGCGACCTCCCGTTTAATACGGTAGGCAACCGACGGTGACCGCACCAGAAGAATGCACACACAGGCAGATCCCAGTGGGCACACAATCGGCCACTACCGAACAGGGGTCTTCCAGGACAACAAGGGTGGCCCGGAAGGACCTCCTCCGGGTGAGGCGGCGAGCGCGGTGCGAGGTGGGCGAATCGCGTCAGCGGCGGCCCGTCGAGTAGCGTTGCCGACCATGCGTCTCGTCATTGCCCGGTGCTCCGTCGACTACGCGGGTCGGCTCACCGCTCACCTTCCCACCGCCCCCCGTCTGATCCTGGTGAAGGCGGACGGCAGCGTCTCGATCCACGCGGACGACCGGGCGTACAAGCCCCTGAACTGGATGTCGCCGCCCTGCACCCTCAAGGAGGGCACGGGTGACGATGCCGGAGTCTGGACCGTCGTCAACAAGGCGGGCGAGAAGCTGATCATCACGATGGAGGAGGTCCTGCACGACTCCTCGCACGAACTGGGCGTCGACCCCGGCCTGATCAAGGACGGCGTGGAGGCGCACCTCCAGGAACTGCTCGCCGACCGCATCGAGACCCTCGGCGACGGCTACACGCTGATCCGCCGCGAGTACATGACCGCCATCGGCCCGGTCGACATCCTCTGCCGGGACGCCGACGGACAGACCGTCGCGGTGGAGATCAAACGGCGTGGCGAGATCGACGGAGTGGAGCAGCTCACACGCTATCTGGAGCTGCTGAACCGCGATCCCCATCTGGCCCCGGTCCGGGGCGTCTTCGCCGCCCAGGAGATCAAGCCGCAGGCACGCGTCCTGGCGACGGACCGCGGGATCGGCTGCCAGGTGCTGGACTACGACGCCCTGCGCGGCATCGAGGACGACAAGCTGCGGCTGTTCTGAGGGTGTTCGCCACCGGCGAGGGCCGGGTCCGTCGGTCCGGACCCGGCCCCGCTGCGTCCGGACCGCTCAGATCAGCGGTTCCGGGCTGTCGGGCGCGCCATCGGAGCCGGACTCCGTGGCGGTGGCCGAGGCGGAGCCGCTGGCGGTGGTGGAGCCGCTCGGCGACGGGCTGGACGAGTGCGACGGGCTGACGCTCGGCGTGGGCGAGTCGGAGGGCGTGGGATCGCCGCTCGGCGACCCCGAGGGCGTCGGGGTCGGGGACGGCTGCGTCGGCGGCGTCGACGAGGGAGAACCCGGGTCACCGCCCCCGGGGTTGTCCGTACCGCTCGGCTCGTCGGACGGCTCGCCCGCCCCCGGCCTCGTGCCCTGGTCCGGCGGCGTCGGATCGTCCGTGGTGCCGAACGTGCCGTCGGGACCGGGATCCGTGGGCCGGCTGGTCGCCTTCCCGGTCTCGCCCTTGTCGTCCTGGCCCGTGTCGTCCGCGCCCAGACTGTCGTCACCGGGGTTCTGGCTGGCGGACGGGTTGACGCCGACCTGATCGGAGGGGCTCTCGGCGTCGTTGCTGGAGGTGGCGCCGAGCGTCACCACCGTGCCGAGCACCGCCACGAGCAAAGCGCCCGCACCGGTCGCGACGAGGTTGCGCCTGACGAAGCCGGGCAGACCACCGCCCCTGACGCGTCCGGACGCCGCTCCGGGCATGGAGCGGTGGACGACGAGGGCCGAGGTGCTGTCGGGCCTCTGCAGCGGCGGGAACTCCCGCGGGGCCGCCGCGACTCCGCCGTGCGGTGACACCGACTCCTCATGGCGGGCCTCGGGCACCTCCTCCCCGGCGGTGAGGGCGAGCGGCGCCGCGACGGCGGGGCCCGTGCCCGCGCGGTCGCTCACCAGGGCCAGGGCGCGGCGGCCGGCCACGGTACCCCGCTTGTCGGCGAGGGCGCCGCGCAGCCCGATGGACGCCTCCAGCTCGGAGCGGGCCCGGTCGAGCCGTCCCTCGCAGAGCGCGAGGACGCCCAGTTCGTGGTGGAAGTAGGCCTGTTCGGTGACGTCCCCGGCGAGGCGCGCGGCCTCTGCCCCGAAGCGCAGCGCCCGTTCCCAGGCGCTCCAGTGCAGGCCCGCGGCGAAGGCGGGGGCCGCCGTACGGGCCAGCCGCACGGTGGCGCTCTCCTCCTCCTCGGCCACCGGCACGGTGGCCGGGACGAGTGCCGCGAGCGCGGTGAGGAGGGCGTCCGCCTCGGCGCACACCCGCTCCGGGGTGACCGAGGGATGGCCGGCCCACCAGCCGTAGTGCTGGGCGGCGGTACGCGTGGCGCCCTCGGAGTCGTCGGCGTATCCGGCGGCCTCCAGCTGGGTCTGTACTCCGGGGGCGAGCCGGTAGCGGGCGCCGACCGGGGTGACCAGCGCGCAGGCGAGCAACTCGCCCAGCGCGGCGTCCGCGTGGGTGTCGCCGACCAGGGCGGGCAGATGGGCCTGGTGGGGCACCTCGCCGTCGAGGGCCACCGCGAACCGCAGGGCGGCGCGGGCGGAGGCACTGAGCCGGGCGGCGAGCAGCGCGGCGGGCGCGGCGCCCTCGGCGAGCGAGGGCAGCGGGATGTCCTCGCCCACGGGCGGACCGGGGACCGCGTCGAAGGGCTCGTCGAGGGGGATGTCCTGGAAGACGCCGAACTCGTCGAGCGCCTCGGCCCCGGCGCGCAGCCGGTCGCGCTGCCGCAGCAGGGCGCCGGCCTGGACGAACCGCAGCGGCAGGCCCTCGGACTCGAACCAGAGGTCGCCGGCCCAGTTGACCTCGTCCTCGGTGAGCGGCCGGCCGACGGCGTACTCCAGCAGCTCCAGGCCGCCGGCGCGGTCGAGGCCCTCGAGGACGACCTCCTCGACCGCCGCGTCGGCGGACGGCGCGGGCACGTCCGGGGTGGCGGCGATGAGGAAGGCGCACTCCGGGGTGGCGTCCAGCAGCTCGTCGAGCGCGGCGCCGCCGAGTTCGACGTCGTCGAGGACGACGACCGCGCCGATCTCGCCCACACAGGCGAGAAGTTCGTCCTGTTCCGGCCGGTGCAGGGGGGCGCTGTGGACGGCGTAGAAGAGGTCGTGCAGCAGATCGGCCGCGGTGCGGTGGAAGCCGGTGAGGCGGACGACTCCGTCGGGGGCGAGGTCGTCGCAGTCCTCGGCGACGATGTCGAGCAGGGCCGTGCGGCCGGAGCCGCCGGGACCGGTGAGGCGTACGGAGCGGCCGCGGGCGAGCAGCCGTACCAGCTGCTCGCGTTCGTCCTGACGGCCGAGGAGCGGCAGGGTGGGCCGGCTGGGGCCGGGCGGGACCGGAGGGGCCGCGGCGCGGGCCACCTCGGCGCGCTCGGCCGGGGACAGCTTCTCGGGTCTGCCGGGGCGTTCTCCCGCGGACTTTCGGCCTCGCTCGTCCAGGGCGGCGCCGGGCGGGCGGAGTTCTATCTCGCTGCCGTCGACGGGGTTGACGGTGAGCAGGAAGTCGCCGGAGACCAGCCGCACCGTGCGGGCGGGTGCGGGCGTGTGCTGGACGAAGTCGGAGGTGAGGGAGTCCCGGGCCGGGCGCTGGCGCGGCGCGTTGCCGTCACCGTCCTGGCCGTACTCCTCGGGTCCCGGGTTGTTCGGGTCCATAGGTTCAAGCCCCCCAAAAGCATCGGGTGCGTCGAGCCCTCCCGGCCTTGCCGCACACCGCGCTGTCGCTTCTGGTCCGGGCCCGCACGAGGGTGGATCAGAGGCGGGCGACCGAACCCTAAACCTTCGGTCAGTATCTACGACAGGCCGGGGTGCCACCGGGTCCGAGACGTCACAGTCTCGTGAGGATTGGGCGCGTCGGGCGTTTCGCCGTGAGCTGCCCGGTCTCCTCCGGCCCTGGTGACACTCCCGGTCGAGGGGTCACACGCGAGGCAGGGACTCCACCCCGATGCCGCCCTCGATCGCCAGGATCCGGTGCAGCCGGGTGGCCACCAGCAGGCGCTGCATCTGCGGCGGCACGCCGCGCAGCACCAGCCGCCTGCCGCAGCGGCCGGCCCGCCGGTGGGCACCCATGATGACCCCGAGTCCGGTGGCGTCCCACGAGTCCAGTTCGGACAGGTCGAGGACGAGGTCGCCGTCGCCGTCGTCGACGGCCGAGTGCAGGACCGTACGGGCGTCCGCCGCGGTGCGGACGTCGAGGCGGCCCCCGACGACCACCTCGGCGTGGTCGCCCCTGATGTGCATATGCGCTCCCGTGACTGCGGTGACGGACTCCATGACGGTGGCTGTGCAACGTCTGACTGGTTCTGTGGCGGCGTGGTTGCTGCTTGTAAGCGAACCGATACCGAATTCACCCCGAGGTGTGATGTCTCAGAGGTGTGCGCCGTTTCAGTGCTTGTAGAAGCCCTGCCCGCTCTTGCGTCCGATGTCACCGGCGTCAACCATCCGGCGCATCAGCTCCGGCGGGGCGAACTTCTCGTCCTGGCTCTCGGTGTAGATGTTGCTCGTGGCGTGCAGCAGGATGTCGACACCGGTGAGGTCGGCCGTGGCCAGCGGGCCCATGGCGTGCCCGAAGCCCAGCTTGCAGGCGAGGTCGATGTCCTCGGCCGACGCGACGCCCGACTCGTACAGCTTGGCGGCCTCGACGACGAGGGCCGAGATGAGCCGGGTGGTGACGAAGCCGGCGACGTCGCGGTTGACGACGATGCAGGTCTTGCCGACCGACTCGGCGAACTCCCGCGTGGTGGCGAGCGTCTCGTCGCTGGTCTTGTAGCCGCGGACCAGTTCGCACAGCTGCATCATCGGGACCGGCGAGAAGAAGTGCGCGCCGACGACCCGTTCCGGGTGCGCCGTGGCCGCCGCGATCTTGGTGATCGGGATGGCGGAGGTGTTGGAGGCGAGCACGGTGTCGGGGCGCACGATCTTGTCGAGCGCGCGGAAGATCTCGTGCTTGACGTCCAGCTTCTCGAAGACGGCCTCGACGACGATGTCGGCGTCGGCGGCGGCGTCCATGTCGGTGGTCGCGGTGATCCGGGCGAGGGCGGCCTCGGCGGCATCCGCCTCCAGCTTGCCCTTGCTCACGAACTTGTCGTACGAGGCCTTGATGCCGTCGGTGCCACGCTTGAGTGCCTCGTCGGTGACGTCCCGCAGGACGACGTCCCAGCCCGCCTGGGCGGAGACCTGGGCGATGCCGGAACCCATGAGACCGGCGCCGATGACGGCGAGCTTCCGTGCCACTGACGACTCCCCTAGTGATGCTTACCCGCTGTTTACGTTCGACTCTCCGGCGGACCCTAGCGGTCGTGAGGGGCCGTGTGACCGGTAAGTAACGCGCGTCACGTCTCACATGACGGACATCACACCGGCACGGCCCACAGGGCGCCTCGCACGGCGCGATCGACCGCCCGTCGGGCGATGCGGCTCCCACCGTCCGCTGACGATGCCTCAGAGAGGCCACCATGTCTTGGAGTTGGCCGGCGCTCCCGCACACCGCGCCGGAGAGGCGGTCCCGGACGGACCGACGGCCCGGCCGGACCCGACCCGTCGGCCCGGCGCGCGGGAGCGCCGGTGCCGCCGGTGGCGGCCGCGGCGGCGCGGGGTCACGCGGGTGCCGTTCCGCCGACCGGCGGACGGGCACGCGCCGCGCGCATGCACCCGCCGCCCGCGCCGTACGGCGTCCTCGCCGCCGTCGCCCGCGCCGCACCGTCCGTGACGGTGGGCACCCGCGCGCCCCGAACCCGCCGGGACGTAACTACGCTGGCCCCATGGTCAATCTGACGCGCATCTACACCCGTACCGGCGACAAGGGCACCACCGCGCTCGGTGACATGAGCCGGGTCGCCAAGACCGATCTGCGGATCTCGGCCTATGCCGACGCCAACGAGGCCAACGCGGTGATCGGCACGGCGATCGCGCTGGGCGGCCTGGACGCGGAGGTCGTCAAGGTCCTCACCCGCGTCCAGAACGACCTGTTCGACGTGGGCGCCGACCTGTGCACGCCGGTCGTGGAGAACCCCGAGTTCCCGCCCCTGCGGGTCGAGCAGGCGTACGTCGACAAGCTGGAGGCCGACTGCGACCACTTCCTGGAGGGGCTGGAGAAGCTGCGCTCCTTCATCCTGCCGGGCGGCACGCCGGGCGCCGCCCTGCTGCACCAGGCCTGCACCGTCGTACGGCGTGCCGAGCGCTCCACCTGGGCCGCGCTGGAGGTCCACGGCGAGACGATGAACGCCCTCACCGCGACCTACCTCAACCGGCTGTCGGATCTGCTTTTCATCCTCGCCCGGTCGGCCAACAAGGACGTCGGCGACGTGCTGTGGGTCCCGGGCGGGGAGCGCTGACCGTTCCTCGCGGGGCGCCTTCTTCGGCAGGACGGCGTAGGACAGGGCGAACAGGCCGTGGATGCCCGCCGTACGCCAGGCGATGACGGTCCAGTTCTGCAGGGAGCCGGTGCGGTCCGGGTCGTCCTCGTACCACATGGCGGCCAGCAGCACGCTCGCCACCGATGCCGCGACGACCGTGCCGAGCCAGACCCGTCCCTCGTGCCGGGCCCGCGCCATGCGGCGGCGCGGCGGTCGCGCGGGGGGCGGGGCCCCTCCGAAGCGGTGGGCCGCGTGACCGTCGGGCCACTTCACCGTGCGGTGGCCGTGGCCGACGGTGCAGCCGATGCAGAGGGCGGCCGGACCGTGCTTCCAGCTCGGGCCGGCGCGGGCGAGGCCCGCGACGGGGAGGAGGCGGTGGCGCCGGCCCGCGCGCTCCGGCCCGACCTGGTGCTGATGGACCTTCAGATGTCACGTCTGGACGGGGTCTCCGCCACCCGGCGGGTCGTGGCCGAGGGACTGGCCGACGTCCTCGTGCTGACCACCTTCGACCTCGACGAGTATGTGTTCGGCGCGCTGCGCGCCGGTGCCTCCGGCTTCCTGCTCAAGAACACCGACGCGAAGGATCTGCTGGAGGCGGTGCGCACGGTGGCGCGCGGCGAGGGGCTGATCGCCCCGGCGGTCACCCGGCGTCTGATCGCCGAGTTCACCGCGGGGCCGGCGCGGGGGCCGAAAGCCGACCCCTCGGCGCTGGACCGCCTCACCCGCCGCGAACGCGAGGTGCTGTCGTGTCTCGGCGAGGGGATGTCGAACGCCGCCATCGCGGTCCGTCTCGACATGGCGGAGGCGACGGTGAAGACGCACGTGAGCCGGCTCCTGGGGAAGCTGGAGCTGCGGAGCAGGGTCCAAGCTGCCGTGCTGACAAAGGAGTTGGAGATCTAGCACAAGCCAGGGTCAGTGGTCCAGACCTCTTGACCGCTGGTCCAGACCTTTCTATTCTCGCGGGCACTGAGGGCTTGATGGCTCAGTCATGCCCCCGACAACCCCCATAAGGAGGCGCAGCATGCGCTTCAGAGACAGAGCCGTGGCCGGGTTCGCGACCCTGCTGCTCCCGTTCGCCGGCCTGGTCGGCCTCGCCGCCCCCGCCCAGGCGGCCACCGAAGCCACCGCCACCTACGCCAAGACCCAGGACTGGGGCTCCGGCTTCGAGGGCAAGTGGACCGTCAAGAACACCGGTACCACCACCATCAACTCCTGGACCGTGGAGTGGGACTTCCCCTCCGGCACGTCCGTCACCTCCGCGTGGGACGCCGACGTCACGTCCGCCGGCAACCACTGGACCGCCAAGAACAAGTCCTGGAACGGCACCCTCGCACCCGGCGCCTCCGTCTCCTTCGGCTTCAACGGCGCCGGTCCCGGCTCTCCCTCCAACTGTAAGCTCAACGGCGGCAGTTGCAACGGCGGCTCCGTCCCCGGCGACAACCCGCCCTCCGCGCCGGGCACCCCTTCCGCCTCCGACATCACCAACACCTCGGTGAGGCTGTCCTGGAGCGCCGCCACCGACGACAAGGGCATCAAGAACTACGACGTCCTGCGCGGCGGCAGCAGGGTCGCGACCGTCACCGGTACGAGTTACACGGACACCGGGCTGACCGCCGGCACCGACTACTCGTACACCGTCCAGGCCCGTGACACCGCCGACCAGACCGGCCCCGTCTCCGGCGCCCGCGCGGTCCGCACCACCGGCGGCGGCACCGACCCGCAGCCCGGCTCGAAGATCAACCTCGGCTACTTCACCGAGTGGAGCGTCTACGGACGCAACTACCACGTGAAGAACCTGGTGACCTCGGGCTCCGCCTCGAAGATCACCCACATCAACTACGCGTTCGGCAACGTCAGGAACGGTCAGTGCACCGTCGACGACACCTACGCCGCGTACGACAAGGCCTACACCGCCGACCAGTCCGTCAGCGGCGCCGCCGACACCTGGGACCAGCCGCTGCGCGGCAACTTCAACCAGCTGCGCCAGCTGAAGGCCCGGTACCCGCACATCAAGGTGCTGTACTCCTTCGGCGGCTGGACCTACTCCGGCGGCTTCGGCCAGGCGGCCCAGAACGCGGCCGCGTTCGCCAGATCCTGCAAGGCCGTCGTGGAGGACCCGCGCTGGGCCGACGTCTTCGACGGCATCGACATCGACTGGGAGTACCCGAACGCCTGCGGCCTGACCTGCGACACCTCAGGACCTGCGGCGTTCAGGACCCTGATGTCCGCCCTGCGGTCGGAGTTCGGCTCGAACTACCTGGTCACCGCGGCCATCACCGCCGACGGCTCCAACGGCGGCAAGATCGACGCGGCCGACTACGGCGGCGCCGCCCAGTACCTGGACTGGTACAACGTGATGACGTACGACTACTTCGGCGCCTTCGACGGGGACGGCCCGACCGCCCCGCACTCCCCGCTCACCTCGTACCCCGGCATCCCCGCGGCGGGCTTCAACTCCGCCGACGCGATCGCCAAGCTGAAGTCGAAGGGCGTCCCGTCCGCCAAGCTGCTGCTCGGCATCGGCTTCTACGGCCGCGGCTGGACCGGCGTCACCCAGTCCGCCCCCGGCGGCTCGGCGACCGGCGCGGCCCCCGGCACCTACGAGGCGGGCATCGAGGACTACAAGGTCCTCAAGAACACCTGCCCGGCGAACGGCACCATCGCCGGTACGGCCTACGCGCACTGCGGCAGCAACTGGTGGTCCTACGACACTCCCGCCACGATCGCCGGGAAGATGACCTGGGCCAAGAACCAGGGCCTGGGCGGCGCGTTCTCCTGGGAGTTCAGCGGCGACACCAGCAACGGTGAGCTGGTGACCGCCATCAGCAACGGGCTGAGGTAGCCCGAGCCACACGAGTCCTAGGCGACATTGACGCTCCCCCGGACTTCGTCCGGGGGGACCCCCACCCAGCGAGTGAATGTGGCTAAGCCACATTCACTCGCTGACCGGGCGGGGCTGCCTCGAGCCACGCGAGAAACCCGGTCAGCGCGTCTTCGCTCATCGCCAGTTCGAGACGCGTGCCCCGGTGCTCACAGGCGAGGATCACCGCGTCGGAGAGCAAGGCCAGTTCCTCCTCGCCCTCGGGAAGGCGGCGGCCGGCCACCTCGATCGCGGAGCGCTCCAGGACGCGGCGCGGCCGGGGGGCGTAGGAGAAGACGCGGAACCACTCCACGCGGTCGCCGTTGTAGCGGGCCACCCCGTAGGCCCAGCCCTTGCCGCCGGTGTCGGGTTCCTCGGGGACGTCCCAGCGCAGGCTGCAGTCGAAGGTGCCGCCGGAACGCTGGATGAGTCTGCGGCGCAGGCCGAAGACGAACAGCGCCAGCACCACCAGGGCGACAACGATTCCGCACACAGTCAGAGCGAGGACCATCGACACCGACCTCCTCGTCTCCTAGGCAACGGAACGTAAAGCACACCCACATCCACCTCAGCCGCGGTCAGCGCCGGATTGCTCCGGTGCCGACCGCGGCTGAGTGACGTCATCGCACGACGGTCCGGCTCAACGCGCCGCCGTCGCCGTGCGAAGCCGGACGTCCGCGCGGCGCTTGGCCTCGGCGTCGTCCTCGGCCTTCGCACGCTCCAGTTCTTGCTCGACGCGCTTGACGTCGATCTCGTCGGCCAGCTCGGCGACCTCCGCCAGCAGCGACAGCTTGTTGTCCGCGAACGAGACGAAACCGCCGTGCACCGCGGCGACGACCGTTCCACCGTCACTCGTACGGATGGTCACCGGGCCCGACTCCAGCACACCGAGCAGCGGCTGGTGACCGGGCATGACGCCGATGTCGCCGGACGTGGTGCGCGCGACGACCAGGGTGGCCTCGCCGGACCAGACCTGGCGGTCGGCAGCGACCAGCTCGACGTGCAGCTCAGCAGCCAAGAGTGGCTCCTCGGGTCACCACCCGGCGGTTCTGCCGGGTGTTGGTTACAAGTCTAATAGGCGTGGCAGAGGGGGCGGGACGACCCCGCCCCCTCACGACACGAGCACAAGTGCCCGGGTCAGGAGACGCCCAGCTCCTTCGCGTTCTTCTTCAGGTCCTCGATACCACCGCACATGAAGAAGGCCTGCTCGGGGAAGTGGTCGTACTCACCGTCGCAGATCGCGTTGAACGCCGCGATCGACTCCTCCAGCGGCACGTCCGAGCCCTCCACACCGGTGAACTGCTTGGCGACGTGGGTGTTCTGGGACAGGAAGCGCTCCACGCGACGGGCACGGTGGACGACGAGCTTGTCCTCCTCGCCGAGCTCGTCGATACCGAGGATCGCGATGATGTCCTGGAGGTCCTTGTACTTCTGCAGGATGCTCTTGACGCGCATGGCGGCGTCGTAGTGGTCCTGCGCGATGTACCGCGGGTCCAGGATGCGGGACGTGGAGTCCAGCGGGTCCACGGCCGGGTAGATGCCCTTCTCCGAGATCGGACGGGACAGCACCGTCGTCGCGTCGAGGTGGGCGAAGGTGGTGGCCGGGGCCGGGTCGGTCAGGTCGTCCGCGGGGACGTAGATCGCCTGCATCGAGGTGATCGAGTGACCGCGGGTCGAGGTGATGCGCTCCTGGAGGAGACCCATCTCGTCGGCCAGGTTCGGCTGGTAGCCCACCGCGGAGGGCATACGGCCGAGCAGGGTCGAGACCTCGGAACCGGCCTGCGTGAAGCGGAAGATGTTGTCGATGAAGAACAGCACGTCCTGCTTCTGCACATCGCGGAAGTACTCCGCCATGGTCAGACCGGCGAGGGCCACGCGCAGACGGGTGCCCGGGGGCTCGTCCATCTGACCGAAGACCAGCGCGGTCTTGTCGATGACGCCCGACTCCGACATCTCCTCGATCAGGTCGTTGCCCTCACGGGTGCGCTCGCCGACACCGGCGAACACGGAGACACCGTCGTGGTTGTTGGCGACGCGGTAGATCATCTCCTGGATGAGCACCGTCTTGCCGACGCCGGCACCACCGAACAGACCGATCTTTCCACCCTTGACGTACGGGGTGAGAAGGTCGATGACCTTGACGCCGGTCTCGAACATCTCGGTCTTCGACTCGAGCTCGTCGAAGCGCGGGGCCTTGCGGTGGATGGACCAGCGCTCGCCGTCGTAGGTCTCGTCGACGTTCAGCACCTCACCGAGGGTGTTGAACACCTTGCCCTTGGTGAAGTCGCCGACCGGGACGGTGATGCCCGTGCCGGTGTCGGTGACCACGGCCTGGCGGACCAGGCCGTCGGTGGGCTGCATGGAGATGGTGCGGACCAGGCCGTCACCCAGGTGCTGGGCGACCTCCAGGGTCAGCGTCTTCTTCTCGCCGGCGTTGGCCGGGTCGGCCACCTCGACGTGCAGCGCGTTGTAGATCTCCGGCATCGCGCCGACGGGGAACTCCACGTCGACGACCGGGCCGATGACCCGCGCGACGCGGCCCGTCGCCGTGGCCGTCTCAACAGTGGTGGTCATTAGTTGTCACTCCCCGCGGTCGCGTCGGCAAGGGCGCTCGCGCCACCGACGATCTCGCTGATTTCCTGGGTGATTTCGGCCTGGCGGGCCGCGTTGGCAAGACGGGAGAGCGTGTTGATCAGCTCACCCGCGTTGTCGGTGGCCGACTTCATCGCGCGCCGGGTGGCGGCGTGCTTGGAAGCGGCCGACTGGAGCAGCGCGTTGTAGATCCGGCTCTCGACGTACCGCGGAAGGAGGGCGTCCAGGACGTCCTCCGCCGACGGCTCGAAGTCGTACAGCGGGAGGATCTCGCCCTTGGGCTTGGCCTCCGCGGCGACCTCTTCGAGGCTGAGCGGCAGCAACTGCGCGTCCTGCGCGCTCTGCGTCATCATCGAGACGAACTCGGTGAAGACGATGTGGAGTTCGTCCACACCGCCCTGAGCCGTCTCCTTCTCGATGGCCTCGATGAGCGGCGCCGCGACCTTCTTCGCGTCCGCGTACGTGGGCTCGTCGGTGAAGCCGCCCCACGACTCCGCGATCCTGCGCTCACGGAAGTTGTAGTGCGCGACACCGCGCCGGCCGACGATGTACGTGTCGACCTGTTTGCCCTCGCGCTCCAGCCGCTCGGTCAGCTGCTCCGCCGCCTTGATGGCGTTGGAGTTGAACGCACCTGCCAGACCGCGGTCGCTGGTCAGCAGCAGCACCGCGGACCGCGTGACCGTCTCGGCCTGGGTGGTCAGCGGGTGCTTGGTGTTCGACCCGGTGCCGACCGCCGTGACCGCGCGGGTCAGTTCCTGCGCGTACGGCTTGGAGGCCGCCACCTTGCGATGCGCCTTGACGACGCGCGAGGCGGCGATCATCTCCATCGCCTTGGTGATCTTCTTGGTCGCGGTGACGGATCGGATGCGACGCTTGTAGACCCGGAGCTGGGCTCCCATGAGTCAGGTCCCTTCCTTACGTCACTTGGCGACGGACGGAGCGTCCTCGCCGAGCAGATGGCCGTCCGAGATCTCGAACTGCTTCTTGAACTCGGCGATGGCGTCGGCGACGGCCGTGAGGGTGTCGTCCGACATCTTGCCGCCCTCCTTGATGGAGGTCATGAGGCCCTGCTCCTTGCGGTGCAGGTACTCCAGGAGCTCCTTCTCGAAGCGGCGGATGTCGGCGACAGGCACCTCGTCCATCTTGCCGGTGGTGCCGGCCCAGACGGAGACGACCTGGTCCTCGGTGGACATCGGCTGGTACTGAGCCTGCTTGAGCAGCTCGACCATGCGCTGACCACGCTCCAGCTGCGACTTCGACGCGGCGTCCAGGTCGGAACCGAAGGCGGCGAACGCCTCCAGCTCACGGAACTGGGCCAGGTCGACGCGCAGACGGCCGGAGACCTGCTTCATCGCCTTGTGCTGCGCGGAACCACCGACTCGGGAGACGGAGATACCGACGTTCAGCGCGGGGCGCTGACCGGCGTTGAACAGGTCCGACTCCAGGAAGCACTGGCCGTCGGTGATGGAGATGACGTTGGTCGGGATGAACGCCGAGACGTCGTTGGCCTTGGTCTCGACGATCGGCAGACCGGTCATCGAGCCGGCGCCCATCTCGTCGGAGAGCTTGGCGCAGCGCTCCAGCAGGCGGGAGTGCAGGTAGAAGACGTCACCCGGGTAGGCCTCGCGGCCCGGCGGGCGGCGCAGCAGCAGGGAGACGGCACGGTAGGCGTCGGCCTGCTTCGACAGGTCGTCGAAGATGATGAGGACGTGCTTGCCCTCGTACATCCACTGCTGGCCGATGGCCGAACCGGTGTACGGCGCCAGGTACTTGAAGCCGGCCGGGTCGGACGCCGGGGCGGCGACGATGGTCGTGTACTCCAGCGCGCCGTTCTCCTCCAGCGCGCGGCGCACCGACGCGATGGTGGAGCCCTTCTGGCCGATGGCGACGTAGATGCAGCGGACCTGCTTGTTCGGGTCGCCGGTACGCCAGTTGTCACGCTGGTTGATGATCGTGTCGACGGCCAGGGCGGTCTTGCCGGTCTGGCGGTCACCGATGATCAGCTGACGCTGACCACGGCCGATCGGGGTCATCGCGTCGACGGCCTTGTAGCCGGTCTCCATCGGCTCGTGCACCGACTTGCGCTGCATGACCGTGGGGGCCTGCAGCTCAAGGGCGCGACGACCCGAGGTCTCGATCTCGCCGAGGCCGTCGATCGGGGCGCCGAGGGGGTCGACCACGCGGCCGAGGTAGCCCTCGCCGACCGCGACGGAGAGGACCTCACCGGTGCGGGTGACCGGCTGCCCCTCCTCGATACCGCTGAACTCGCCGAGGACGATGGCACCGATCTCGCGCTCCTCGAGGTTGAGGGCGAGGCCGAGGGTGCCGTCCTCGAACTTCAGCAGTTCGTTGGCCATGGCCGAGGGCAGACCCTCGACCTTCGCGATGCCGTCGCCGGCAAGGGTGACCGTACCGACCTCCTCGCGCGAGGCCGCGTCCGGCTTGTACGACTGGACGAAGGTCTCCAGTGCGTCCCGGATCTCCTCCGGCCGGATCGTGAGCTCCGCCATCTGGGTTCCCTGCTCTCCTTGTTGGGCCCGAAGTTTCACTTTGGGGGGGTGGGGACTCCCCCCTAAGAGAGGTGAATCCTCTGCACGGCCCAACCGGGCCGTCAGTACGTCTTGCGTGTTCAGTTGCGGTTAGCTCGCCAGCCGGCGCTCGGCGTCCGCGAGGCGGTCCGCGAGTGAGCCGTTGATGATCTCGTCGCCGACCTGCACCCGGATCCCGCCGAGGACCGCGGGGTCCAGGTCGAGGTTGAGGTGCATCCTGCGGCCGTAGAGCTTGGCGAGCGCGGCGCCGAGGCGCTGCTTCTGCCCGTCGCTCAGCGGCACGGCCGAGGTGACGACCGCCACCATCCGGTCCCGACGATCGGCGGCGAGCTTGGACAGGGACTCGAGTCCCGCTTCCAGGCTACGTCCCCGAGGTGCGGTCACCAGACGCGTCACCAGACGCTCGGTGGCCGGGGCCGCCCGCCCGCCGAGCAGGCTGCGCAGCAGCTCGCTCTTCGCGGCGAGGGTGGCCTTGGGGTCGGTCAGCGCGGCGCGCAGTTCGGTGCTGGAGGCGACGATCCGGCCGAACCGGAACAGTTCGTCCTCGACGCTGTCGAGCGTGCCGCCCCGCTGCGCGGCGGTGAGGTCGGCGGTGTTCGCCAGCTCCTCCAGCGCGTCCACCAGGTCGCGGGACTGCGACCAGCGGGAGCGCACCATGCCGGACACCAGGTCCGCGGTCTCGCCGCCGACCTGGGCGCCGAGCAGACGCTGGACCAGCTCCGCCTTGCGCTCACCCGCCTGCGCCGGGTCGGTGAGGACCCGGCGCAAGCCGACCTCGCGGTGAAGCAGCGCGGTCACCGCGGCCAGCTCTTCGGCGAGCCGCGCCGCGTCCACGGACGTGGCGTCCGTCAGCGCGTCCAGACGCTCACGGGCGGCTGCCAGGGCCTCGCGGCTCGCTCCGTTCATCGCGACGCCTCGGCCTTCTCCTCGAGCTCGTCGAGGAAGCGGTCGATCACGCGGCTCTGGCGGGCGTGGTCCTCGAGGGACTCACCGACCAGCTTGCCGGCCAGGTCGGTGGCCAGCTTGCCGACGTCCTGCCGGAGCGCCGACGAGGCTGCCTTGCGGTCGGCCTCGATCTGGGAGTGACCGGCGGCGACGATCTCCTCGCGCTGCCGCTGGCCTTCCGCGCGCATCTCGGCGATGAGCGTGGCACCCTGCTCCTGAGCCTCCTGGCGCAGCCGCGCGGCCTCGTGACGGGCCTCGGCGAGCTGGGCCTTGTACTGCTCAAGGACGCTCTGGGCCTCGACCTTCATGGTCTCGGCCTCTTCAATACCGCCTTCGATCGCCGTGCGGCGCTCCTCCAGAACCTTGTTGATGTTCGGAAGCAGCTTCTTCCAGAAGAAGAAGAAGACGATGGCGAAGGCGATGGTGCCGACGAGCAGCTCGGGGCCGGGCGGAATGAGCGGGCTCTGCTCCTCCTCGGCCGCCAGCTGCACCAGGTTGGCGATCACATCAGTGCCTTTCGTCGAATCGTGTCGGGTAAGCGGTGGTTACTTACACACCGAACACGAACGGCATAACGATGCCGATCAGGGCGAGCGCCTCACAGAAGGCGAAACCCAGGATCTGGTTGGCACGGATCAGGCCGGCGGCCTCGGGCTGGCGGGCCAGGGCCTGGGTGCCGTTACCGAAGATGATGCCGACGCCGATGCCGGGGCCGATGGCGGCGAGGCCGTAGCCGATGGAGCCGAGCGAACCGGAGACAGCGGCGAGGGTCTCAGTGGCAGCCATGCTGAATCTTCCTTCTCTTTCATGGACCGGCGGGGGTTGGCCACCGGACGTTCTGGGGGCTTGCGGGCGGTGGGGGCTCAGTGGTGCTTGGCCAGAGCGCCCTGGATGTAGGTGCAGGCCAGCAGTACGAAGACGTACGCCTGGACCATCTGCACGAAAAGCTCGAAGAGGATCATGGCCATCGTCATCACGAACGAGACGCCGGCCGCCGGGATCATCCAGCTGTTCAGCAGGTACCAGGAGGCGACGGTGAACATGACCAGCATCAGGTGGCCGGCGAACATGTTGGCGAACAGTCGCACCGCGTGCGTGAACGGGCGGACCAGCAGGTTCGAGAAGAACTCGATGATCATGACGAGCGGCAGGACCGGACCGAGCGACTTGTCGTAGCCGGTCACGTTCTTGAAGAAGCCGACGAATCCGTGCCGCTTGAAGGTCAGTCCGACCCAGGTGAAGTAGACGATCGCGGCAAGCACGATCGGGTACGCGATGATCGACGACACCGGGAACTGGGCCAGCGGGATCACGGACCAGATGTTCATGATCCAGATGAAGAAGAAGAGGGAGACCATGAGCGGCACCCACTTCTCGCCCTCGCGCTTGCCGAGGGTCTCGTAGACGATGCCGCGGCGCACGAAGTCGTAGCCGGCCTCGCCGATCATCTGGAGCTTGCCCGGCACCACCTTCGCCTTGCCGAAGGCCGCCCAGAAGAAGCCGACCACGATCAGGGTGGTGATGAGCGCGAGCAGCATCACCTTGTTGAACTCGAACCCTCCCACCGTGGCGATCGGCTGGAAGAGGAACGAGTGCAGGCCCGGAGCCGGAAAGCCACACCCGCTGTCGGACATGATCCGACAACTCCAGTCAAAGGCGAGCTGGGTCTGGTCAGCACTCACCACGGGCTCCTTCGGCGTGACGCATGGGTACGGCAACCTCGTTGTGTCGGCACGGCACAGGGCCGCGGGTCGGCACCGGACAGGTGTTACGGATGTGGGGGCGGCTGGGGGACATCAAGCCTCGCGATCGAGCAGGCGTCAGCTCGGATGCCCGCGCCCTCGATGCCGCAGTTGGCACCGGACGATAGCAGGAGTTCTCACTGGCCCTTATCCCGCCCCTACCCCTCACGACGGCGGCCCTGTCTTCTCGGGCTTCTCGCTCTTCTCGGCATCCGGATCGACGTAGAAGATCTTGGCCTTCATATGCGCGCGGGCCTGCGCGGCCATCCACACCACGGTGGCGATGACCAGGCCGATCGCGAACGTCTTCGGGTTGAAGAGGGAGGTGTCCTTGAAGAGGGCGACGAAGATCAGGAGCAGCAGGAGCTGAGCGACGTAGAGCATCATCCCCATGGCCTGGAAGAGCTGGGGGAGCGATTTCGCCGTCCATTGCAGAACATACAGACCGATCCCCATGAAGAGGATGGCGAGCAGGGTGCCGACGCCGGCGCCGAGCGCTCCCTTGCCACCGGCGACCACACCGCTGACCGCGACCGTGACCACACCGACAGCGGCCGTGGGCACGGCTGTCTGCAGAAGGTTCCGGGCGTCATTGGACGGCATGGCGGCAACTCCGCTTTCGCAGGGGGGCAGGGTGTCGTCATGGACGAGCGTAGTCCCGGACTGAGAGAGAGCCTCATGCCGGTGGACCGTCGCACTGCGGTCCGTCGGCTCTGTCCGGGGGTTCTCGTGAACCGTATCACAAACTATTTGATGAGGTCTTTACCTGAGGGTGTGCGCGCCGTCACACATGAGAGTGAAGGTGCGCGTCTGTGCGGAATCCCAGCCGACTTGTCTGGTATTGGGGTGTTCGTTCCCCCACGGCATGGCAATGCCTTAGTCAGATTCTTACCTTGGAAGGCGCGCGCGAGGGCCGACGGCGGTCGCTCCGTTGGCACCGGAGACCCCGACGGCGACCGGTGTGCGCTCCTCCTCGACGGGCACCTCGGCAGGGAATTCCGAGGCGGGCGGCACCTCGACCGGGCGTCGGCGGTAGCGCGGCGGCACGAAGTTCTCGGCCCACCGGGGGGCACGCGGGGTGAACCGCGGCAGCAGCAGGAGGACCAGGCCGATGCCGCTGAGCAGCACCACGCCCAGCACGATCCACATGGACGCCGAGTTCACGGAGTAGCCGAGGGCGCCGAAGGCGATCAGCGCCGACCAGAAGTACATGATCAGGACGGCCCGGCTGTGGGAGTGGCCGATCTCCAGCAGCCGGTGGTGCAGATGACCTCGGTCCGCGGCGAACGGCGACTGGCCCCGCCAGGTGCGGCGCACGATCGCGAGGATCAGGTCCGCGGCCGGGATCGCGATGATCGTCAGCGGCAGCAGCAGCGGGATGTAGACCGGGACCGTCTGGTGGACCGTGTTGCGCTCCGAGCCGGAGAACAGGTTCATCACGTCCGGGTCCACCTGCCCGGTCACCGAGATCGCGCCGGCCGCCAGCACCAGGCCGATCAGCATCGAGCCCGAGTCGCCCATGAAAATGCGGGCCGGGTGCATGTTGTGCGGCAGGAAGCCCAGGCACATACCCATCAGCACCGCGGCGAAGAGGGTGGCCGGGGCGGCGGCCTCGATGCCGTACGAGTACCAGATCCGGTAGGTGTACATGAAGAACGCGCAGGCCGCGATGCACACCATGCCCGCCGCCAGACCGTCGAGACCGTCGACGAAGTTGACCGCGTTGATGGTGATGACGACCAGCGCCACGGTCAGCAGCGTGCCCTGCCACTGGGTCAGCGCGACCGTGCCGACGCCCGGCACCGGCAGCCACAGGATCGTCAGGCCCTGCACCACCATCACACCGGCGGCGATCATCTGGCCGCCCAGCTTGATCAGGGCGTCGATCTCGAACTTGTCGTCCAACACACCGATGAGCCAGATCAGCGCCGCCCCGGAGAGCAGGGCGCGCGGCTCGTTGGACTCGGCGAAGACCTCGCTGAGGTTGCTCAGATGACTGGCGACCAGCAGGCCGGCGCACAGGCCGAAGAACATCGCGATCCCGCCGAGCCGCGGAGTGGGCTCCCGGTGCACGTCACGTGCCCGGATCTCCGGCATCGCTCCGGCCAGGATCGCGAACTTCCGCACCGGCCCTGTCAGCAGGTACGTCACCGCGGCCGTGATGCAGAGCGTCAGCAGGTATTCACGCACGGGCTTCCCCACAGGTCTCGCTGGCCATCTCAGCCCCACACCCTAGCGAGGGACGCATATGGTTGGGGACTTCCGGGTAGCGAAGATGGTTGCACGTGTGGCTGTGTACGGAGTGCCCGCTCCCCAGACTCGGCGTCCCCGCCGCCCCGAATCGGCGTCCCCGCCGGCCCGGCTCAGCGTCCCCGCCGCCCCGTCTCAGACCGGATACGGCGGAAATCCGCGGGCGAGATCCCGCACTTCCTCACGTACCGTCCTGCTGTCGGCCCGGTCCCGCAGCACCTCCGCGAGCAGCTTGGCGATGCGAGCCATCTCACCCTCGGTCATCCCCTGGGTGGTGACCGCGGCGGTGCCCAGGCGCAGCCCGCGGGCGTCGTGCGGCAGCGCGCAGTAGTCGACGATCATCCCGGCGGCCGCCAGCCGGCCGCGGGCGGCACGGCCGTCGACGCCGAGCGGGGCCGGGTCCGCGGTGATGAGGTGGGTGTCCGTGCCTCCGGTGGTGACCGCGAGCCCCTCGGCGGCGAGGGCGGCCGCCAGATACCGGGCGTTGGCGACGACCTGGTGGGCGTACGCCTGGAAGGCCGGTGTCGCCGCCTCGCCGAAGGCGACGGCCTTCGCGGCGATGCTGTGCATCTGGGCGCCGCCCTGGGTGAACGGGAAGACGGCCCGGTCGATACGTCCGGCGAGGTCACCGCCGCACAGGATCATGCCGCCGCGCGGTCCGCGCAGCACCTTGTGCGTGGTGGCGCACACCACGTCGGCGTACGGCACCGGGCTCGGCGCCGCTCCCCCGGCGACCAGCCCGATGGGGTGCGCGGCGTCCGCGACGAGGTAGGCGCCCACCTCGTCGGCGACCTCGCGGAAGTAGGCGTAGTCGATGTGGCGCGGGTAGGCGATCGAGCCGCACACGATCGCCTTCGGGCGATGGGCGCGGGCCAGGGTGCGCACCTGGTCGTAGGCGATCAGGCCGGTCTCCGCGTCGAGGCCGTAGCCGACGAAGTCGAACCAGTTGCCGGAGAAGTTGAGCGGCGAACCGTGGGTGAGATGGCCGCCGTACCGCAGGCCGAGGGCGAGGACCGTGTCACCGGGGCGCAGCAGGGCGGCGTACGCGGCCAGGACGGCCGAACTGCCCGAGTGGCACTGGACGTTGGCGTGCTCGGCCCCGAACAGCGCCTGGGCCCGCCGGACGGCGAGCCCCTCGGCGACGTCGACGATCTCGCAGCCGCCGTGGTGGCGCGACCCCGGATAGCCCTCCGCGTACTTGTTGGCGAGCGGCGAGCCGAGGGCGGCGAGCACGGCCCGCGAGGTGAAGTTCTCGGCGGCGTTCAGCTGGAGCGTGGTCGACTGCCGGTCCAGCTCCCCGAGCAGGATCTCGGCGAGCGCGGGATCCTGCCGGCGCAGGAGATCGGCCTCTGGGGCACGGGTGACCGACATGGTGGACTCCGGGCGTCGACGATGACGTAGGTCCAATGTAGGCCGGGGCGGTCGTCGGCGCCCGCTGTCGCACGGCGGCGGGGCGCCCGGCACTCAGGTCCGGGCCGCCACCCCCGTCAGCGCCGTGACCACGGGGTCCAGCGCCTGGTGTATCTCATCGCCCACCGACCGGAAGAAGGGCAGCGGCGCCCCGTACGGGTCGTACACCTCGTCCGCCTCGACGGTGGGTGCCAGCAGCCAGCCGCGCAGCGCGGCGCCGGCCCGCACCAGGGCGCGGGCCCGGGTCACGACCCCGTCCTCCAGCGGCGGCAGGGTCGCCGGGTCGATGGCCTTCACCAGCCGGGTGAACTCCTTCAGCGTGAAGGTGCGCAGCCCCGCCGAGTGCCCCATCGAGATCACCTGGGCACGGTGGTCACGGGTGGCGGTGAGCACCAGGTCGGCGCGGATCACATGCTCGTCCAGCAGCTCCCGGCCCACGAAGCCGGAGGCGTCCGCGCCGAAGTCGGCCAGCACCGTCTCGGCGTTGGCCTCCATGGACGCGCCCTCGTGGCCCCAGGTCCCGGCGCTCTCCACGATCAGTCCGCCGCCGAGGACCCCGAGCCGCTCCGACACGAAATGCCGGGTCAGCCGCTCGGTGATGGGCGAGCGGCACACGTTTCCGGTGCTGACGTGGAGGATGCGGAAACTGTCACGCGGAAGCCCCACGAACGTGGTCGTGATCTCCGCCGCACTCTCCCGGTTGCCTATGCCACGCCCCGCATCAGGGGCTGTCAATTGGCCACCTCGAGGTCGGGTACGACCTTGCGCAGCTCCTCCGGCGAGAGGGCGCCCTCACGCAGCAGGACGGGCACCGCGCCGGTGACGTCGACGATGGAGGACGGCACGTTGCCGGGGGTCGGCCCGCCGTCGAGGTAGACGGAGACGGAGTCGCCGAGCATCTGCTGGGCGGCGTCGCAGTCCTCCGGCGCCGGGTGCCCGGTGAGGTTCGCGGACGACACGGCCATGGGGCCGACCTCGGTGAGCAGCTCGATGGCGACCGGGTGCAGCGGCATACGCACGGCCACCGTGCCCCGGGTGTCGCCCAGGTCCCACTGGAGCGACGGCTGGTGGCGGGCGACCAGGGTCAGCGCGCCCGGCCAGAACGCGTCGACCAGCTCCCAGGCCAGCTCGGAGAAGTCGGTGACCAGGCCGTGCAGGGTGTTCGGGGAACCGATGAGCACGGGCGTGGGCATGTTGCGGCCACGGCCCTTGGCCTCCAGCAGATCGGCGACGGCCTCGGAGGAGAACGCGTCGGCACCGATGCCGTACACGGTGTCGGTGGGGAGGACCACCAGCTCGCCACGGCGGACGGCGGACGCGGCCTCACGCAGACCGGTCACACGGTCGGTGGTGTCGTTGGTGTCGTATCGCCGTGCCATCTCAGCGTTCCTCCTCGTACCCGTACTGCGGGGGTGAAGTCCGGTCGGTGCTCACGGCAGCGCCTTACGGGCGGTGGCGAAGCGCGGGCGGTTGTTGAGGTCGGGGTGGTCGGCCGCGTCGGCCCAGCCCCGCTCCTCGGTGAAGATCCACGGCACCTGGCCGCCCTGGGTGTCGGCGTGCTCGATGACGACGACGCCGCCGGGCCGCAGCAACCGGTGCGCGGTGCGTTCCAGGCCCCGGATGAGGTCGAGGCCGTCCTCGCCGGAGAAGAGCGCCAGCTCGGGGTCGTAGTCCCGGGCCTCGGGAGCGACGTACTCCCATTCGGTGAGCGGGATGTACGGCGGGTTGGAGATGACCAGGTCGACCTGCCCGTCGAGGTCGGGGAAGGCGGTCAGGGCGTTCCCCTGCCGTAGATCGACCCGCGACCCCTCGACGTTCTTACGGGTCCAGCGCAGCGCGTCCTCGGACAGCTCCACGGCGTGCACCCGGGAGCGCGGCACCTCCTGGGCGAGCGCGAGCGCGATGGCGCCGGAGCCGGTGCACAGGTCGACGATCAGCGGCTCGACCACGTCCATGGCGCGCACGGCGTCTATGGCCCAGCCGACCACGGACTCCGTCTCCGGGCGCGGCACGAACACGCCCGGCCCGACCTGGAGTTCCAGGTACCGGAAGAAGGCCCGCCCGGTGATGTGCTGGAGCGGCTCGCGCTGCTCACGGCGGGCGATGACCTCCCAGTAGCGGGCGTCGAAGTCGGAGTCCTTCACGGAGTGCAACTCGCCCCGCTTCACGCCGTGCACGAACGCGGCGAGCTCCTCCGCGTCCGTGCGCGGCGAGGGCACGCCGGCGTCGGCCAGTCGCTGGGTGGCCTGGGCCACCTCCGCGAGCAGCAGGCTGCGGGGGCCTGCGGGGCGCCCCCCGAAAGATGGCTGCACGCTCGTCCTCCGTCGTACTCGTGAGTGCCTTACGCGGCTGCGAGCTTGGCGGCCGAGTCCGCGTCGACACAGGCCTGGATCACCGCGTCGAGCTCGCCGTCAAGGACCTGGTCCAGGTTGTACGCCTTGAAGCCGACGCGGTGGTCCGAGATGCGGTTCTCCGGGTAGTTGTACGTCCGGATCTTCTCGGAGCGGTCGACGGTGCGGACCTGGCTGCGGCGGGCGTCGGCGGCCTCCCTCTCCGCCTCCTCCTGCGCCGCCGCGAGCAGCCTGGAGCGCAGGATACGCAGTGCCTGCTCCTTGTTCTGCAGCTGGCTCTTCTCGTTCTGGCAGGAGGCGACGACTCCGGTCGGAAGGTGCGTGATGCGCACGGCGGAGTCGGTGGTGTTCACGGACTGCCCGCCCGGGCCGGAGGACCGGTAGACGTCGATGCGGAGGTCGTTCGCGTTGATCTCGACGTCGACCTCCTCGGCCTCGGGCGTCACGAGCACGCCGGCGGCGGAGGTGTGGATACGCCCCTGGGACTCGGTGGCGGGCACCCGCTGCACGCGGTGCACACCGCCCTCGTACTTCAGCCGCGCCCACACGCCCTGCCCGGGCTCGGTGGCCCCCTGGCCGCCCTTGGTCTTCACCGCGACCTGGACGTCCTTGTAGCCGCCCAGCTCGGACTCGGTGGCGTCGATGATCTCGGTCTTCCAGCCGACGCGCTCGGCGTAGCGCAGATACATGCGCAGCAGGTCACCGGCGAACAGCGCGGACTCGTCACCGCCGGCGCCCGCCTTGATCTCCAGGATGACGTCCTTGTCGTCGCTGGGGTCGCGCGGGACCAGCAGCAGGCGGAGCTTCTCGGTGAGCTCCTCGCGCTGCCGCTCCAGCTCCTTGACCTCGGCGGCGAACTCCGGGTCGTCGGCGCCCAGTTCGCGGGCCGTCTCGATGTCGTCGCCCGACTGCTTCCAGGAGCGGTACGTGGCGACGATCGGGGTGAGTTCGGCGTAGCGCTTGTTCAGCTTGCGCGCGTTGGCCTGATCGGCGTGGACCGACGGATCGGCGAGCTGCTTCTCCAGGTCGGCGTGCTCGACGACGAGTTCCTCGACGGCCTCGAACATCTCTGGCTCCTGATGGGGGCATCCCCTGCTCGGACGTGGGTGAGAGCGTGGGGAAGGGTACGGGGTGAAGTGGGCGGGCGACCAAAAACGCCGGTCCCGGCGCGCCCGGGAGGGGCGCGGCCGTGGACCGGCGAAATGGGGCTCGCTACTTCTTGGAGCCGGCGGCCTTGCCGAAGCGGGCCTCGAAGCGGGCCACACGGCCACCGGTGTCGAGGATCTTCTGCTTGCCCGTGTAGAACGGGTGGCACTCGGAGCAGACCTCGGCCCGGACGGTGCCGGACTGGATGGTGCTACGGGTGGTGAACGACGCGCCACAGGTGCAGCTGACCTGCGTCTCGACGTACTCGGGGTGGATGTCGCGCTTCAAGGTGTCTCCTATGGTTCGGGAGGGCGCCGGGTCGCCGCCGCGGGATGCGGGAGCGTGAACCGGGGCCGACGTACCAGTCTGCCAGGACTGGAGCCATCCACCCAAACCGGGGGTTGCCCCGGTCTATTCCGTGCGGGCGGGCCCGCGCCCCCTCACGACGTGATCACGCCCTTGGCCTGGCCTGTCGCCGATCCCTCCGTGGCCGACCTCGGGATGGGCCTGTCGTTCCTCAGGGCGTCCCACACCCGCTGGGCCCTCGTCTCGTCGAGCAGGACGCGGTCGGGGTCGGCGGGGTCGTACCGCACCGGCATCGTCACCATGTCCGTCTTGGCGGCGCTGATGCCCTTGAAGCCGCTCACGAAGGACGCCAGGGCGTCGACCGAGCCGAGGGAGGAGTCGGTCGTGACCGCGCCGGTCGCGGTGTCGGCGAGGTCGTACAGCTTCTTGGGGTCGGTGAACAGGCCGATCTCCTCGACCTGCTCGACCAGCGCCTTGACGAACGCCTGCTGGAGCTGGATGCGGCCGAGGTCGGAGCCGTCGCCCACGCCGTGCCGGGTGCGCACCAGACCGAGGGCCTGCTCGCCGGTGAGCCGGTGCGTGCCGGCGCGGAGGTCGAGATGGCTGTCGGGGTCGTCGATGTCCTGCGTCGTGGTCACCTCGACGCCGCCGAGCTCGTCGACGAGCTTCTGGAAGCCGGTGAAGTCGACCTCCAGGTAGTGGTCCATGCGCAGACCTGTGAGGGACTCGACGGTCTTCACGGCGCAGGCGGCGCCGCCTGTGCTGTACGCGGAGTTGAACATCACGCCGGAGGCCGCCTCGTGCGTGGCGCCGCCGGCGTCCGTGCACGAGGGGCGGTCGACCAGGGTGTCGCGCGGGACGGAGACGACGTCGGCCTCCTTCCGGCCCTCGCGGACGTGCACGATCATCGCCGTGTCCGAGCGGGCGCCGCCGGCGTCCGTGCCGCCGCCCGGCCTCTCGTCGCCGTCGGCGCGGGCGTCAGAGCCCAGGACCAGGATGTTCTGCGAGCCGTTGCCGGCCTTGCCGGGCCGGTCGGCGCCGAGGGCCTGGTCGATGTCGACGCTCCTGAGATTGCCGTTGAGCTCGAAGTACACGTAACCGACGCCGGTGCCGCCGAGGACGACGACGCCCGCGGCGGTCCAGGCCGCGATCAGCAGCCCTCCGCGCGCCCGGGACCGTGGCCCTCGGCGTCGTCCCCTGGCCCGTCGGCTCGGGCCGCGTGTGCCGGACCCGCCGGGCTCCGGCGTGCTGTCGTCAGGCATGTGCACCTCGGCTCTCGTCGGATGCCGGGTACCCCCTACGGCCAGGAATGCGATCAGAAGTGGGGGCGCACCTGACCGTCGTCGCCCTGTCGGGTCGGACGGGGACACTCGGGGCACCGTCGCGCGGAAAGCCGTGAAGGGCCGCATCCGTCATCGATGTGACGGATGCGGCCCTTCAGCGGGACGATCTCAGCAGGCCGATCTCAGCAGGCCGATCTCAGCGGGCCGCCGTCAGCGGGCCCGTCCGGCGTCTTCGGCGTCTCAGTCGCCGTTGCCGGGGGTCGGCGTCGTCTTCTGGATCTGCATCAGGAACTCGCCGTTCGACTTCGTCTGCTTCATCTTGTCGAGGAGTAGTTCGATCGCCTGCTGCTGGTCGAGCGCGTGCAGCACCCGGCGCAGCTTCCAGGTGACGGCCAGTTCCTCGTTGCCGAGCAGGATCTCTTCCTTACGGGTGCCGGACGCGTCGACGTCCACCGCGGGGAAGATGCGCTTGTCGGCGAGCTTGCGGTCGAGCTTGAGCTCCATGTTGCCGGTGCCCTTGAACTCCTCGAAGATCACCTCGTCCATGCGGGACCCGGTGTCCACCAGGGCGGTGGCGAGGATGGTCAGCGAGCCGCCGTCCTCGATGTTGCGGGCCGCACCGAAGAAGCGCTTCGGCGGGTACAGGGCGGTCGAGTCGACACCACCGGAGAGGATGCGGCCGGAGGCCGGGGCGGCGAGGTTGTACGCACGGCCCAGACGCGTGATCGAGTCGAGCAGCACGACGACGTCGTGACCCAGCTCCACCAGCCGCTTGGCGCGCTCGATGGCGAGCTCGGCGACCGTGGTGTGGTCCTCGGCCGGGCGGTCGAAGGTCGAGGAGATGACCTCTCCCTTGACCGACCGCTGCATGTCGGTGACCTCTTCCGGACGCTCGTCGACGAGGACGACCATCAGATGGCACTCGGGGTTGTTGTGCGTGATCGCGTTGGCGATCGCCTGCATGATCATGGTCTTGCCGGTCTTCGGCGGGGCCACGATCAGACCGCGCTGGCCCTTACCGATCGGCGACACGAGGTCGATGATGCGGGTGGTCAGCACGCCCGGGTCCGTCTCCAGACGGAGGCGGTCCTGCGGGTAGAGCGGCGTCAGCTTGTTGAACTCCGGGCGGCCACGGCCGTGTTCGGGCGCCATGCCGTTGACGGAGTCGAGGCGGACGAGCGCGTTGAACTTCTCGCGCCGCTCGCCTTCCTTGGGCTGACGGACCGCGCCGGTGATGTGGTCGCCCTTGCGCAGGCCGTTCTTGCGGACCTGGGCGAGGGAGACGTACACGTCGTTCGGACCGGGCAGGTAGCCGGAGGTCCGGATGAAGGCGTAGTTGTCGAGGATGTCGAGGATGCCCGCGACCGGGATCAGGACGTCGTCGTCGGCGATCTGCGGCTCGCTGCTGCTGGCGCCGCCCATCTCGTCACGGCCGCGACGGCCACGACGGTCGCGGTAGCGGCCGCGACGGCCACGGCGGCCGGCGTCGAAGTCGTCGTCGTTCTGGCCCTGTCCGCCGCCCTGCTGCTGACGCTGCTGGCCCTGACCCTGGCCCTGGCCCTGGCCCTGCTGCTGGTCGTCGCCCTTGCCGCGGCGGTCGCGGTCCCGGTTGTCGCGGTCCCGGTTGTCACGGTTGTCACGGTCCCGGTTGTCACGGCCGCGCTCGCGGCGGTCGCGGCGGCGGCCCTCGCCGTCACCGGCGTCGCCCTGCGGCTGCTGCGCGGACGACTCGGCCTTCGCCTCGGCCGTCACGGTCTCGGGACTGCCCGCCTCGGCGGTGGCCCGGCGGCGGCGGCGCTCGGGAGCGTCCTCTCCCCCGCGCTCGGCCTCGCTCGCGCGGGAGGCACCCCCCGCCGGCTGGCCCGGAATCTCGATCTGCTGCTGGGCCACGGCCTTTTCGGCCGCGGTGTCGGCCGACGCGGCGGCCTTCTCGGCAGGGGCGTCGTCGCCGTTGCGCGCCTTGGACGCGGCACGGCGCTTCGGCTTGGTCTCGGCGGCCTCGGCGGACTTCGCCGGGGCTCCCCCTCCCGCCTGCGCCTCCTTGATGACCTCGATCAGCTGGCTCTTGCGCATGCGCGCCGTGCCCCTGATGCCGAGGCCGGATGCGACCTGCTGCAGCTCGGCCAGCACCATGCCCTCGAGGCCGGTACCGCGGCGCCGCCGCGAGCCGGCACCGCCGGCAGGCGCGGAGGCGTCCGTGGCGGGCGCGGCAGCGGTCTCCTCGACACGTGCGCCCATCAGATCGGTGGTGTCGCTCACGAAGGGTCCTTCCCTGGAGCGGACGTCGGCCTGTCTGGCTCGGCGACCGGTTGTGCTGTCCGGCTTCGGTTCTTGCTGACCGAACCGTGCCGGGGCGGTGGTCCGCCAAAGCGGCGGAGGAAATAGCTGGTGATGGCGCTTCCTGGAGCCGTGACACCCAGTGTCATGTGGCGTGGTCGCACCGGTTCCGGAGCGTGCCCGTCGGACCGCTCAGTGTCGACGTACGACGTACTGCCCACGTACGAGGTACGAGACACGGTGCGGCTTGGGGAGCTCCCGGAAGAATGTCTGTCCCGAACTGGGACACGAGGCACCTCGCCATGGTGGGGTCGGGTGCAGACTTGAGGTTAACACTACCGGATCCAACAAACATTCCCCCTCTCGAAATCCGGCAATCGCGTGCTTTTACTCGACGCTCGCCACGTCGGCGCCACTGGTCGCGAGCGGCAACACGCTCGCACCTGACACGTCCAGGGCCAGCCGGTTCGCCGCCCAGCCCGGGCCCGCCAGTTGTTCCACCTTGTCGGCCGTGCCCTCGTCGGCGAGCGCCAGCACGGTGGGTCCCGCGCCGGAGATGACCGCGGGGACGCCGTCCCCGCGCAGCCGCTCCACCAGCGCCGCGCTCTCGGGCATGGCGGGCGCGCGGTACTCCTGGTGCAGCCGGTCCTCGGTGGCGGGCAGCAGCAGCTCGGGGCGCCTCGTCAGGGCCTCGACGAGCAGCGCGGCACGGCCCGCGTTGGCGGCGGCGTCGACGTGCGGCACGGTGCGCGGGAGCAGACCGCGCGCGGTCTCCGTCAGAACCGGCTTCCCGGGCACGAAAACCACCGGAACGATGGAATCGGCGGGGTCCATCCTGATCGCCCGCGCGGCGCCGGCCTCCATCCAGGAGAGCGTGAACCCCCCGAGCAGACAGGCCGCCACGTTGTCCGGATGGCCCTCGATCTCGGTGGCCAGCTCCAACAGGGCCCGGTCGTCGAGCCGGGACTCGCCGCCTATCGTCACGGCGCGGGCGGCGACGATCCCGGCGCAGATCGCGGCCGAGGAGGAACCCAGGCCACGACCGTGCGGAATGCGGTTCGCGCAGACGATCTCCAGGCCTCGGGGTTGCCCGCCCAGGGAATCGAAGGCGGCGCGGAGAGCGCGGACGAGCAGGTGGCGTTCGTCGCGTGGCAGCGACCCGCTGCCCTCCCCCGCGATGTCGATGTGCAGCCCGGAGTCTGCCACGCGGACGACGACGTCGTCGTAGAGCCCCAGCCCGAGCCCGAAGGCGTCGAAGCCCGGGCCGAGGTTGGCGCTGGTGGCGGGGACGCGCACCCGTACGGCGGCGGCGCGGAACGCTGGACCGGCCATCGCTCGATGACTCTCCTTGAGCTGCGTGATTGCCGAAGACATGCGAAGACGTACGACGGACCCTTCGGGCCGTTGCCGGGCCCTCCGGTCATCCGGGGATCACGACGACGGCGCGGCGCCCTGCCTATGCGAGGCATATGCGGGGGGCGGGTTCGGTACAGCCTATCGAAGGAAGGTTCTGCGGCGACATAGGGCGCACAGGAGGCGCACGATGCGTGTCGTAAGCCCCCTGTGCACCCCTGTCAGGGGATGCCCCGGGTCAAGCGGTACGTCAGACCAGTCCGAGGCGCTCGGCGGCGGTCGCCGCGTCCACCGGCACGGTGACCGGCTGCGGTGCGCCGGCGACGGCCCAGTCGGGGTCCTTGAGACCGTTGCCGGTGACCGTGCACACGATGCGCTGGCCCGGGTCGACCATGCCGAGCTCGGCGGCCTTCAGCAGACCGGCCACCGAGGCGGCCGACGCGGGCTCGACGAAGACGCCCTCCTGCGCGGCCAACAGACGGTAGGCGCGCAGGATTTCACGGTCCGTCACCTCGTCGATCAGACCGCCGGAAGCGTCCCGCGCGTCGAGCGCGTACTGCCACGAGGCGGGGTTGCCGATCCGGATCGCAGTGGCGATGGTCGACGGGTCCTTGACCACCTCGCCGCGCACGATCGGCGCCGAGCCGGAGGCCTGGAAGCCCCACATCCGGGGCGTCCTGGCGGCGACGCCGTCGGCGGCGTACTCCGTGTACCCCTTCCAGTACGCCGTGATGTTGCCCGCGTTGCCCACCGGCAGGACGTGGATGTCGGGGGCGTCGCCGAGCATGTCGACGATCTCGAAGGCCGCCGTCTTCTGGCCCTCGATGCGTACCGGGTTGACCGAATTGACGAGCGCCACGGGGTAGTTGTCGCTGAGCGCGCGGGCGAGCGTGAGGCAGTCGTCGAAGTTGCCGTCGACCTGGAGGATCTTCGCGCCGTGCACCAGGGCCTGGCCCATCTTGCCGAGCGCGATCTTGCCCTGCGGTACGAGGACCGCGGAGACCATCCCGGCGCGCACGCCGTACGCCGCGGCGGAGGCGGAGGTGTTGCCCGTGGAGGCGCAGATGACCGCCTTCGCGCCCTCCTCCTTGGCCTTGGAGATGGCCATGGTCATCCCGCGGTCCTTGAAGGACCCGGTCGGGTTCGCGCCCTCCACCTTCAGGTGGACCTCGCAGCCCGTGCGCTCGGAGAGCACCTGCGCGGGCACGAGGGGCGTACCGCCCTCGCGGAGCGTCACGACAGGCGTGGTGTCGGAGACGGGCAGCCGGTCCCGGTACTCCTCGATGATTCCGCGCCACTGGTGGGTCATTGCTGGTTACTCTCCTTCAACCCGCATGATGCTGGCGACACCCCGCACGGTGTCGAGCTTGCGCAGCGCCTCGACCGTCCCGGTGAGGGAGGCGTCAAGGGCGCGGTGCGTGACGACGACGAGGGAGGCCTCGCCGTCCTTCCCCTGCTGGCGAACCGTATCGATGGACACCCCGTGTTCCGCGAACACCGTGGCCACCTGGGCGAGGACACCAGGTTTGTCGGCCACGTCGAGGCTGATGTGGTAGCGCGTGACGACCTCGCCCATGGACGAGACGGGCAGCGCGGCGTAGGCGGACTCGCCGGGGCCGGTCGCGTCGCTCAGCCGGTTGCGGCAGACGGCGACCAGGTCACCGAGGACGGCGGAGGCGGTCGGGGCACCACCCGCGCCGGGGCCGTAGAACATCAGCTGTCCGGCCGCGTCGGACTCCACGAACACCGCGTTGTACGCGCCGCGCACCGAGGCCAGCGGGTGGGTCAGCGGGATCATCGCCGGGTGCACGCGCGCGGTGACGGAACCGCCGTCCGCGGCCCGCTCGCAGATGGCGAGCAGCTTGATGGTGCAGCCCATCTCCTTGGCGGAGGCGAAGTCGGACGCCGTCACCTCGGTCATGCCCTCGCGGTAGACGTCGTCCAGGCGCACCCGCGTGTGGAAGGCGATGCCGGCGAGGATCGCGGCTTTGGCGGCGGCGTCGAAGCCCTCCACGTCCGCGGTGGGGTCGGCCTCGGCGTACCCCAGGGCGGTGGCCTCGTCGAGGGCCTCCTGGTAGCCGGCGCCGGTCGAGTCCATGGCGTCGAGGATGAAGTTGGTCGTGCCGTTGACGATCCCGAGCACGCGGTTGACCTTGTCACCGGCGAGGGACTCGCGCAGCGGGCGAATCAGCGGGATGGCACCGGCGACGGCGGCCTCGTAGTAGAGGTCCTTGCCGTGCTCCTCGGCGACGGCGTGCAGGGCGGCGCCGTCCTGGGCGAGGAGGGCCTTGTTCGCGGAGACGACGGAGGCGCCGTGCGCGAAGGCCGTGGTGATGAGGGTGCGGGCGGGCTCGATACCGCCGATGACCTCGACGACGACGTCGAGGTCGCCGCGTTTGACGAGGGCGGTGGCGTCGGTGGTGACGAGGGCCGGGTCGATGCCCTCGCGCACCTTGTCCGGCCGTCGGACCGCGACGCCCGCGAGTTCCACCGGGGCGCCGATGCGGGCGGCGAGGTCGTCGGCGTGCGTCGTCATGATGCGCGCCACCTCGGAGCCGACCACTCCACAGCCCAGCAGCGCCACCTTCAGCGGACGCGTACGCATCATCCGACCTCGCTTCCTCTTACCGTCGACGGTGGGACCAGTCTCACTCACCGGACGGGAGTTTCCGGCCCATTGTCCGGATCGTGAGACGTTTATTTCATTTTTTTGGGGGCGGAAGAAGAAGATCTTCCGCTTGGCCGCGCGGGTCGCCGGCCGGGCCCGGGAAGCCCGGCCCTCGATGTCACCCGACGTCGAGACGCAGGAGGTCCTCCTCCGTCTCACGGCGGACGATGACACGCGCCTCGCCGTCGCGCACGGCGACGACCGGAGGACGGGTCACATGGTTGTAGTTGCTGGCCATGGACCGGCAGTAGGCGCCCGTGGCCGGTACGGCGATCAGGTCGCCCGGGGCCAGGTCGGCCGGCAGGAAGGCGTCCTTCACCACGATGTCCCCGCTCTCGCAGTGCTTGCCGACGACGCGGGACGGCATCGGCGCCGCGTCGGAGGAACGGGAGACCAGCGCGACGCTGTACTCCGCGTCGTACAGCGCGGTACGGATGTTGTCCGACATCCCCCCGTCCACCGAGACATACGTACGCAATCCCTCAAGGGGCTTGATCGTGCCGACCTCGTAGAGCGTGAAGGCCGTGGGCCCCACGATGGCGCGCCCCGGCTCGACGGAGATACGCGGCGTCCGCAGCTTCGCGGACTCGCACTCACGGGTCACGATCTCGGTGAGCGCCTTGGCGATCTCGTGCGGCTCACGCGGGTCGTCGTCGCTGGTGTAGGCGATGCCGAGGCCACCGCCGAGATCGATCTCGGGCAGCTCGACGCCGTGCTCGTCCCGGACGTCCTTGAGCAGCCCGACGACGCGATGCGCGGCGACCTCGAACCCGGACATGTCGAAGATCTGCGACCCGATGTGGCTGTGAATGCCGATCAGCTCCAGCGCGTCGAGCTGCAGCGCACGGCGCACGGCCTCGGCGGCCTGCCCCCCGGCGAGCGGGATGCCGAACTTCTGGTCCTCGTGCGCGGTGGCGATGAACTCGTGCGTGTGAGCCTCGACCCCGACGGTGACACGGATCTGCACCCGCTGGCGGATGCCCAGCTCCTCGGCGATGTGGGCGACGCGGACGATCTCCTGGAACGAGTCGAGCACGATCCGCCCGACGCCCGCCTCGACGGCCCGGCGGATCTCGTCCTCGGACTTGTTGTTGCCGTGGAAGGCGATGCGGTCGGCGGGCATCCCGGCGGACAGCGCGGTGGCGAGCTCACCCCCGGAACAGACGTCCAGATTCAGCCCCTCCTCGTGCAGCCACCGCACGACGGCACGCGAGAGGAACGCCTTCCCCGCGTAGAAGACGTCGGCGTCATGCCCGAACGCGGTGCGCCAGGCGCGGGCGCGGGCCCGGAAGTCGGTCTCGTCGAGGAAGTAGGCGGGGGTGCCGAACTCCTCGGCGAGCCGCGTCACCGGGACACCGCCGACACTGACGACACCGTCGGTGTCACGGCTGACCGTCTGCGACCAGACCTTGCCGTCGAGGACGTTGAGATCGGCGGGCGGCGCGCTGTAGTGGCCCTCGGTGAAGACGTCGGCGTGCCGGGGTCCGGCGGGGTGTGCGGAACGGCTCATTGCTCTTTCGGCTCTCTCAGAGATGTTCGGGTGCGTCGATGCCGAGCAGGGACAGGCCACCGGCCAGCACCGTCCCGGCGGCTTCGGCGAGCGCGAGCCGGGACCGGTGGGCGGCCGAGGGTTTCTCCGCACCACGCGGCAGCACCGTGGGCAGCAGGGGCAGAACGGCATCGGCGACGTCGACGAGGTGCCGGGCGAGTCGGTCGGGGGCGTGCTGCGTCGCGGCGGCGCCAAGGACCCGGGGGTGGTCGGCGAGCGACGTGAGCACGGCGTCGTGCGGTACGTCGACACTGCCGGGTTCGGCGGCGAAGCCCAGGTCGGCGGCGTTGCGGACGAGGGCACGGGTGCGGGCGTGGGCGTAACGGACCCGGAAGAGGGGGTTGCTCTCGCGCTGCACCAGATGGTCGGCGGTGATACGCGGACGATCGTGCGGTGCGGGGTGAAGGAGTGCCCAGCGGCCGGCGTCGCGGGAGAGGGGGGCGGGGTCGGCCGGGGAGGGGGTGGGGCGGATGAGGACGGCGTCGCCGGTGCCTGTGCCGGCGCCATGGGTGGGGGGTGTGTCGCCGCGCTGGGGAGCGGGGGCATGAAGGGGGCCGGGGGCATCGACGTGAACGCCGAGTACGGCCTCCCACTCGGGTTCGGGACGGGCATCGCAGCTGGTGCGGACGACGGCACCCTGGGAGCGCAGGATGCGGGCGGAGGCGTCGAGCACGACGAGGGCACGCGCCTCGTGGGGGGCGTGCAGATGCGGGACCTGTTCGGCGAGGGTTTCGCTGTGCCCGTACCGGAGCCCGTCCCGCAGCACCCGACGGACGATGTCGACGGAGGCGTCCACGTCGAGGGCGATGTTCAGAAACCCGGGTCCGGTGACCTCGACGCCCCGGACACCCTCCGCTCCCGCCAGATAGGGCCGCAACACCTCGGCGACCCGCAGCGCGGGCTGCCCGGCCGGCCGGGCGAGCTGGAGGGCGATGCCGGTGGCGTAGTCGCCCCATCCCCCCGGCCCGGGAGACTTCACGACGGCCCGATCAGGCACGACCACACTCAGCCGACCCTCGTCGACGGCACGACGCACGGCGTGCAGCACGGTGCGGGAGAGCTCGACGGGGGTCACGGGACCAGCGTATGGGAGGAGGGGGGTGGGTATGCGAGCCGGTTTGGGCTCTGTTCCGGGATGTGGGACGGGGTCGGACGGACGTCAGACCGGCATCGGGTGAACGTCAGGCCGGCATCGGACGAACGTCAGGCCGGAGATGTCGGACGCGCGTCAGAGCGGCGAGGTGGGCCGAGGTACGGCGAGGTGGGCGAGGTACGGCGAGGCAGGCGAGGTAAAAGGAATGTCAGGCCGGCAAGTGCCGCCCCGCCCTCTCACTCTCCTCCTCACCCCCACCCGTCACTCCCTCAGCCCCTCCACTCCCGCTTCAACCACCCGCACGCCCGGCGCGCTCCGCCTCGGCGGCCCCGAGCCACTCGTCGAACCCGACGGCGGCGTCTCCGGACGTCCGCTCCGCCGCCCGCTCGACCAACTCCCGCACGAGTCGCACCAGTTCCGCCGGCTCGAACGGCTTGGCGAGGAAGGCGTCCACGCCGAGATCGAGTCCGCTCTCGACCTCGTACTGCGTACAGGCGCTGACGATGGCGATGGGCACGTGCCGGGTAAGAGGGTCCGACCGGAGCCCGGCAGCGGTCCGCAGCCCGTCGAGCCGCGGCATGACGACGTCGAGCGTGACGACATCGGGCCGCACCTGATGGACGACATCCAGACACTCGGCACCATCGGCCGCGGTCACGACCTCGAAGCCCTCCAGCTCGAGGTTGACCCTGATCAACTGCCGGATGACCTTGTTGTCGTCCACGACAAGCACCCGGCCAGACGCGCCTGGCACAACTTCGAGAGTAGGTCGGCACCGGCCACCGCGTCCGGCTTTTCCCCACTTCCACCCACGCGGGCGACTGACACCGCCCTGACCCCGGCACGACCACGGGAAACCCGTTCATGAACACCCCGAGGGAGCTGGTAGTGTTCTACCCGTCGCCGCGAGGAACCACCACCCCGCAAGACACGCCCCCGTAGCTCAGGGGATAGAGCAACGGCCTCCGGAGCCGTGTGCGCAGGTTCGAATCCTGCCGGGGGCACTTCGCAGGAAGTGCCCAAAGACCCCGCCATCAGCGAGAACGCTGAGAACGGGGTCTTCGCGTATGTGCAGCCGTATGCCGCTCGGAGCGGGCGTATGTCGGGGTCTGTGGACTATTCGTGGACAGGATCTTGGACTGTCTCCCCTGGTCAGCCCCGGAGTTTCCGGAACGTCCATCAGCCGGCGTCCGGCCACTCCTCAGGTGGTGGAGCCTGCTCCGGACCGTTCTGTCGCTCCACTTGCCGCGCGTTCTCCCCTCGTAGGGACGTCAACCACGGCCATAGATCCGGCCGAGGTTGTGCGGGGCAGGCGAGGCGGTGCTCGACGCGGCACCGCTGGAACTGATCCGGCGGACACACCCCGTAGACCGTCACCCGCCCATCGGACAGTTCGATCCACCGATGCTCCGCCGGCACCGTATGAGCCAGGGGATGCATGTCCGGCTCCAGCAGCACCCATTCCTGCTCAAGCGTCGGCACCCGGTCCTGCAATAGCCCACAGTCAGGGCAACGGGACTGCCCACCAATCAGCCGCCGCGGTTCCTTCTCCAAGAGCCCCATACCGCGAGGGTCGCCAGTCCAGCAGCCCAGGCGTAGAGCGCGAACCGGACGGAACCCCAGGGGCGGCAGTTCGCCAGCGATGCAAAACGCGACGCGGCAGGTGCAACCGACAACTAACGACAGACGACACGCGGCCGAAATACGGCAAAGCCCCCAGTCCATGCGGGCTGGGGGCTGACGACTCACGTACGTGTCACTCGTACTCGCGCAGCAATTCTTCGATCTTGCGATTGACGACCTCTTGCCGCCCGTCGATGCATTTCGCGTACCGGCTCAGCAAGACCTCCACGCTATTGCCCGCGCGTTCGGCGACCTCCGTCGGGTCGACACCGGCGTTGAGCCACGTGGACAACGCAGAGTGCCGCAAGTCGTACGGACGGGCAACGAGTGGTGAGGCCACCGCGGCCGGCGGAAGAGCGAGCGCACGAGCCTCCTGCCAGACGCGGTAGTACGTCGAGGAGCCGACCACTCCCCCACGCTCATTGGTGAAGAGCCGCCCGTCCTCGGCCGTAGCGAAGGTATCGAGGTGCTGCTTAAGGACGGCAACGAGCTGGGGCGGGATCGGCACGAGCCGCACCTCCTCGGCAGGCCGATTCTTCAGGCCCCGGTCGTCGTGAGTCTCCCCGGAGTCCGTCCACTGCTTGCCGGCACTGGGGCGCGTCCGGTGCAGCAACGCGGTGCCCCAGCCCGTCCCCGGCAGCTTCAGGTCTGCCGCGGTGAGGCCCACAGCCTCAGCGGGACGAAAGGCCCCGTAGTACATGCAGGCGAACAGGCCGACGAGTCGACGGCCGCGAGCACGACCGAATCCGCCGACGTACGAAACAGCGGTCAACAAGGAACGCGCCTGCTCTGGATTGGCCACCACCCGAGGATCGACTTCCCCAGCGACCTTGGGCTTCTTCCAGCGAATGCCAGTGATGGGGTTCTCTTTGAACTCGCCGAGATCCACCGCATAGTGCAGAGCGTTGACGAGCGTACGGCGCTTGCGCCGAACCGTCTCCGCAGCTGCCGCCGTGCCGTCCAGTTTCAGCTTCAACGCGTCCAGCACGGCCCTGGCGACCGCTGCGTCGCCGAGATCTGCGAGAGGCCGCGAAGCCTTCGACACCCATTGCAACGCGTGCGCGACCTCATCCGGCAGTTCGCAGTCATCCGGACCGGGAATGACGAAAGCCCAGTTCCGAAGCGCCCTCCTGATCAGGTCCTCTGGCGGCCGGCCCGGTCGATCGTCAAGCAGGCTCATGGTCACTGCGGTCAGCGACTCGTTGATGCCATTCCGCGTGTTGGGAGCGGCATGCGGCCACTTTATGGCGAGGTACCTCAGAGCGAAGGCGTACCAGCTCATAGAGGCCGCCTTTTCGACCATCGAGTCAGGCAGCCCCGTGACCGTGTCGAACTCCTCGCCTCCATGAGCGGCACGGAGGAGCTTGGAACGATAGTGATCCGCCAGCCCCTTGGTGCGGAACTGGTCGGAAAATACATTCCCGGCCACGATCCATCGGACGTCGTAGGACGACTTCTTCGTGTTCCTCTTTCGAACCCCCCAGACCTTCACGTCGAGAGACTTCACGCGGCAGCCTCCAACTTCCGCAACCAGGTCCGGAAGTCGCTCCGCCAAACGCGCAGTTCCCCGTTGGGAAGCTTGAAGGCAGCCGGCCCCTGCCCCAGCTCGCGCCAGCGGTAGAACGTCCGCCGCGACACTCCGCCGAGCTCACCAAGGATCTGCGGGACGGTCATCAGCTCGTCTTTCACGTCAGAATCCTTCAAGGGCTGCGAGTTCTTCACGGGCGGTTTGGCGGTTGAGTTGGAGGTCGCGGGCGATGGTGGCGGCAAGGGCGGATTCGCCGGGGCTGTGGCCGTGTCCGGCGTACTGCCAGTCGGCGAGGACCAGGACGGTGTCCGGCTCCTGGTCGTCGAGGCCGAGGGCGGCGGCTTCTTGGGCGGCGCGGTAGTCGGCGCGGGCCTGGCGGAGGCTGCCTAGGGTGGTGGAGTAGCGGCGGGATTTGGTGGAGAAGTGGCCGCGGAAGCCGAGCATGTGCGCCCAGGCCCACAGCCGCCGGTCCGGATAGAGCGGGTCGAGGGTCTTGCACGCCTCGATGAGCCGGCGGGCGTGGTCGGGGACGCCGTGCCGGTCGAGTTCGGACAGCTCCCCGATCCGGCGATCAAGCGTGCCGGTGTTCTCGGCCGCCTTGGTGGCGTACTTGGCGACGTAGGAGGCAACGGCCTGTTCGGTGATGTCGGAGCCGTCCCCGAAAACCTTGACCGGGCGCACGTCGAGCTGCGTGCCCCACCGGAAGGTGCGGGCCGGCTGATCGGCGGCGGCCGGGGAAGTTATCGCGGTATAGGCGTGGGCGGCGGCGGCCCGGATCGCGTCGGCGAGAAGATCCACGCTCGCCCAGGACGGCGGCGGGGTGGCCGGCCCGTGGGGTCCGTCGACGCGGATCACGGCATGGAAGTGCACGGCCCCGCGCCGTTGGAACTCGGCGACCTTGCCGTAGGAGATGCGGGCGGACTCGGTGAGTTCGCGTTGGGTGAGGCCGGCGCGGGCGGCGATCTCGCGGCGGAGCCGGTTGGTGAAGCGCTGCCAGAGCTGCCCGGCGTGGTTGTTGAACAGCACGGCGCCCGCGTAGTCGTAGGTGGACGGGTCGAGGGCGGTGCCCAGCTCGACGGCGTCCGCCGTGTGGTGGGTGCCGCAGCGGCAGGTGCCGCGGTCGGGCCGGTTGTGGACCGGGCCGAAGGAGGGGGCGGTGAGGGTGGCGAAGACCCGCGGGTGATCCCGCACGGTGGCGGGGATGTCGCGGCGGTTGTCGCCAGCGAGGCCCACGCGGATCAGGTGGTAAGTGTCCCCGGAGTAGATCCAGGCGCAGGAGGGGCATCGGGAGGCCCGCCGGTTGCCGCACGCCACCCGCAGCCGGCCGCCGGGCTCATTCGCGGTGGTGTAGTGGTGGAGGGTGGCGCCGGTGGTCTTGTCCTTGTGGGTGACCCAGCCGGCGAGGTGGATGGGGTCGGCGCAGCCGCCGGTGCGGCGGATCTGCTCGTGCCAGCGCTCGAAGTCGGGGGCGGCGGCTACTCGCAGGAGGTCGCCGAGGGTGAGCGGGTCCAAGCCCGCCGGAGTGGCGGTGTCGCTCATGCGAAGACCTCCTGCCGCGCGGTAAGGAAGGCGTGTCCGATCCATTGCGTGTAGGCGGGGGGAATGGCTTCGGTGAGTTCTTCGCGGACGCTGGTCCAGGTGATGCCCATGGCGGCCTGCATCTCAGGGACAGTCGCCTTGCCGCCGCCGTTGCCGTAAGCGGCGACGTAGGGGCCGTCGCGGTGGACGCCGTGGCGGTGGCCGCGGACGTAGCCGCGGTGGCGGGGGTGTGCCGGCCGGGCGGTGGCCCAGCGGCCGAGTTCGAAATTGCGGTGGCGCAGTACGCCGAGCCCGAACATTTCCCCGCACAGGGACAAGTCCTTGCGGATTGCCGCACGGCCGTTGGGCTGTTCGATCACGTAGGGCAGGCCCGCGGTGTCGAGAAGGCGACGGGTGGCGGCGACGAGGTCGACGTGCGCGCCGCCCCAGCCCTGGGAAGCGTTGGTGCCGACGGTGAGGGCGCAGCCGGCCTGGCAGGGCGGGGAGGCGTGGACGAGGGCGTAGCGCTCGATGGCGCCCGTGGCGATGAGGTGGTCGAGGGCGTCGCCGCGGTGGTGGACGAAGGGGTAGCGGGGGCGGTCAGCGATGTCGCAGCCGTCCACCTCGAAGCCGGCGCGGTGGTAGCCCATGGCGGCGCCACCGGCGCAGCAGAAGAGGTCGAGGACGCGCGCCTGCACCGCGGTCACCTCCCGGTCCGGGCGAGGCCAGCGGTGGGGGCGGTGGTGTGGCCGGTGCCGTGGCAGGTGGGGCAGGTGATCAGGAGGGTGGTGCGGGTGCCGTCGGGGTGGCGGGTGCCGGTGGTGATGGCGACGGCGGGGAAGCCGTCACAGTTGCAGCACAGGCGTGCGGTGGGGGTGTGCTGGGGCATCATGGACGTGCCTTTCAGGTCCGTTGGATCGGGAAGGTGGGAAGGCGCCCGGAGCGGCGGAAGTTTGGCGACCGAGGCCGCTCCGGGGGTCGATCAGTTGTGGACGTTGCGCCTGCCGTGTCCCTTGGCCGCGTACATGCCTGCGTCGGCGGCGGACAGTGCGTCAGTGAGGACCGGGACCGGGAGGTCGTGGCGGTGGCAGGCCCCGACCGAGGCCGAGACCGGCAGCAGTTCGCCGTCGTGGGGCACGGGCCGGGCGAGGGTGCTGCGCAGGGCGTCGAGGCCGGCCGTGTGGTGGGGGTCGGTGACGATGGCGGCGAACTCGTCTCCGCCGAGGCGGGCGGCGATGCCGTGGCGTCCGCACCAGGCGTGGAGCCGGCGGGCGGTCGCGGTGAGGACGGCGTCACCGGCGGCATGACCGTGGGTGTCGTTGATGTTCTTGAAGTCGTCCAGGTCGATCAGGAGGACCAGCGCGGACGGGTGGCGGCCCAGCAGGTGTTCGGCGCGGGTGGTCCATCCGGCGCGGGTGTGCAGGCCGGTCAACGGGTCGCGGCGGGCGGTGGCCAGGCGGCGGACCAGGAAAGCGCCGTGAAAGGCCCAGCCGAGCGCCGGTAATGCGGCAGCGATCACGGTGTCGACCACGGGGATCACCGGCCCTTGCGCAGGTCGGCAACGAGGAGGCGCAGGACGACCGCGACCACGGCGACCGAGACGCCGGTGACGGCGACCGCGAGCAGCATGGAGACCAGGACGGCGCCGACGACCAGGACGACGGCGGTGCCGCCAGCGACGAGGGCGAGCGCGGTACCGGGCGTGAGCTGCACCGTCGGCCGGGCCGAGGTCGGGGCCGGGGCGATGGGGGCCTGCTGCGGGAGCGGGGTACCGGGGGTGACGGTGGTCGGGTGGATCACGGCGGGCGGGGTGACCAGGCCGGTCGGTTGGGGCATGGTGGGGAGCTTGGGCCGGAGCATGAACGGTTCTCCTTCGCAGGTCACTTGACGGCGGTGGCGATGACGGGGGCGAACAGGCTGTCGGCGAGGAGGTAGCCGCCGAGGAGAAGGACGGCGACGAGCCACCAGGGCGGGCGGACGAGCTTGACGCCGAGGACTCCGACGCACAGCAGGGCGAACCAGAGCGGGACATCCATGGCCGTGATCTCCGATCAGTTGACGCTGCAGCGGTGGGTGCGGGCGGCGAGCTGGGCGGCGGACCGGCTGGTGTAGCTGGCGGACCAGCCGCAGCCGTCGGAGCTGCACACGGCCGCGTGCTTGGCCTGGCCGGTTCGGTTGTCGCGGTGGGTGCCGATCTGCACGGGGCCGATGCGCATCACGGAGTGGAAGAAGTCGCGGGCGGGCATGTCAGTCGGTCTCCGTTCGGGTCGCGTTCGGGTCGGGGAAGGAGGCGCGGATGCCGGCGGCGGTGGCCGGGGCGGTGGTGCGCTGGGCGGCTTCCTCGGCGAGCAGGTGGGCGAGGTAGGGCCGGTCGGCGGCGGTCATCTCGCGGGCGGCGTCGAGGTAGTCGGCGGCGGTCAGGTCGGCGGGGTCGCGGGTCATCGGGGGCCTCCCTTTCCGAGTCAGGTGAGTTGGGCGGCGATGATGTCGGCCATGTGCGGCGGGACGCCGAGGCGGGCGCGCAGGGTGTCGACGTCGATCCGGGAACCCGTGCGTGCGCGATGGTCGTCGGCGACCTTGCGGGCGTGATCGACCAGCGCTGCCGGCACCGACACAGCCAGCGGTACGGGGGCCGGGTCAGCGGCGGGCAGGGCCGGGGCGGACTCCGCAGCGTCGACAGCGACCGGGTCCGGGTCCGGCGCAGCGACCGGAGCTGACTCGGGTTCCGTGGGGGCCGGGTCCGCAGCCGCGGGAGCCGGGGCGGTAGCGGAGGTGGGTGAGTGGGCAAGAAGGGTGCCGCCGAGGAAGGCGAGGGCGGGCCATCCGGCGACGCCCAAGCGGAGCAGGGCCGGCGGGTGGTCGAGGTCGAGGAACCCGGCGGTGGCGACGTTGGCGCCGAGGGAGGCGAACAGGGCGATCACGAACCAGCACCAGGCCAGCCGGGACGGCCCGTCCGTACGCAGCCGACGCCAGGCGGCGACCAGCAGCAGATCTACGGACACCGGGTAGGCCCAGGCTTTCCAGCCGGTCTGCCCGGCAGCGGCGGCGAGGTCGTGCAGGTGCGCGAACGACAGGGCGCCAGCGATGACGGCTTGCACCAGGACGGCATCCACGCGGAGGGCTGAGCGGGTCATGACGGTGGTCTCCCTTCCTGGTCAGTCGGTGGCCTGGCCGGTGCCCCAGCAGGTGAGGCAGAGCGCGGCTTGCCGGTTCTCGGTGGCGCGGCCCTTGCGGGTGCCGACCCGGACGGTTTCGGCGATCTCGCCGGTGCCGTCGCAGTCCGAGCACTTCACCGGCTCGGGCGCGGGCGGCGGAGTGGTCTTGCGGCGGGTGGCGGGCTTCTTCGCGGCAGGCATGACGACCTCCAGCTCAGGCGGCGGCCGGCGCCGACTCGACTACCGGGGCGGTGACCGGGGCGAGGGAGGCGAGGGCGGGCCGGAACGCGGCGAGGGCAGGCACGTCGGGGGTGAGGTCGGCGTGCCGGTTGCAGATGTTCACGGCCTGGCGCAGCGAGGTGTGCGGGGCACGGATGCGCGCCCATCCGCCCGAGGAGTCGCCGGTGACGGCGATGCCGGGGGTGTCGGTGGGGATCTGGATCGCGGCCAGCACGGCATCCGGCGCGATGTCACCGAAGGCCATGTTCGCGGACGATTCGTCGTTCACGCGGTGCGCGGTCCGGCCGGTGAGCTGGGCACGCAGCATGGTTATGCCCTTGCCGAGTTCGGAGCCGAAGCGCTGCCCGCAGATCTCCAGATAGATCCCGGCCGCACGGCCGAGCTGAGCCAGTCGAGCAAGGGCGGTGATGATCCGGTCCCGCCGCTTCTCCTCCTCGCGGGTGGCGAAGAGGGCAAGTTCGGCGACTTCATCGACCATGACCACGATGGGCACCGGCCGCAGGTCCTCGCGCAGGTCCCAGATGTCGGCCGCTATCTCCGCATCCGGTACGTCAGCGGTGATCCGCTGCTCGGCCCGGATGAGCTGATAGACGTCCTGCATGTGCGCCACGAGGGCGTCGAGGAGTTCGGCGGCGGCGTCGGGGTTGTCGGCCAGCGCGGAGAACCGGCGGGCCAGCGGGAACAGCTCCACCCCCTGCTTGCAGTCGATCCCCACCAGGGCGACGCGCTGCGGGGCGAGGGAGGCGACGAGGTTGCGCTGGTAGACCGACTTGCCGGACTCGGTGGCGCCGAGGGTGAGCCCGTGCGGCACGGCGCGGTAGTCGCGGTAGTGCACGGCCCCGTCCTCGCGCAGGGCGACCGGGACCCGCATCGGGCGGGTGTCGACGCGGGCCGGCATCTGCACCCGCTTGAGGACGTCGTAGCCGGTCATCCGCAGCTCAACCACCCCCGAGCGCAGCTCACGGGAGGTCACGCCATACAGGGCGAAGGAGTGCCGCAGCCGGTCGCAGGACGCGGCCACGTCGAAGGCGTCCTGACCGGGGCGTAGCTTCAGGCGCAGGACCAGGCCGGTGCGGGTGGCCCGCAGGCGCAGGATGCGAGGGGCACGCGGTCCGGGGACGGGCCAGCCGGTCATGCGGGCCATGGCCAGACGCCACCGCGGGGGCGGGACTGTCAGCCCGCAGGCATCCATGACCGTCCCGTACCGGATGAGGACCCGCAGCGCGGCGAGGATGACCCCGAAGGTCAGCCAGTACCAGGCCGGGCGCCGCCACCGCAGGAGACCCGCAGCAGCGACGACCAGCACCACAGCGACGAGGACCGATGTCACGGCTCAGGCCGCCTTCGCGGTCGAGGCGCCGGCAGCGAGGGAGGTGACGGCGACCGCGCGGAAGGCGATGCCATGCCGCTTCTGCCCGTTGAAGTCGTTCTCCCACGGCCGGGCGATCAGGCCCGTCAGCGCGACCGGGGTACCCATGGCCAGCTCGCCGGAAATGCCGGTCTCCGGCACGGTGACGTTGAGGATCTCCACCTCACCGGGCACGGCGAACATCACGCTCACCGTCATCAGCTTCGCGCCGGTCTCGGCGTCCATCGCGATCTCACCGGTACGGCGGTCCTTGACCTTCGGCTCCGGGCTCTGCGCGACCATCACGGTCGCCGCGGAGGTGTCGACGGGGATCTGACGCATCGTCTGTTCTCCTGATCTAGCGGGAGTTGAGCCGCCATCCGGCGGTGAGATCAGGAGACCGCGAGAGTGTGTGGACGCATCACGGCCCGTATGGACGTTTGGGGACGTCTGAGCTATCGTCAAAACGTCCCTACGGCGTCCCAGGGGAGGGCCGGCTCATGGCGAACGAGCGTCTGCGCGCGGCGATTTCAGCGAAGGGCGAGACGATCCAGTCCGTTGCCGATTACGTCGGCGTGGACCCCAAGAGCGTGGAACGGTGGATCACTACCGACCGCACGCCGCACCGCGGGCACCGCTGGAAGGCCGCGAGTTTCCTCGGCGTCGACGAGGTCTACGTCTGGCCGGCCGTGGCGAAGCAGGCCGAATCCGCGAGCACTTCTGAGCTGATCACGTACTACCCCCACCGCGGAGCAGTGCCGGCGACGCTGTGGTCATCGCTGATCGAGAAGGCGAAGGACCACGTGGACATCCTCGTCTACGCGGGCTTGTTCCTGTTCGACGGCCACCCCGACCTCCCGTACCAGTTGGCGGACAAGGCCAAGGCCGGCGGACAGGTTCGTATCCTGGTCGGCGATCCGGACTCCGAGATGATCCGTCAGCGCGGCGACGAGGAGGGCATCGGCGACGACTTGGCCGCGCGAGCACGGATCACCCGGCGCTACCTCGAACCCGCGCTGACCACCCCCGGTGTCGAGGTCCGGCTACACGACACAATCCTCTACAACTCGATTTACCGCTTCGACGACGACGTGTTGGTGAACCCGCACGTGCTCGGAGCGCCCGCCGGACAGAACCCCGTGCTGCACTTCCGGTACATCCCCGGAGCCCGCACCTTCCGGCACTACATGCGCAGCTTCGACTACGCATGGGAGCGCGGGCAGTCGAAGTAGACCGGCCGGCGCCGACGTCACCGGCGACGGGGCATGCAAGGCTTGGAGGCATGGCCCGAGTCGACTACTTCAACGATCCGAAAGCCCCGGAGGCGAACAGCATCGTTCCGTCTGTCACCGCGGTGACGCGCAACGAGGCCGGGGAAGTTCTCCTGATCCACAAGACCGACAACGACCTGTGGGCACTGCCCGGCGGCGGGGTCGACGTCGGCGAGTCCGCACCCCATGCCGCCGTGCGGGAGACGAAGGAGGAGACGGGTTTCGACGTCGAGGTGACGGGGTTGGTCGGCATCTACACCAACCCTGCCCACGTCATGGCGTACGACGACGGCGAGGTCCGGCAACAGTTCTCGATCTGCTTCCGGGCGCGCATCGTCGGCGGCGAAGCGCGCACGAGCAGTGAAAGCAAGGAAGTGGCGTTCGTCCATCCCGACCGTCTGGACAGCCTGAACATCCACCCGTCGATGCGGATGCGGATCGATCACGGACTGACCGAGCGGCCGACTCCCTACCTCGGCTGATCGCTCAAGCGGGAGAGCGTCCGCTCGACAGCGGCCCCGAGGTACGGACGTGCCTTGCTGATCGCGTTGTGTACCTCACTGCCCGGCTGGTACCGGTCCAGGATCTCGTCAATGCGGTGATCGAAGTCGAAGGACTGGCCAGCCGGCCCGGTCGTCATGTCCGCGTAGATCAACGCGTCCAGGACCGGCGAGTCCTCGCGCTCGTAGACGTCCAGCTCGGCAGTCAGCCCGCGCTGCTCCGCTTCGTACACGGCTCCGGAGTGGTGCGCGACGAGGCGCACGAGCCGGGAAGGAGCCCCCAGAGTCTCCAGATGCCGAGCGCCATCGAGCGGGTGGAACCCGGTGTCCCGGAGCTCCGGGGCGTACCCGATGTCGTGCAGCCAGGCAGCGGCGACGACTAGATCGCGGTCCTCTTCGGGCACGGCCGCGGACGCTTCGCCGGCGCGAGCAGCCACCGCCTGAGTGTGCAGCCAGCGATTCCCGAGCGGAGGCAAGAGCGACTCTGCCAGTGCGGCAGCGCCTTGAGGCGTGTCCAGTCCAGAGGGCATAGATCGCACGGTAGCCGAGGTGGAGGCACGGCCGACAGCCCGACGTCATCGGACTCGGCACTCCCCCAGTTGCTGGCGCGGTAAGAGTTTCTCTACTTCATCAAGCCGGCTGCGCTCCGCTTCGCCGGGCGCGCTCCCGGCTCCGCTGCGCGCTGCGCTCCTGCCTTCGGCCCGCTCCGCGCACGCTGCGCCGACGCGCGCCCACGTGGCGAGAGCCAGCTCACGAGTTGATCACCTTAGAGAGCGCCCACGCTCAGGACCAGCCTCCGGCGGGGGCGCTCAGGCTCCGAGATGGCGGGGGCCCCGTTCGCGAGTGCCGGCCGTGTAGTGGCGTGCGCGGGGTGCTCCCATCCCGTCTGCCGTCGACCCAGGCAGAGCCGAGCAGACGCGGCCCCTGGCGTCCAGGTCGTTCGTACAGTGGCGCGCTCCACCTGGACGCCAGGAACCACGCCCGCTCCACGGTGTGTGGGCCGACGGCAGACGGGATGGGAGCTGAGGGAGGTGGTGGGTTGATGAAGAACGGGAGCTGAGGGGGCTGGACTGCGGAGAACACAGCCCACCCAGCACGAATCAGTGAAAGTGATTCCACCAGTAGAGCGCGAGCACGCCAAAACTCGCTGGTCAGGGGGCCAATTCTCGCTCGGGTGACGGTGCCAGGATTCGAACCTGGGAAGGCTGAGTTGGCAAGATTTGGCACCTCCGAGGCGTACTCGACGGGTTCGCAGGGTAGTGTTGTTTTACGCCGCGAGAGCGGCACGGAGCCCTCTGGTGGGCTGCCGGGACAAGGTCGGAACCAGGCAACTGGATCCTCCACCCAAGCGGTGGCAGTGGCCCCCGGAGCCCTCCAGAGGGCTTCGGCGCGTCAGGCGATGATCCATTTCGAGTACCAGCAGCGGTTCACGAGGAACACATACGATCCCCAGACCTTGACGCCGTAGCCCATGAGGGAACCGCCAGCCGAGCGGTACAACTGGTGCTTGCACAGCAGCAGGTTCTGCGCGCAGTCCTCGTCCTTATCGTCGCCCGAGAGGGCGACGTTGAGGATGCCTGCGTGAATGTCGGCAAGCTGAATGCCGTCGCGGTCGGTGCCGGTCCACTTGGGCGGCCACTTGATGTACTGCCAGGGGACGCCCCAGGTCTCTCCGCCGAGGCCGTTACGGACCCGGGTGAGGTAGCCAGCCGTGTCCGTATGATCGACGCCTTTGACCGTACCGAAGTAGGGGAGAGCGAGGCGAGGACCTCCCTCCCACGTTGCAGCACAGTACGCGACACGCTCCAGGAGGAGGCGGGTCGTGTAGTTGTAGAAGCGAGTGCCATCGGCCATGCCACCGGTCGGTATGACGTTCCGCTTGGGCACGATGACATGGATGACCTTGACGGAAGGCATCAGGGACAGGGTCCGCGCCGCCCGTTCCCGACGCTCCGGGTGCTTGCGTTTGAAGTGGTCAACCCAGTGAAGCGGAGTCGTCGTCTCCGGGCGGCTGGCGTGGACCATGGCACGCAGGCCGGCGGCGACGACGCGCACGTTCCAGTCCTCCTCGTCGGGGACCACGAGCGCAGTCATGGCGAAGAAGGGCGACCCGAGCGCGCCGCGGTCGCCGGTTTCGTCGACGTAGACGCGCAGCTTGGGGAGGGCGCCGAGCGCGGCGAGCGTGAGCGGGGCGCTCATCGGCGCCGCGCCCAGGTGAGCGCGCTACGGTGGGTCCACACCATGAGGCCAATTCCCCTCTGGTCTTGCGCCACTGGCGAAATCCCTTCCACCGGGGGCGCGTTGCCTGCGCTACATGCGGCTCGCGCCCAAGGACGCACGTCAGCATGGCTTCAGCGGCTATGCCGATGATGCTGCATCAAGACTATGTGATACGGGAGGGGTTAGAGACCCGGAAACCACTACTTGTGGGGTCAGAATCCGATCCAGCCACTACATGTAGTGGTCTAAGCGCTTGCCGCACCGACGGGTTGTCCACACCGCGAGCGTCGGGCGAGTGAGTCTCTGGGGACGATCGTACCGCTTTCGACCATGTTGCTCGCCCGAAACAATGGCGCCGAGGACGAGGCCGGCGAGCCCGCGGCGCTGCCACGGATCCTGCGCAGAGCTCAGGGGATGTCCGGTCCCGTGCCGCTGGATGACGCCTGGTGCGCGATCGAACAGCGAGCGGCGGGCAGTAACGGGGAACAGCGGCGAGCCGCCCGAGATCTCACAGGTCATCGACTCGCTGGCTCAGCCCGGATCCGCATACGCGATCTTCCAAACTGATGCTCTGTGCCGGACGGGGCAGTCCTGGCCAAGACCGCGGGCGGCGGATGACGGAACCCAAGGCTTGCAGGCGAACATGGCAGCGAGGCACACGACACGGTACTCGGCTTCAATCCTGCTGCTGCTGAACGTGCTACGCATGACGCATGGCCGTACCACACATTGACGTTACAGACTCACAGCAACGGTTGTTGGCCGAGCTGATGCTCGACCCTCTCCCCTTGTCCGCTGATGAAGACGCCGTCGCCCGTGGACTCTCCCTCGATCAGTTGCAGGCCGATACGTCGGCTTTGCAGTGGATGGGGTTGATCAACGAATCCGACCGATTGATTTCAGTGACCGTCCTGGGTGCCGCGGTCTTCCATCGCGCTGAGCAGGAGAAGGCCGAGGATCGGCTAACTGAGGTGGTGGCGTTCGCCGACGCTTTAGAGGCGGCATCCAAGGCCAACATCGACCAATGCCGGGTTCCAGCCGCCCTGCGTCGACTAGCGCAGGGCGGCTGCTCGCTCAGGGAGGCAATCGGCTACCTCTACACCACCCGTTAATACACTCCTCGCATCAGACTTCGCTGCCCTCCGCTGGGAAAAGTCCCTCTGTAGTCTCGCGCCGCGCCTTACGGCCGGCTTCCTTCACTGGAAGCACTGCTGCGCCCCTGAGATCCTGCTCTGTTATGACTGGACCCGCCAGAATTTCGGTCAGCAGGTCTCGCTGGGCGGGTATCAGGTCGACTAGGCGGCGTAGGACGGACAGCAGCTCGACGAGCTCGGTCGTCCACTCGCTTGGCCAGCTGTCAACATGGATGTCGTCGAGTGGGCTAGATTTCTTACTGTTTGGCGAGGCCTTGCGGTAGCCAAACCATTTCCGCACCACTGGCATGCCACCGACATCGAAGTTCCATACGTCCTCAGGAACGGGCGCAAAGGCGCCGTCGCCGACGTACAAGGTCTGCGTCTCGGAGTCGTACCGAAGGTTACTCGGGACCGAAGTGCCAACGTGAGTGAGATAGCGAATCTGACGCGAGTCACCCGGCCCAAATGTGACAGCGCCCGCAGGGCGAGCCGTTTCCGGATCCACGTAACACTCACCGAAGGTGGAAGCCCACATCGCCGCGGCGCCAATTTCGAGGGCCTTCTGCCAGATATCTCGGTCCCGGGTAAGTGGGAGACGCACACCCGGGGTGAGTAGCTCCTCTGTGAACTGCTCCGTGAAAACGACGTGTCCCGCCACGGCGATCGTATAGGCTGCCAGGTCCTGTGCCGTAACGCGCTCTATCCCCAGTTCGCCGGCGAGATACGCCAGGAGACCAGCAGGGACATTCGCAGAGCCATCGGGATGCAAAAGAGGCATGCTCCGACCACCGCGCCCGTTGAAGTGGTCAGTGTCGGGGATCAGGGTGGTCGCTACGACTGCGGGACCAGACTCAATCACGTGCGTGGACTGTTGATTGAGAAAGACTTGGCCAGTCCGAAGCGCCTCCCAAAGTTCAGGACGCGGACGGTCTATAACGCGATTATCGGCAACCAGCCATTGGCGATCGAAACTGCGGAGGGCAATACGAATCAACCGGGGAACAGTAGACCGCTCCTCCTCCACGCTGAGTTTATGATCTGGCCACCCGTAAAGCGGAGCCACCTTGCGTTCAAGTGAGCGCGTATCAGTCTCTTTGAACAGTTTGGCCTTTTCCGCGGAATCGTTCTCACGGATTAGTCGCGCCCAACGGCGCCGCAGCGTATCCACGGAAGGAGAAGTCACCCAGGAGCGGTTTGCTTTTACTCCTGGACTACCCCAAGGAAACAGGTCATCCAGTGCAGGGAAGTCCTCCCAGCCGGACTGTGTGGCAGGTGTAAAAGGCCGCACCTTCTCCGAATGAGTCTCGCGCCATTGATCGTCGTCCAGCCGGATTTCCTGAAGCTGGTGGAATTTTTCCGTACGCTTGCCCGAGACAGATCGATAGTGGATACGAGCTGGACTCGTGGAGTCCCCGTCGGCCCGCCGCACGAATATACAGATAGCTAGGGGCTGGGCGACTTTCGGAAATACCCGCGTACTTACGTCTGCACGCTGACCTTCAGGTGAGAGATTGATGATCCAGCCCTCATCGCACGTGCGTCGCAGGTAGTCGCGCATGCCCCGACCACCAGGACCTGTAGCGAAGCCGGACGGTGTAATGAAGCAGATAACTCCATGCTGGTCGTCTTCGTGTGCGTCAAAGACCTTCCACGTAGCCCAACGCCAGAAGTACACGTACATATTCTTAAGAATGTGCTCATACCGACCGTTGCCAGGGAGTCGGAAGCTATCAAGCAGAGGAGGTTTCTGCCCTTTAGGGCGCTTCTCGACCCACCCGCCGCGGTTCTCCGCCTTGTCATCATATGGCGGATTTCCGAGCACGACAGTGACAGGGACTTTTCCTTTGACTTCGTTTGCGCGCCTTCGCGAGGCGGATAGAACGCCGTAAGTAGAGGCCAGTTCCTGCTCCTCCACAAAGGGGTTGTCTAGCGTGTCAGTGACGAAGAGGTTGAGGCCACCCTTTGGCATCGGCGCCTGATGGCGCTTCAAAAGGTCTGAGGCGCGCATTTCGGCAACAGCGAAGGGGCCCATTTGCAGCTCGAAACCATAGAGGCGCTTTGCGAGCCGCCCGATGGCATCCTGTGCCATCGCTGGTCCACTACTTTCAGACGCATGCGAAGCGACGCTCTCGATGATTGTGTGAAGGAAGGTTCCGGTCCCCATGGCAGGATCGACGATACGCACATCATTCTCGGCGAAGCCCTGCTTTTTACCGAGTCGGGTACGCAACACATCTTCGGTGAGGCGGACCATTTCTTCTACCACTTCGCGCGGCGTGTAGTACGAGCCGCTCTTTTGTCGCAACCTCGAGTCGTAGACAGTAAGGAAGTTCTCGTACAAGTGCAAATATGCATCCCGGTTGCCCCGCCGGATGCTGGGCCAGTCAACGCTACCAACGGTGCGCAGCAATAGATTCAGAGTGACCTCGAAGCGTTCGTTAACATTGTCCGTGAGCAACTGGAGGGCCTTACCCATGAGAGCGTGATCGGCATCAAGCTTACGGCCGATCTCGTGAAGATTGCCCTCAGTGAGTGGGATGTTCTCAGTCTGAGCCAACAGAAGGGCAAAGGTAACGGCCTGTGCGTAACCGTCGGCGAAAGTGGCGTCATCCGCAGAGGGAAACAGCAACTTGCGCCAGTCGCTCTTGAGCCCCGAGAAAGGTCGAGCGTTTACGCTTTCCTCTTCCTCCGGAGACTTAGCTTCCGCTGCCAACTGTTCGAGTACAGCGCCACGTAGTAGACGGCACAGCGGGGCAATATGCTGTACGAGACGAGATACCTGGCGTATAGGGGGCGGTGCCCAGAGAAGGAACGTCTTTAGTAGGGCGTCCAGCGCCGCCGGCTCTGCGGGAGTAACCTTCTCTCCCGCACCCTTCAAAGTGCCAATGAACGTAACAGTTTCGCCGAGCTGCACTCCATTACGGAAGAGGCGCCATTCCGTGCCGTTGGTGTAGAGCAGGTTAGGCAAGTCTCGGAGTCGCTCCCACTGTACTTTGTTGCGTCCAGTGAAGGATTCCGGGTCGACACTTAGGCCGGGCTTTTTGAGCTCAATATAGCCAGCCACGAGGCCGTTCACATGGAACGCGTAATCCGGGCGCACACCCAGTTCCGGAATCGAGACCTCGTCGTGCCACGTGAGCTCATGCAGTGAGTGATGACTGCCCACGGCTGCAAGGAGCACCTCGAGCGGGCCGCGTATCGCCGCTTCCGGGCTCCCCCCGCCAGCGAGCTTCGCCTTGCATGACTTGCCAAAGGTTGACACAGCATCAGATAGCCAACCGTGAATGGTGTCAGACACGTTCCCCCCCAGGAGTGCCTTGAGTGTTGATCTTACCTTCGTTGTACCAGCCACCCTGACGGTTCGTCACCCCCTGTGGAGCCATGGATGCACAAGGAACGTGCACGATGGCCAGGCCACCCTCTCTGTGTGCTTCCCGTCAGCCGATCGTCCGCTATCGATTCAGCGACCCACCACGACCGCTATGGACTCGTGTGGACCATTTGTGGACTGAACTCTTCCCTTCGTCCCCGTGCGCGGCCCCTGACCAGCGGATCCGTGCGAGGCTCACGTGGCCTCCGGAGCCGTGTGCGCAGGTTCGAATCCTGCCGGGGGCACAGAAGCCGGACCAGCACAATCAATTCGCTGACCTGTGAAAGTGCCAGAGTTCAAGAGCCGGACCCAGTCTCACTGGGTCCGGCTCTTTGTCGTTCCCACGCACGGATCCCGAGTGAGTGGGGAGTGAGAAATCATGGGCCGCCTCCCGCGACCTTGGCCTGTGGGCGGGAACGGACGTCGTATGTCCAGATCAGCGTGGGTGTGGCCTCCTGGTCACCGTTGCTCGGCAACGCTGATCCCGGGCGCCAGGACGCAAGGCGTCGGGTCCGCCGTGGTCGCGGCGGAGCCGACGCCTTGACCGTCGCGACGGTTACCGCCGGCTCGGACCCATCAGACCGCCGGCACCGCCGACGTCACTTCACCACGACGTTGTCCCCGGACGACGTCGACTGCCCGGTGGTGCTGTTGCCGTAGTACGCCCAGCGCCACGTACCCGTCTTGGAGGCCTTCACGGTCGTCTTGAGACCACCGGAGCTGTTCGCGTACACCTTCTTCACCGTGGTGTAGGAGGCGGTGCCGGCAGGCTTGAACTGCAGGCTCACCAGGCGGCCTCCGTAGGAGGCGTAGTTCCTGGTCTCCCAGTTGGCCCGGGTGACCTTTCCGGTCACGGTGATGGTCCTGCCCTTGGACACCGGTTCGGGCGAGGCGTTGACGGTCAGGCGGGAGTTGCGCTTGACCTGGACCGTCAGACCCTTGTCGTCGACGTCACCACCGCCACCCTCGAAGTGCACCTCGGCCCCGACCTTCCACGCCCCGGCCTCGCTGTTACGCATGTCCCACACGCTCGGGTCGAAGTACATCGTCTCGTTGAAGTCGCAGACGCCCGAGCTCACCTTGATGCAGTCGCTCGTCTCGATGGCGTGCCACAGCCGTTCACCCGCACCACTGCGGTACAGGAACACTGCCGGCCACTTCCACTTGCGAGTGGTCGCCATCCGGAAGGAGGCGGGCACCGCGACCTCGTTCCACACCCCGATCACGATCGGCTTGCCGTCGTTCACCTGGACACGGGAGAACGAGGCACCACCCTCGGCCGCCCCGGCCGGCGCCGCGGCCACGGCCGTGAACAGCGCCGCCGCACCACCGGCCACGACGACTCTCCAGACCTGCTTCCCCACCTGATCCCCCATCTCCTCAAGGAATGGAACCGAAGGTTCATCCCTCCAGCGCCTTTCAGACAGTCGACATCCGCGCGGGGTTGTACACCCGCGAATTGCAGGGTGAGGTCCGTGACTGTTCGGGGACTGGTCGTGGGTGACGGACGCGCAGGGCGGCGGGCGTTTCTCACGTCGTGGTCCGGGCTTCCACGAGCGACCGCTGCACCTTGACCACCAGGTCACGGAGACGCCCCGGATGGACGCCCTCACGTTCCATCCACTCGTCCAAGCGGGGGCGCAGGTATCGCGTCATATGCAACCCGTGACGGCGGAGCACCGAGCGGCTGATCGAGATCTCCTCCTGCACTTCCCTTCGGAGGTCGTCGGTCCAGCCCTGCGCCCGGTCGTCGTCCTCCAGCGGGGCCTTGAGAGTGGCCACCGCTTCATCGAGGACGACAAGCAAGCCCATGACATCTCCCTGAGATCACAGGGCGCGGTCTCCGGGATGACCACGGGAACCAGACCCCCTGCCCCTGCCAGCCCTTCAACGGCTGTAGCCCCTGGACGAGTTCAGGGGCTTGAAGCCTAGCGCCGCGCGGTGTCACTGGTGAGGACGGGAGGCTGTCCTGACGGATTCGTCATCGTCCGGGGGCTCAGCCGGACGGGTACCGCGGCCTACCTGTCCTCGAAGACGAGGAGGGGCTTGGCGTCGCGTGCCGGGGCCTCTGCGAGTGCGAGGGCCTCGGTGAAGTGTTCCAGGGGGAACGCGCGGCCCTCGGGGATGGTCAGGATTCTGTCGGTGACCAGGGTGCGCACCTCGGACAGGGCGTCCAGCGCGTCCGTGGGTGAGGCGGTGCCGAACCAGCGGTTCAGCCAGAAGCCGCGGACCGTCTTGGTCTCGTAGATCACCGAGCGGGCCGGCAGCGGGATCGTCAGCGCCGCCGGGTCCGTCTGCCGGTGCGTCGAGAGCGCGCCGTAGACGACGAGCTCTCCTCCCGGTGCCAGCGCCTGGGACACCTGGGCACCCACAGGGCCCGCGACACAGTCGATGGCCTTGTGCACGCCGGCCGGTCCCGCGATCTCGGCCACCCGCCGCACCAGGTCCTCGTCCTCCGTGCAGATGACCTCGTCGCCGCCGAGCGACTTGATCTCCTCGACGGCATCGCGCCGGCGCACGACATTGATCGTCGGAATGTTCAGATGCCGGGCCAGCTGGAGGACGAGGCGGCCGACGGTGGAGCCCGCGGCCGTCTGCAGGAGCCATTCCCCTGTCCGGACGTCGAGTTCGCGTGTCACCAGGAGCAGCGCGGTCAACGGGTTGACCGCGAGTTGGCAGGCGTCGGAGTCGCTCAGCCGGTCGGGGACCGGCAGGAGCCTTCGTGCGTCGGCCACCAGGTACTCCTGCCAGGTGCCGGCGACGGGCGGCCCGGGTACCGCCGGGATCGCGACGTTCACCACCCGCTCGCCGATCCTGAAGCCCTTGGTGTCGGGACCCAGCGCCTCGATGCGGCCCACGCATTCCATGTGCCCCCCGACCGTGGGGAATTCGGGGGAGAAGCCGTAGCGGCCACGCAGTACGTGCAGATCGCTGGCGTGAACCGGAGTGGCTTTCACTCGGATGAGTGCCTGGCCGGATCCGGGCGTGGGAATCGGACGGGTCTCCATCCGTAGGACGTCGCTCGGCTCGCCGATCTGCTGGGCGACGAGCGCGTTCATGGAATGGGGCGTGGGCATGCTGTTTCTCCTTCAGCCGCGCTCGGTATCGGTGGAGGGGGCGGCGAAGTACGACGCGAAACGAGTCCCGGCGAAGTGCTCGCCCATGAGTCGGGAGAAGAGGAGGACCGACGGCAGTGGACGGTGGTTCACCACGAGGTGTTGCGTCTGCCCCCGCGGGTTCCTGTAGACGACGGCGATGTTCGCGATCGGCTCACCGCGCACCTTCGACGCGTAGTCCTCGACGAAGCCGTTCTCTCCGTACTCGCCGAGGTAGATGAAGTCCTGGTACTCGTACAGGGTGCGCGCGTGGCCCAGTACCGTGCGGACGTCCTCGGCCCCGCGCACGATCCCGTTCAGGACCGAGCCCTCCATCGTCACGTCGTCGGCGAGGTTGTCCAGCCACAGGGGGTAGTAGTCCGTGCGCTGTCGCGCCGGGTCACCGCTGCCCAGATATGTCGGCTTTGTCTTTTCTGTCATTTTTCCGCCGTTTCCGTAGGCGGCCAGGGACGGGGAGCCGTCGCGAAGGCCCCGGACCGGTCGCGGTCCGGGGCCTTCGCACCCACTTCGAGATGAAACGCAAGCAGCCACTGACGGACGGGCGCCGGGTCAAGGGTCAGGAAGCCGGGCGCCGGAGTCCATGCGGTGAGCTATGTGACGCGACTAGTAGCCGAAGCCACACTCGGAACCGATGTCAGTGAACTGCGCACCTGGGCTGCCCTCACCGTTGATGAGGTTGGAGCCGAGGCCGTTGAGAATGCCGACCTGACCCAGGATGTCGATGTTCAGATCATGGGATCTGCATCCGCCACCGTGCGGGCCTTGCGCGGCCGCGGCAGTGGCGGTGCCGACACCCAGGAAACCCAGACTACTTATGATGACCGTCGCGACAGCGGCCTTGTGAAACCTGCGCATATCTCCTCCTTGGGCCGGATAGAGCGCACTACAGAAAGATCCACTAAGCGCTCACTTCGGAGGCTAGATCGACTTCGGCCGCGGCGCTCTTCGAGGAGGCCAATCAGGGGTCCGACGGGGTTCGGCCGGAGTCCGGTGGGGTCCGATGGGGTTCGGCGGGGTCCCGTCCCGTGCGGTTCCGAGGGGCCGTCAGCCGGAAGCGGCCGCGGTAGGCGGCGGGGCGTGGTGGGCGGCGGGCCGCGGCCGTGCAGCTTGGCCCCCGCGCGGCCCGCCGTCCGGAACTGGCGGGCCCGCACCTCGAAAGGTGCCGCGCGGGGTAAACGGAACCTACGCCTCCGGTGGCCGAAACGGAAGACCCTGTCCCAGGGCACCGCCCGCGCCGCCCGCGCCGGTCGTCGTTCAGCGGTGGGTCAGCGACCTGAACGCGTCGCGCACATCGGAGCGCGAGTCCGTGACGTACCGGTCCGTCGGCGGGTTGTCGTCGTCGCCGTAGGTGAAGTACGAGAGGACCGCGGGGCAGCTCGATCCGCTGATCTGGACGGTGCGCCGGGTGGCGAGCTTTCCGGTGCGCACCTCGTAGACCCGCACCGGGATCGCGATCTTGTGGAAGGTCACGTAGGTGACGGCACCGGATGTGCGGCCCACGTACGGGCACGTCTGGACGGAGGTCCCGAACTCCGGCTCTCCCACGCAGACGACCGCCACCGCGCGAGCGGCGTCGGTGGCCTTCCAGCCGGCGGGGAGCTGGTCGGTGTACTCGGTGTTGCCGAAGTACAGCGCGCGGTTGGTGCCCTTGCCCATGGGCTCGGCCGCGCTGTACTTGGCCGGCCGGGAGCAGTACTCGGGCTGCTCGTCCGCCGTGCCGGACAGCAGGGAGCGGACGTTGTCCAGCTCGATGGCCTGCGTGGCCTCGGTGACGCCGGTGCGGGCCCGGCTCCCGAGGCTGTCGTCGGGGTACTCGTCGAGGAGTTGGCGGTAGTGCGCCTGGGCGGCCTGCCAGTCCCTGCTCCGCATGAGGGTGTCGCCGCAGGCGAGGAGCGCGGCGGGTGCGACGCGGTTCGCGGTGTCCGCGGAACGGTCGAGCTGGTCGCGGGTCGCCTCGCGCTCGCGGAGCCAGTCGGTGACGCCGACGGTGCCGCAGGGGTCGTCCGTGGGCAGACCGTCGAGGAAGCCGTCCAGGACCGTGCGGACGGTGCGCTCGTTGCCGGGTTCGCCGAGCACCGAGGTGAGGATGCCGAAGCCCTGTTCCAGTGCGTCGGTGTCGTCGTCCAGGCCGTCGGCCAGCAGCGTCCCGGCCGTATCGAGGTCGCGGCAGTCCTCGGCCACCCGGTCGCCCCTGGCGCTGACCGGGGCGCCGGCCACGCGATGCCCGGCCCACACCTCGTCCTGGGCGCGGAACACCCCGGCGCAGTCGCCCTTGTCCCGGGCCTCGGTGACGTCCTGCCCGATGCGCAGGGCGTCGTGGCGCAGCAGCCCCACCGCCAGCAGCACCGGCACGGTGACGCAGAGCGCGATCAGGCGCTGCCGGCGGGAGGCGACGCGCGGGATGCCGCGGCTCGCCAGGAACCAGCCGTGGGCGACGACCGCGACCCACCAGGCCACCGCGGCGGCCTCGTACCCCCACGCGGCGGTCGAGGCGAGCAGGGAGCCGAGGACGACCGTGCCCAGGAGCGCGAGTACGGCGAGCCCGCGCCGTCCGAGGAGCCAGTAGCCGACGCCGAGCAGGGAGGCGTTGCCGAGGGCCGCGGCCAGCGGGTCGTGCTCCCGGGTGCGCGGCGGCCGGGGCGGCTCGGGCGGCGGGGCGAAGGGCATGGTGTAGGTCGGTTCGTCCATGGTGCTCTCCCCCTGGCGTGAACGGTCCTCGACACGGCCGTCGGTGCAGCGGGCAGCGCGCCCTCTGACCGGCGTGCGCCCCCTGTTGCCGTACGGTCTCTCTCAACTCACTTATGTGGCTTTGTCGTTGCTGTCCAGCGGTCCGGCACACCGTTGTATACGGGGCACTGTCGGGGAGGGGTCCCGGACGCGCCGCCGGCCAGGGGCGACGGCGGGCACGGCGCCCCGTCGCGCCGCGTGACCAGCGTCTTCGCGCCCCCCACGACACGCTTGTCACCACCCCTGGGGGCGCACTACTGTCACCACGCCTTGGTGAACGGGAAATCCGGTGCGAAACCGGTGCGGCCCTCGCCACTGTGATCGGGAAGTCCGGCTCCGGCCCTCAGGGGCAGCCACTGGGTCCTCGTGACCCGGGAAGGCGGAGCACGGGCGGTGTCACCCGTCAGCCAGGAGACCGGCCGAGGCAGTTCGAACACCATCCACGAGGTGCTGGAGAGGGTCTGCTGAAGCCATGCACATAGCCGAGGGTTTTCTTCCTCCGGCGCACGCGATCGCCTGGGGTGCCGCGTCCGCGCCGTTCGTCGTCCACGGAGTCCGCTCCCTCACCCGTGAGGTCAGGGAACATCCCGAGAGCACGCTGCTCCTCGGCGCCTCGGGCGCCTTCACCTTCGTCCTGTCGGCGCTGAAACTGCCGTCCGTGACCGGAAGTTGCTCACATCCCACCGGTACCGGACTGGGGGCCATCCTGTTCCGGCCGCCGGTCATGGCGGTGCTGGGCACCATCACCCTGCTGTTCCAGGCGCTGCTGCTCGCGCACGGCGGGCTGACCACGCTGGGCGCCAACGTCTTCTCGATGGCGATCGTCGGACCCTGGGCCGGCTACGGCGTCTACCGGCTGCTGCGGCGGTACGACGTGCCGCTGATGGTCGCCGTGTTCTTCGGGGCGTTCGTCGCCGACCTGTCCACGTACTGCGTCACCAGCGTCCAGCTGGCGCTCGCCTTCCCCGACCCGGGCAGCGGAATCCTGGGCGCGCTCGGCAAGTTCGGCTCCATCTTCGCGGTCACGCAGATCCCCCTCGCGGTGAGCGAGGGACTGCTCACGGTGCTGGTGATGCGGCTGCTCGTGCAGTCCAGCAAGGGTGAACTGACCCGGCTGGGCGTGCTGCTCACCAAGAAGGCGGGCAGCGAGAGGAACGACAGCGAGGCGGTGGCCCGATGAAACGCAACACGAGGATCAACCTCCTGCTGGTGCTCGCCGTCGCCGCGCTCGCGGTACTGCCGTTGCTGTTCGGGCTCGGGGACCACAAGGAGGAGCCGTTCACCGGCGCCGACGCCGAGGCGGAGACGGCGATCACCGAGCTGGCCCCGGACTACGAGCCCTGGTTCTCGCCGCTGTACGAGCCGCCGTCCGGTGAGATCGAGTCGGGGCTGTTCGCCCTCCAGGCCGCGGTCGGCGCGGGCGTGCTCGCGTACTACTTCGGGGTGCGCCGCGGCCGTCGTCAGGGTGAGGCCCGGACCATGGAGCAGCGGGGCGGCGGGCCCGGCCGGGCCGAGGAGCGGCGGGGCGGGGGGCTGGTGCCAGGACCCGGCGGAGCCGAAGGGGCCTGAGCCTCGTGCTGCCGATCGACGCGGCGGCGCACAGCAGTCGCTGGCGCCGCCGCCACCCCGTGGACAAGGCCGTGCTCGGGCTGGGACTCACCGTGCTGGCGATCTCGTTGCCGCCGTGGCCGGGGGCCGCGCTGGTGCTGGTGACGGCGCTGGCCGTGCTGCTCGGGCCGGCGGGCGTGCCGCCGCGGCGGCTGTGGCTCGCGTACCGCGTGCCGCTGGGCTTCTGTGTCACCGGCGCGCTGCCGCTGCTGGTGCGGGTCGGCGGCCCGGACGGGTTCGTCGGTCTCGCGGACGGTGGCGCGGTGCGTGCCGGGGAACTGCTGCTGCGGACCTCGGCGGCCTCCCTCGGGGTGCTGCTGTTCGCGTTCACCACACCGATGTCCGACCTGCTGCCGCGGCTGGTCCGGGCCGGTGTCCCCGCGCCCGTCGTCGACGTGGCCCTCGTGACGTACCGGATGAGCTTCCTGCTCCTCGACTCCGTACGCCGCGTCCACGACGCGCAGGCGGCCCGGCTCGGGCACACCACGCACGCCGCGCGGTGGCGGTCGCTGGGCGGGCTGGGCGCCACCGCCTTCGTACGCGCTTTCGACCGGGCGACGCGCCTCCAGGCCGGCCTCGCCGGGCGCGGCTACGACGGCACCCTGCGCGTCCTGGTGCCCGAGGCCCGCGTCTCCGTGCCGTTCACGGCCGTGAGTCTCGCGCTGCTCGCGGCTCTGGCCGCCCTCACCTTCGTACTCGAAAGGCCGCTTTCATGAGCGAGGCCGCCCCCCTGGTCGCCCTGCGGGGCGCGTCGTTCGCCTACGAGGACGGCCCGGCGGTGCTGACCGGTCTCGACTTCGAGGTGCGTGAGGGGCGCGCGCTGGCCCTGCTCGGCCGCAACGGCAGCGGCAAGACCACGCTGATGCGGCTGCTCAGCGGTGGACTCCGGCCGCGTGCCGGGGAGTTGGTGGTGGACGGCGCCACGGTGTCGTACGACCGGAAGGGGCTGACCCGGTTGCGGACCACCGTGCAACTGGTGGTGCAGGACCCGGACGACCAGCTGTTCGCCGCGTCGGTGGCGCAGGACGTGTCCTTCGGGCCGCTCAACCTGGGGCTGCCGGACTCCGAGGTGCGGGGGCGGGTGGCTCAGGCACTGACGGCGCTGGACATCTCCGCGCTGGCGGACCGGCCCACGCATCTGCTCTCGTACGGGCAGCGCAAGCGGACCGCGATCGCCGGTGCCGTCGCCATGCGCCCGCGGGTGCTGATCCTCGACGAGCCGACGGCCGGGCTCGATCCCGACGGTCAGGAGAGGCTGCTCGCCACGCTCGACGGGCTGCGCGCGAGCGGTACGACGGTTGTGATGGCCACCCATGACGTCGACCTCGCGCTGCGCTGGGCCGACGACGCGGCCCTGCTCACCCCGTCCGGGGTCCGCACCGGCCCCGCGCCCGAGAACCTGGCGCGGACGCAGCTCCTGCGGGAGGCGGGCCTGCGCCTGCCGTGGGGCGTCGCGGCGGCGGAACTGCTGCGCGGCCAGGGCCTGCTGGACGGCACGGCGACCGGTCCCCGCACGGCGGAGGAACTGGCGGCGCTGGCAACGCCGGCGGCGGGGCAGGCGGGGCCGCACAGCTGAACACCGCCGACCAGGCAGGGCGGGGCGGCACGGCTGATGGCCACTGCCAGGAAGGGCGGGGCGTTCGGCTGAGCACCGGCACCTCGGCAGATGCCCCGCGGGGCTGGGCACTTGCGCTGAGGGAGGCGGGCCGCGCGGCTGAAGGTCCGCCCTGAGGCCGGCGGCGCCGCGCGACTGAGCACCCGCGGGGAGCAGACGGCGCCGCACGGCCGGGCACTTGCGGTGACGCAAGCAGCGCCGCACAGCTGAACGCCCGCCACGAGGCCGGCGGCAACACGCGGCTGAGCACATGTGCCCGCGGCGCACAGCGCATGCGGCATGGCGGAACCGAACGCCCGCACCCACGCGGCGCAAGCGGAGTCGCGGAGCTGCTGAGCGCCGCCGCGCGCCGTCCCGGCGCCCCTCAGTTCTCCGGAGCGTCCCCGCTCTTCCTGCGCCGTGCGAGCAGCGTCGTGCCCGCGACCACCGCTCCGATCGCCCCGACCTTGTTCTGTGACACGGCTGTCGACTTCGGCGCGTCCCTCGTCACGCCGAGCGCTTGCGGGCCGTGGTCTTCTTCGCCGTCGCCTTCTTGGCGGTGCTCTTCGCCGTGCTCTTCGACGCCGCCGTCTTCTTCGTCGCCCGGGCCGACGTCGACGCGGTCTTCTTCGCGGCCGCCTTCTTCGCCGTGGACTTCTTGCCGGCCGGCTCCTTGGGCGCGGTACGGCCGGCCCTGCGCTGCGGGAGCGCGTGGACGTCGGCCTCCTCCGCAGGCGCCTCGCCGCGGGACTCCCGGGCCGCGCGGACGCTGCTCTCCAGGGCCGCCATCAGGTCGAGCACCTTGCCGCCGGCCGCGGGCTCCGGCGCCTCGGGGGGCGCCTCGCCGGCCGCCTTCGCGGCGATGACCTCCTCGACGGCCTCGCGGTACTCGTCGTGCAGATCCTCCAGGTCGACCTCGCCGAGCGTGTCCATCAGGGCGTCCGCCAGATCGAGCTCCTTGTCACGGACGGTGACGCCGGCATCGGGGGCGACTCCCTCCGGCGCGCGCACCTCGTCCGGCCACAGCAGCCCGTGCATCGCGATGGCGTCGCCGACCACCCGCAGCATCCCGAGCCGCTCCCGGCCGCGCAGCGCGAACTTGGCGATGGCGACCTTGTTGCTGCGTTTGAGTGCCTCGCGCAGCAGCGTGTAGGGCTTGGCGGCGGGGGCGCCGCTCGCCGCGAGGTAGTACGCCGCGTCCATCTGGAGCGGGTCGATCCGGTCGGCCGGCACGAAAGCCACGATCTCGATCGTCCTGGCGGTCGGCAGGGGCAGATGGGCCAGGTCCTCGTCGGTGATCGGGATGACCGAGCCGTCCGCGTCCTCGTACCCCTTGCCGATCTCGGCGCCGCTGACCTCGCGGTCCTCCAGCTCGCAGAACTTGCGGTAGCGGATCCTGCCGCCGTCCTCGGTGTGGATCTGGCGGAAGGAGATCGTGTGGCTCTCGGTGGCGTTCACCAGCTTGATCGGGATGCTGACCAGGCCGAACGAGATGGCGCCGTTCCATATGGATCGCACATTCAGCACCTTTCCTGGCTTCCATCGCCTTCATGGCTGAATCAGCTAGGTTCGTATGATTCTCATGTTTTTCGTGTGATTCTCATCGTATGACGCCGATCACTGAGGTGGAGGGGCGACGGGTCGCGCTCAGCAATCTGGAGAAGGTGCTGCACCCGGCGACCGGCTTCACCAAGGGCGAGTTGCTGCACTACTACGCGATCACCGCCGACGCGCTCCTGCCCCATCTGCGGGATCGGCCGGTGTCCTTCCTGCGCTATCCGGACGGACCCGACGGCCAGCTGTTCTTCACCAAGAACGTGCCGCCGGGCACCCCCGACTGGGTCACCACCGCCGAGGTGCCGCGGTCCGAGGGGCCGGCCCGGACGGTGCTGGTGCAGGACCTCCCGAGCCTGATGTGGGCGGCGAACCTGGTGGCCGAGTTCCACACCCACCAATGGGTGATCTCCGCGCCGGACGTCGCCGACCGGATCGTCTTCGACCTCGACCCGGGGCCGCCGGCGACGGTCGTGCAGACCTGCGAGGTCGCCCTGTGGCTGCGGGAGCGGCTGGCGGCGGACGGGATCGAGGCGTACCCGAAGACGTCCGGCTCCAAGGGGCTGCACCTGCTGGCCGCGGTCCTGCCCACCCCCTCCGACCGGGTGACGGAGTACGCCAAGGGGCTCGCGGTCGAGGCGGAACGGGCGATGGCCCGACTGGTCGTACACCGGATGACGCGGAGTCTGCGGCCCGGAAAGGTTCTCGTCGACTGGAGTCAGAACGCCGCGCGCAAGACCACGGCGGCTCCTTACACCCTGCGGGCACGGGCGACACCGACCGTTTCGGCACCGGTGACCTGGGAGGAGGTCGAGGCGTGCCGAGACGTCGGCCAACTCACCTTCCTGGCCACCGACATCGCCCCGCGCCTGCAGGACTACGGCGATGTGCTGGCCCCGCTCCTCGACGCGGGGCGGGCCAGTCCACTGCCGTGAGCCACAGCGCCCCTCGACGGGCACCTCACAGCAAGGGACCAGCATGGAAACGACCCGCCCCCGTACCCTCCGCCGCCGCACGCTCGTCGTCGGCCTGACCGCGCTCGCCCTGGGCGCCACGACGGCCTCCACGGTCGCCGCCACGGACCGTGCCCCGGCCGCCTCCGAGGCCCAGGTGCTCCTCGACTGGAACGCGGTCGCGGTCGCCACCGTCAACGGCGACGCCAAGCGGTACGCGCCCGAGCAGAACGTCTGGCTCGGATTCGTCTCGGCCGCCGTCTACAACGCGGTGGTGGGAGTCGAGGGCCGGTACGCGCCGTACCGGTGGGACGGACGCGCCCAGGCCGGCGCCTCCGCCGAGGCGGCCGCGGCCGCCGCCGCGCACCGGGTGCTGCTGACCTACTTCCCGAAGTCCAAGGCCAGGCTGGACGCCGCCTACACCAAGTCGCTGAAGGCGGTCCCCGACGGGCAGGCCGAGGACCGGGGCGTCGCGTTCGGGAGGCGGGCCGCCGACCGTCTGGTCCAGCTGCGGGTGGAGGACGGACGCGGGGCGACGGTGGCCTTCACCAAGTCGCCCGCGCCCGGCGTGTGGCGGCCCACCGCGCCGGACAACACGCCCTTCCGCGTGCCGTGGCTGGCGAAGGTGAAGCCGATGGTCCTGGACTCCGCCGAACGGTTCCAGCCGGGCGCGCCGCCCTCGACGGACACCCGGCGCTACGCCCGCGAAGTGGCGGAGGTGCGGGTGCTGGGCGCGAAGAACAGCACGGTGCGCTCGCCGCGCCAGACGGAGACCGCGAAGTTCTTCAGCGACGTGCTGCCGGTGCAGCTCCAGGCCGGCTACCGCGACCACGTCTCGCGGCACGGGCTGGACCTGGTGGACGCGGCCCGGCTGTTCGCGGCGGCCAACACGGCGGCCGCCGACGCGACGATCGCCGCCTGGAACGCGAAGTACACGCACGCCCAGTGGCGGCCGGTCACGGCGATCCGGCAGGCGGGCACGGACGGCAACCTGGCCACGGCGGCCGACCCGGCGTGGGAGCCGCTGCTGCGCACGCCCGCCCACCCGGACCACATCAGCGGCCACACCGCCGCCGACGGCGCCGCGATGGCCGTCCTGCACCGGCTGACCGGCGGGAACATCGACTTCCGTATCTCCTCCGCGGTGACGGGCACGACCCGCACGTACACGAAGGCGGCCGACTTCGACCGGGACGTGACGGGCGCCGGCATGTGGGGCGGCATCCAGTTCCGGACCAGCGGCGAGGCGGGCACCCGGGTGGGCCGGGCGATCGGGAACTACGCGCTGGACCACGACTTCCGTCCGGTGGGCTGACCGGGCTCACACCCTCGCCCAGGTGTTCCGGTCCCTGGCCATCGCGTGCAGGGCCTCCACGTCGGCCGGCTTGAGCGCGCCGCCCAGACGGGTGAGGCCGTCGAGGTCCGTGTCCGTCAGGACGCGGACCTCGCGGACCGGACCGGGGATCGAGACACGGGAGGGGCCGACCAGGGCCAGGACGGGTCTGACCTCCGCGGTCAGTGCGTACGAGGCGCGGTCGGCCTCCGCGCGGACCCGTCGCAGCAGCGGCCGCCCCTCCCGCCGGCCCAGCGCGACCATCGGATCGCCTATCACGACGCGCTGCCTGCGGGCGTGGAGGGAGTGCACGGTGAAGAGGCCACCCGGGCCGATCACCAGGTGGTGGACCCGGTCACCGCCGGGCAGCGGCACGGAGTGCAGGGCGTGCCAGCCCGCGCCCTCCATCCGGTCGAGCGTCTCCCCCACCGTCTGCTCGGCCTCCAGCGCCCGGCGCCGGGGGTCGGCGCGCAGCCGGGCCCCCGGCACGTCGGGATCGCGGTCCAGGGCGACCAGGAGCGCCTCGCCGGGCCGGTTGGGGGCGAGGTCGTCGTCGGGGTGCAGGCTCAGCAGGGCCAGCTCCGCGGGGGTGGGCACGGGTGGCGGGCCGACCGTGACGGAGCCGGTGAGGAAGGGGCCGAGGGCCTTCAGGACGTCGTCCCCGCGGGCCTCGTCCAACAGGCTGACCCGGGCCGCCTCACGGTCGTACCAGGCGATGTTCCTGCCGTCCGCGAGGCGGACGTACAGCCGTTCCCGACCGTGTCGCCAGGTCGGTACGACGCGCGGTCCGCTCATGCACATCACCCCACGTCCATGGGAACAGGCGGGGTGCTCCAGGGGCAAGAACCCGGCTACCTTTGACAGCAGTTGGCACCGGCCCGCCCGTGTGACGGCTGGGGAGGCACGTTGCGTACCCGCGAGAAGCACCCTGACGTACCGGCTCCGGACCTGCCGTGGAACGAGATCGTGCCCGGTCTGTGGATGGGTGGGCACGAGTTCACGGGCGGTTCGGGGCGGCTGGAGTCCGCCGTCGTCCGCAACGAGTTCGATCTCGTCCAGACCCTGCTGCGGCTGCCCGGACACGGCCCCGACACGGACGTCCACCACCAGATCTGGCCGATCCCGGACGGTCCGCTCGACGGCACCCAGCTGGCCGGGGTGATCCGGCTGGCCGAGGCGGCCTGTGACGCGCTGGACCGGGGCCGCCGGGTCCTGGTCCGCTGCTACCACGGCTACAACCGCTCGGGCCTGGTCGTCGCGCACGCCCTGATGCGCCGGGGCCGCTCCGCCGAATCGGCGATCCGCCTGATCCGCGCCCGCCGCTCCCCGTGGGCACTGCACAACGAGCTGTTCGTGGAGTACCTGCGCACGGGGCTGCCGACGGCGCGGTTCCTGGAGGAGTTCGCGGAGTAGCCCGGGACGGCCACAGAGGTGGAGACACGCGAGGGCCGCGGGCACCGAGGCACGCGAGGGCCAAGAATGCCGGGATACGCGAAGGCCCCGGACACCGAAGTGCACAAAAAGGACTTCCCTGTGAATAAGGCGTACGCATGAATAATCTGTGCGCACGCATAAGGTGTACGGGCCGAACGCCCCGCACCCCGGACGACAGGAGCCCCGTGCCCCGCCGCCCCACCCCGCTCGCCGCCCCCGCCCGGGTCCGCGCCGTCACCGCGCTCGCGCTGCTGGCGGCCACCGCGACGGCCTGCGGTGACACGGGCGAACTGCGCGGCGCGGGGCCGGCGGCGACCGCGGCCGGCCCCGCCCGGCTGTGGCCGGATCTGCCCCCGGCGTCCAGTCCGGCCTTCGACATCGGCGAGGTGGACATCCGGACCGTGAAGGGCGTCGCGGTGCCCGGCGGCGACATCCGCGCGGTGGACCCGGTGGCGGTGGTACGGGCGGAGATCGCCCGCGCGGCCGACGACTACGAGGGCTCCAGGGCGCCGTACCGGGAGACGAACAGCCGGATGGAGCGGTGCGGCGGGCCGGACGACGGCAGCGGCACCGGATGCCCCGTCCTGAAGCCGTACTTCCGGGACCTGACCGGCGACGGCCGGCCCGAGATGACCCTGGGTTTCCGGCTGCTGCCCGGCGAGATGACCGCCGTCCGCGTGTACACCGTCGAGAAGGACCGCCTGGTGCAGGTCATGGCCTACGACGACGCCCTGACCGGGATCGAGATCGCCGAGCAGTCGGTGATCCTGCGGGCGCCGTCCGAGGTGCCGGGGTACGAGTACCGGCTGCAGTGGAGCTGGGACACCGAGCAGGGGGCGATGCTCCTCACCCACGACGAGATGCTGCGCACCGGCGCGCGCCCGCCCCGACATCACCCCTCCGCCACGACCACCGCCACGCTCCCCGGCACGCCCACCGCCAAGCCCACCGCCACGCTCTCCGGCACGCCCACCGCCAAGCCCACCGCCACGCTCTCCGCGGCACCCACGAGCACGCCCCCCGCGAGCCCTCGATGAGGCTCGCGCTGCCGCGCTGGGCCGGGACCCTCGCGGTGAAGGCCGCCGTCTTCATCACCGTGATGTGCTGTGCCCTGGCCGCGCTGCTGGGCGTCCTGGTCCATGTCTCGGTGACCAACCAGACCGTCGGCCAGGCCCGCGCCCTCGCGCTGGCCCGGCTCGGGGAGGCGACGGAGACCTACGCGGCCGGGGATCCGCTGCCGCCGGGCGCGGCAGTCGATCCGACGGACCTGCCCGCGCGGCTGCGCTCGCTCGCCGCAGCCGGGGAGCGCGGCACGATGGTCGCCGCCGACGACGGCCGGCCCACGATGTGGGCGGCGGGCCCCGTCGACGGCGGCCGGGCCATCGCGGTGGCCGTCGACTACTCCCAGCAGGCCCGCACCATCGAGGGGCTGGACCGGGCGATCGGCTGGTCGTCGGCGCTGGCGATCGGGGCGACGGCGCTGGTGGGCGCCTTCGCGGTGTCCCGGGTGACACGGCGGCTGCACGCCACGGCCCGGGTCGCCCGGCGGATCAGCGCGGGCGACCTGGACGCGCGCGTGCACGACCCGCGCACCCGGGACCGGACGCGCCCGCAGGACGAGGTGGCCTCGGTCGCCGCCGCGCTGGACTCCATGGCCGCCTCGCTCCAGGGCAAGCTGCTCGCCGAGCAGCGGTTCACGGCGGACGTGGCACACGAGCTGCGCACCCCGCTGACCGGCCTGCACGCGGCGGCCGAGCTGCTTCCGCCGGGACGCCCCACGGAGCTGGTCCGCGACCGGGTGGCCGCGCTGCGCACGCTCACCGAGGACCTGCTGGAGATCTCCCGGCTGGACACCGGGCGCGAGCGGCTGGACCTGGACACCGAGGAGCTGGGCGCGCTGGCGGAGCGGGTGGTCCGGGCGTCCGGCACGGACACGGCGGTGCGGGTCGTCCGGGACACGCGGGTGGAGACCGACCGCCGACGGCTGGAACGGGTGCTGGGCAACCTCGTCGCCAACGCGCACAAGCACGGGCGGCCACCCGTCGTGGTGACGGTGGACGGGCCGGTGGTGACGGTGCGGGACCATGGTGCGGGCTATCCGGAGTACCTGGTGGCGCACGGCCCGCAGCGGTTTCGCACCGAGGGCGGGGCGAAGGGCCACGGCCTCGGCCTGACCATCGCACTGGGCCAGGCGGAGGTGCTGGGAGCCCGTCTGGAGTTCGGCACCGCGCCGGGCGGCGGGGCGGTGGCGCGGCTGACACTGCCTCAGGCTCCGCCACTCGGAAGGAGCGCGGACGGAGGGTACCCCCTCCCCGATGGCGCACTGTGACAGGCGCGACGCGAAGCGCGCTCCTAATGTGGCGATTAGTCAGCTTCGCCCCGCCCTGTCACGGGAGGTTCTCCCCATGTCCCTGCGCTCTTCCCGCACCCGTCTCGCCATGACGGCAGCCGGAGGCGCCCTGGCCACCACGCTGGCGGTCTCGGCGGTCTCGCCGGCCGTCGCCGGTGGCATCTGGGGCGACGACTCCGGCCCCGGCAGAGGGAGCGGCTCCGTTCCGGCTCCCGCCCCCGGCGGCGAGTCGGGTGCCGTCCCCGCCCCTGGCGGCGAGGCCGGCACCGGCGCCATCGCCCCCGCCCCCGTACCGGCCCCCGTGCCCCTGCCCGTCCCCGGCGTCGGCGGTTTCGGTCCCGGCTTCGGTCCGGGCTTCGGACCAGGCTTCGGACCAGGCTTCGGACCAGGCTTCGGTCCGGGGTTCGGTCCGGGGTTCGGTCCGGGCTTCGGCTACTTCGGGCCCGGCTTCGGCTATGGCTACGGCGGCAACGGTCGCGTCAACGTCTTCACCGGCAACGGCGGCGTCGACGTCTTCGCCGGCAACCACGGCGGTTACAACGGCAACGGATTCAACGGCAACGGGGTCGGTGGCTTCAACGGCAACGGCAACGGCAACGGCAACGGCGGGTTCAACGACAACGACTGGTTCCGCAACGGCGGCAACGGCGGCGTCGACGTCTACGCGGGCAACGGCAGCGTGGACGTGTTCGCCGGCGGCCGGGGCGGCAACGGCCGGGACGGCTTCGGAGGAAACGGCTTCGGAGGGAACGGCAACGGAGGGAACGGCAACGGAGGGAACGGCAACGGGCACTCCGGCGGAGACGGCGACTTCGACGACGACTTCGATGACGACTTCGACGGCGACTTCGACGGCGGGGACGACTGGGACCTCGGTGACGACGACGACTTCGACGACGGCGACCTCGACGACGGGATCGGCGGCGACGACGGCATCGGCGGCGACACCGGCGACAACAAGGCCCTCTACCGGGGTGTGGTCACCGCCGACAACCTGGCGGTGCGCTCCCGCCCCACCGTGGGCAGCCGGGTCATCGGCCGGGTCGACCGGGGCGACGTCGTGCGCATCTTCTGCAAGGCGGCGGGCGACCGGGTGGGGAGCAACCCCCTCTGGTACCTCCTCAAGGGCCGCACATGGGCCTGGGGACCGGCCCGCTACATCAACAACCAAGGGCCCGCGCCACGCTGGTGCTGACTCCGACGGTAGGCAAGCCACGCCATTTGGGTAGGTTCCGGACATGATGAAGGCCGGAACCGGAACCGCCGTGGCAGCGGACGCGCCCGCCCCCGAGGTCCGTCTCCCCCGGCGCCGCGGCATCGAACTCACCCTCATCGTCGTGGCCGTCCTCCTCTCGGTGTACGGCTACTGCGTCACCGGCCTCGCCAGGACCGGCGCCGTCCCGCCCGGCGCCGCGGGCTACGGCGCGGGCCTCGGCGTCCTCGCGCTGCTCGCGCATCTCGCGGTCCGGCTGCGCGCCCCCTACGCCGATCCGCTGCTGCTGCCCATCGGCGTGCTGCTGAACGGCCTGGGCCTGGTGCTGATCCACCGGCTGGACCTGGAGACGCCGGGCGACCGCGCGGCTCCCGCCCAGCTGGTCTGGTCGGCGCTGGGCGTCACCCTGTTCGCGTACATCGTCGCGGCCCTGCGCGATCACCGGGTGCTGCAGCGCTACGCGTACGTCTGCGTCGCCGCGGCGCTGGTCCTGCTCACCCTGCCCATCTTCTTCCCGGCCGTGAACGGCGCCCGCATCTGGATCCGGATCGCCGGGTTCTCCATCCAGCCCGGCGAGTTCGCGAAGGTGCTGCTGGCGGTGTTCTTCGCCGCGTACCTGGCCGCCAACCGCAACGCGCTCGCCTACTCCGGCCGGCGGGTCTGGCGGCTGCAGATCCCCACCGGCCGCGTCCTCGGCCCGATCGTCGCCATCTGGCTGGTCAGCGTCGGTGTGCTGATCCTGGAACGCGACCTCGGCACCTCGCTGCTGTTCTTCGGCCTGTTCGTCGTCATGCTGTACGTCGCCACCGGCCGCACCGGCTGGATCGCGGTCGGCCTGCTGCTGGCGACGCTCGGCGCGGTCGCCGTCGGCCACACGGAACCGCACGTGGCCGCCCGGATCCAGGACTGGCTGCACCCCTTCGCCTCCATCGAGGCGGGCCAGGGCCCCAATCAGCTCGCCCAGTCGCTGTTCGCGTTCGCGGCCGGCGGTGTCCTCGGCACCGGTCTGGGCCTCGGGCACTCCGTCCTGATCGGCTTCGCCACCAAGTCCGACTTCATCCTGGCGACCGCGGGCGAGGAACTGGGCCTGGCCGGCCTCTCCGCGATCTTCCTGCTCTACGGCCTCCTCGTCGAGCGCGGCTACCGGGCCGGCCTCGCCCAGCGCGACCCGTTCGGCCGGCTGCTGGCGGTGGGGCTCGCCTCGATCGTGGCGCTCCAGGTGTTCGTCATCGCGGGCGGGGTGACCGGCCTGATCCCGCTGACCGGCATGGCGATGCCGTTCCTCGCGCAGGGCGGCTCCTCGGTCGTCACCAACTGGGCGATCGTGGCCCTGCTGATCCGGGTGAGCCACTCGGCCCGCCGACAGCACGACGGGCAGGTCGCCCCATGACCCGGCACATCCGCCTCGCCGCCGCGTTCTGCGCCCTGCTGCTGGTCGCCCTCCTGGTCAACGCGGCCCGCATCCAGGTCTTCCAGGCCGGCCAGTACGACGCCAACACGGCGAACCGCCGTCATGAGATCAGCCGTTACGGCCAGCCGCGCGGCGACATCCTGGTGGGCGGCCGCCCGGTCACCGGCTCCGAGGACACCGGAGAGCCGCTGCGCTACGAACGCAGCTACCGGCAGGGCCCGTTGTACGCCCCCGTCACCGGCTTCGCCTCGCAGGTCTACGGCACCACGTTCCTGGAGCACGCGGAGGACGGCACCCTCTCCGGCAGCGACCCGGTGCTCTCGCCGTTCCCCCTGTGGAACGACTTCACCCGCGCGCGGGGCGTCGGCGGCGACGTCGTCACCACCCTCGACGCGGCGGCGCAGCGGGCGGCGTTCGACGGGCTGGCCGGCCGCAAGGGCGCGGTCGCGGCGATCGAGCCGGCCACGGGCCGGATCCTGGCGCTGGTGTCGACCCCGTCGTACGACCCGGCGAAGCTGTCCGGGAACGGCCCGGCGGTCACCCGGTCCTGGCTGGCGCTGAACGAGGACCCGGACAAGCCGATGCTGAACCGCGCGGTACGGCAGACCTATCCGCCGGGTTCGACGTTCAAGGTGGTCACCGCGGCGGCGGCGCTGGACGCCGGGGTCGTCGATGATCTCGACGCGCGGACCGTCTCGCCCGACCCGTACCGGCTGCCCGGCACCACGACGTCCCTGCGCAACGAGGGCCGCCGCTGCGGCAACGCCTCGCTGCGCACGGCCTTCGAGCGGTCGTGCAACACGGTCTTCGCCAAGCTGGGCGTGGACGTCGGGGTGACGCGGATGGCGGCGACGGCCCACGCGTTCGGCTTCAACGACACCGAGCTGCGCATCCCGTACGCTGCGGCGCCGAGCACCTTCGACACCGAGGTGGACAAGGCCCAGCTGGCCCTGTCGTCGATCGGGCAGTACAACACGCGGGCCACCCCGTTGCAGATGGCCATGGTCGCGGCGGCGGTCGCCAACGGCGGCCAGCTGCGGGAGCCGTACCTGGTGGAGCGGACCACCACCGGCCGGGGCGCCACGCTCTCCACCGCCGGCACCCGCCCGCCGCGCCAGGCCATGTACCCCTCGACCGCGGCCCGGCTGCGCAAGCTGATGCGCGGCGTGGTGGAGCACGGCACCGGCACCAACGCCGCGATCCGGGGCGCGACGGTCGGCGGCAAGACCGGCACCGCCCAGCACGGCGTCGACAACTCCGGTACGCCGTACGCCTGGTTCGTCTCCTGGGCGCAGGGCGAGAAGGACGTGGAGCCGAAGGTCGCCGTCGCGGTGGTGGTGGAGGACGCCGCCGCGCACCGCCGTGACATCACCGGGGCCGGCATGGCGGCCCCGATCGCGCGGGCGGTGATGCAGGCGGTGCTCAAGTCGTCCCCGGACCCCCTGGGTTAGGGCCCGCTGTCGCCGCCCGCCTCGATGGCGTCCGTCACCTCCGCGACGCGCTCGTGCTCCTCGGCCGCGAAGCGTTCCGCGTCGAGCTTCTCGGCGATCTCCTCGTCCTGCGCCATCAGCAGATCGAGGTTGGAGTCACCCATGTCGAAGACGCCCATGTCGACGTACGCCCGCTGAAGGCGCTCGCCCCACAGGCCGATGTCCTTCACGCACGGCACGATGCGGCTGAACAGCAGTTTGCGGAACAGGGCGAGGAACTCGGAGCGTTCGCTGTACTCCTCCGCCTCGGCGCGCGGGATGCCGAAGTTCTCCAGCACCTCCACGCCCCGCAGCCGGTCCCGCATCAGATAACAGCCCTCGATCACGAACTCCTCGCGCTCGCGCAGTTCGGCGTCGCTCAGCTGTCGGTAGTAGTCGCGCAGGGCCATCCGCCCGAAGGCCACGTGCCGGGCCTCGTCCTGCATGACGTAGGCGAGGATCTGCTTCGGCAGCGGTTTGTCGGTGGTGTCGCGGATCATGCCGAAGGCGGCGAGGGCGAGGCCCTCGATGAGCACCTGCATCCCCAGGTAGGGCATGTCCCAGCGGCTGTCACGCAGGGTGTCGCCGAGCAGCGACTGGAGGTTGTCGTTGATCGGGTAGAGCATCCCGATCTTCTCCTGGAGGAAGCGCGCGTAGATCTCCGCGTGCCGGGCCTCGTCCATGGTCTGGGTCGCCGAGTAGAACTTGGCGTCCAGGTCGGGGACGGACTCGACGATGCGGGCGGCGCAGATCATCGCGCCCTGCTCGCCGTGCAGGAACTGGCTGAACTGCCAGGAGGAGTAGTGGCGTCGCAGCTCGCCCTTGTCCCGCTCGGAGAGCTTCGCCCAGTGTCTGGTGCCGTGGAGGGAGAGCGCCTCGTCGGGCGTGCCGAGGGGGTCGTACGGATCGACCTCCAGTTCCCAGTCGATCCGTCTCTGCCCGTCCCACTGCTTGTCCTTGCCCTTCTGGTACAGGGCCAGCAGGCGGTCGCGTCCGTCGTCGTACTCCCAGTTGAACCGGGCCTGGCCGGCCTGAGGGACCGGCCAGAGGGGCTCGCCGGGGTCCATGGCGTACAGGTCGAAGGTCGACATGCTGGCAGGCTCACACGTGGTAGACGCGGGGTCAACAAGTGGCGCGCGAGGGATTGACGGGCTTGCTGACGGGCAGTCTCATAATGGCATGACGACCCTCACCGATGCCGAAGCACTGGAAGGGCTGCGCGACGCGCTGGGCCTGCTCAAGGATCGCGAGCAGGTGGCCGAGCGGCTGCTCGACTCTTCCGCCAAGCACTCCTTCGACCCGGACAAGGAACTGGACTGGGACGCGCCCTTCGAGGAGGGCAAGTGGTTCTGGCCGCCGGAGCTGGTGTCGCTGTACGGCACGCCGATGTGGCGGCGGATGGGCGAGGAGCAGCGGATCCTGCTCTCCCAGCACGAGGCGGCGGCACTGGCGTCGCTGGGCATCTGGTTCGAGATCATCCTGATGCAGCTGCTGGTCCGGCACATCTACGACAAGGCGGCGACGAGCGCGCATGTGCGCTACGCGCTGACCGAGATCGAGGACGAGTGCCGGCACTCGAAGATGTTCGCCCGGCTGATCGCACGCGGCGAGACGCCCTGGTACCCCGTGAGCCGCGCCCACCAGCACCTCGGACGCCTGTTCAAGACCGTCTCGACGACGCCCGGCTCCTTCACCGCGACCCTGCTCGGCGAGGAGGTCCTGGACTGGATGCAGCGGCTGACCTTCCCCGACGAGCGCGTCCAGACGCTGGTCCGCGGGGTCACCCGCATCCACGTCGTGGAGGAGGCCCGGCACGTCCGGTACGCCCGTGAGGAACTACGGCGCCAGATGGTCACGGCACCGAAGTGGTCCCAGGAGTTCACGCGGATCACCTCGGGCGAGTTCGCCCGGGTCTTCTCGGTCGCCTTCGTCAATCCCGAGGTCTACACCAATGTGGGCCTGGACCGGCGGGAGGCGCTCGCCCAGGTGAAGGCGAGCGGCCACCGCCGGGAGGTCATGCAGACCGGCGCGAAGCGCCTGACGGACTTCCTGGACGACATCGGCGTACTGCGGGGCGTGGGGCGGCGACTGTGGCGGTCGTCGGGCCTGCTGGCGTAGGGGGCTCGTGGCAGGCGGGCACGGGTGGTACGAGGCGCACGGGTGGTACGAGGCGCGGGTGATACAAGGCGGGCGCGTGCCGCACGAACACGCGCCGCACGAGACTCACGCCACGAACACGCGCCGCACGAACGCCGGTCGTACACGGCTCGTCGCGATCCCGCCGCATCCTCCGGCCCTGGCGCATTCGCCCCGCGGTGCCCCGGCACCCGGCCGACTACCCTGCCCGGTATGACCCCCGCCGCGCCCACCCCCGCCTATCGCCGCCTCAGCGTCGAGGAACGCCGCAGCCAGCTGCTGGACGCCGCACTCAGCCTCTTCGCCCACCGCGCCCCGGAGGACGTCTCCCTGGACGACGTGGCGGAGGCGGCCGGGGTCTCCCGCCCCCTGGTGTACCGGTACTTCCCCGGCGGCAAGCAGCAGCTGTACGAGGCCGCCCTGCGCTCCGCCGCCGAGGAGCTGCGGCTCTGCTTCGACGAGCCGCGCGAGGGCCCCCCGCTGCCCCGGCTGTCCCGCGCCCTCGACCGCTACCTCGCCTTCGTCGACCAGCACGACGCCGGTTTCAGCGCCCTGCTCCAGGGCGGCAGCGTCGTCGAGACCTCCCGGACCACCGCCATCGTGGACGGCGTGCGGCGGGCCGCGGCCGTGCACATCCTGAGCCACCTGGGCGTCACGGACCCGGGGCCCCGCCTGCGGATGACGGTCCGGATGTGGATCACCGCGGTCGAGGCGGCCTCCCTGATCTGGCTCGACGAGGGCAAACGGCCGCCCCTGGACGAGCTGCGGGACTGGCTGGTCGACCAGTTCGTCGCCGTCCTGTCCGTCACCGCCGTCCGCGATCCGCAGACCGCGTCGGTCGTGGCCGCCCTGGCCTCGGCGGATGGCTGAGACTGGTGCCGTGAAGAGCGAAGAGACCCCCTTCGAGGGCGGGCCCATGGACGGCCGGGTGCTGCCCGTGCTGCTCGGGATCACCGGGCACCCGCCGAAGACGTACCGCATCCCGGTCCCGGACCCGCACGGCGGTCCGGCCACCGTTCTCGTGTACCGGCGCGAGCCCCGCGGCCAGGGGCGGCTCACGCACCGGTGGAAGTACGTCCACGACCCCTCCGAGGACCAGGGCGGGAGCCGGCTCAGGTGGCCGTGGCGCAAGCCAGACGCCACGCCGAAGCGCAAGCCGGACGACGCGAACGGGTGACCTGATTACGCCGTCCCGCGGAGCCTCGGCGCGCGGGCCGCGCGCGCACGTCACATGCTCACGGAGCGGAGCGGACCCGCCGCCCCGCGACCGGAGGTGATGACGTGTCAGGAAGGCTACTGCGCTTGGTGTGTACGGCGACCGTGGCGGCCCACGCCGTTCTCGCAGCCGTGCCGGCGGCGGCCGCGCCCGGACCGGGCGACCCCGAAGGGCGCTCGGTCTCCTCGCTGCTGACGGATCTTCAGCGGCTGTACCGCGAGGCCGAGAAGGCCACGGAGACCTACAACGCGACCGAGGAGCGGCTGACGCGGCAGCGCGCCGCGGCACGGCGCCTCGACGGCGAACTGGCCCGCGCCCGTCTCGCCCTGCACTCCAGCCGCGGCGCCGCGGGCCGGCTGGCCCGCCAGCAGTACCAGGGCCGCAGCGACATCTCGCCCTACGTCCGTCTGCTGCTCGCCCGCGATCCGCAGCACGCGCTCGAACAGGGTCATGTGATCGGGCAGCTGGCGCGGAAGCGAGCCAGGACGGTGGAGGAGCTGGCCGCGGGCGAGCAGCGGGCCGACGGTCTGGCCCGCAGGGCGCGCGCCGCGCTGGACCGGCAACTCGTCCTGACCGAACGCCGCAAGAAGGAACGCGACGAGGTGCGCGCACGGCTCGGCGAGGTGGAGAGTCTGCTCGCCTCGCTCACCGTCGAGCAGCTGACCGCGGTGGCGAAGCTGGAGAAGGACGGGATCGCCGAGGCGCAGCGGAAGTTCATGGCCGCCGAGGCCCCCAGCGGGGGGCAGACACCGACCCGGGAGGGCGACCGGGCGGTGCGCTACGCGGTGCGGCAGCTCGGCAAGCCGTACGCATGGGGCGCGGAGGGCCCCCGGACGTACGACTGCTCGGGGCTGACCTCGCGGGCCTGGGCGGACGCCGGGACACCGATCCCGCGCACCAGCCAGGAGCAGTGGGCGCGGCTGAACCGCGTCCCGCTCAAGGAGCTGCGCCCCGGCGACCTGGTCGTGTACTTCCCCGAGGCCACGCATGTGGCGATGTACCTGGGCGACGGCATGGTCGTCCAGGCACCGCGCCCCGGCGCCAAGGTCAAGGTCTCCCCGGTCGCGGCCAACCCGGTCCTGGGCGCCGTACGCCCCGACCCGCGGGGAAGGCCCCTGCGGCACTACACACCGCCGAGGCTCCCCGCGGGGGCGCGGGACGGCAGCGACGACGGCTACGCGTCGGCGACGCCGCCCCCGGCGCGGACCACGCCCGTCCCGGCTACGCCTGCGCGCCGGAGCCGGTGACCTCGGCCAGGTACGCCGCCGTCCTCTCCGGCTCGTAGAAGAAGTCCTCGAAGTCCGCCGGGTCGTTGAAGCCGTTGGCGAAGCGGTCGGCGACCGGCTGGAGCTGGCCGCCGGCGCCGATCAGGTTCAGGATGTGCTCCGGCGGCGGGGCCAGCATGGCGTTGGTCCACTTGGTGACGTGCTGGGCGGTGTTCCAGTAGCGGTCGAACGTCTGCTGCATCCACTCCTCGTCGAACGGCTTGTCGCCGTGCTCCACGATGGCGGCGAGGTACGCGGCGGCGCACTTCGACGCCGAGTTGGAGCCCTGGCCGGTGAGCGGGTCGTTGGCGACCACGACGTCGGCGACGCCGAGCACCAGCCCGCCGCCGGGCAGCCGGCCGACGGGGTTGCGCACGGTCGGGGCGTACCGGCCGGCGAGCGTGCCGTTCGCGTCGGTCAGTTCGACCTTGGTGGCCCGGGCGTACTCCCAGGGGACGAACTTCTCCATGAGTTCCAGGGTCAGGGAGAGGTGCTCCGCGGGGTCCTTGACGCCGGCGAAGGCGTCGAGCGGGCCGCCGGGTATGCCCTCCCAGAACAGGATGTCGGCACGGCCGGACGTGGTGAACGTCGGCATCACGAACAGCTCGCCGGCGCCGGGCACCAGGTTGCAGCGGACCGCGTCCATGTCCGGGTGCTCCGGGCGCGGGGCGAGGCCGTGCACATAGGCGACGGCGAGGGCTCGCTGCGGCTCGGCGTACGGGGAGCGCTCGGGGTCGCGGGCGAACATCTGCACCAGCTCGCCCTTGCCGGCCGAGACCAGCACGAGGTCGTACGCACGGGAGAAGTAGTCGAGGTCCCCGACCGCCGCGCCGTGGATGACCAGCTGGCCGCCGCGCTGCGCGAACGTCTCCATCCAGCCGGCCATCTTCACCCGCTGGTCCACCGACTGGGCGTAGCCGTCCAGCTTGCCCACCCAGTCGATCGCCCGCTGCGAGGGGCCGGGGTCGAACGAGCCGGGGGCCGCCACCGAGACGCCGAGCCCTTCGATCTTCGGGGCCTGGGACTCCCAGAAGTTCAGCTTCAGGTCGCGCTCGTGCTGGAGGGCGGTGTCGAACATGCACTGCGTCGACATGACCCGGCCGGAGCGGATCTCGTCCGCCGTCCGGTTCGACATCAGGGTGACCTCGTACCCGTTCGACTGGAGTCCGAGGGCGAGCTGGAGTCCGGACTGACCGGCTCCGACGACGAGTATCTTCCGCATGCGGGTGGTGACTCCTAGGTCGGTCTACTCAGGTGTTTCGTCGAGCGCGTGGCCGACGAGAGCCAGGAGGGTCTCGATCGCGGAGATCCGGCGGCGCGCATCCATGATCATTACAGGTATGTGCGCCGGGATCGTCAGCGCCTCCCGCACGTCGTCCGCCTCGAACTGGTCGCTGCCGTCGAAGTGGTTGACCGCCACGACGTAGGGCAGTTGGCAGCTCTCGAAGTAGTCGAGGGCCGGGAAGCAGTCCTTGAGCCTGCGGGTGTCGGCCAGCACGACCGCGCCGATCGCACCGCGCACCAGGTCGTCCCACATGAACCAGAACCGCTGCTGGCCCGGCGTGCCGAACAGGTAGAGCACCAGGTCGTCGTCGAGCGTGAGGCGGCCGAAGTCCATGGCCACCGTGGTGGTCAGCTTGCCGGGCGTCGCGGTGAGGTCGTCGGTCTCCTCGCTCGCCTCGGTCATCAGCGCCTCGGTCTGCAGCGGCGCGATCTCCGAGACGGAGGTGACCAGCGTGGTCTTGCCGACGCCGAAGCCGCCCGCCACCACGATCTTGGTGGCGATGGGGGCTCGGGTACGGTCCGTCTGCCACGACTTGAGATCCTCGTCGGGCTCGACGAGCGGGGAGACGCCCGGGGCGGCGTCAGAGACGACGGAGTCCACTCAGCACCCTTTCCAGCAGAACGCGGTCCGGACGGCCCGTGCCGTGACCGGTTCCCGTTCCGTACACACGGATCTTTCCCTGGTCCGCGAGATCGCTGAGGAGCACGCGGACCACGCCGAGCGGCATCTTCAGCAGCGCGGCGATCTCGGCCACCGTACGCATCCGGCGGCAGAGTTCGACGATGGCCCGCAGTTCCGGCATGACCGTGGACCGCAGGGAACCGTTCGTCAGTTCCTTGCGCTCCTCGGCTGCCTCGATCGCGGCTGTGCTCGTCACGAAGGTCTCGACCAGCAGCACGTGCCCGAAGCGGGTGCGGCCGCCGGTGAGGGAGTAGGGGCGGACGCGGGCGGGCTTGCGGTCGCCTCCGCGTACCGGGAGCTTCCTCGGCGTGGCGGGTGTACTGCTCATCGGGCACTCCCCGTCGGTTCGGACTCCAGGGATTTGCGCAGTTCGCTGCGGAGTTCGGGCGTCAGGACATGGCCGGCGCGGCCCACGAACAGTGCCATGTGGTACGCCACCACACTCATGTCGCATTCCGCGGAGCCGTGCACGCCGAGCAGCGAGCCGTCGCTGATCGACATCACGAACACGCTGCCCTCCTCCATCGCGATCATGGTGTGCTTCACCGAGCCGAACTCCAGCACCTTGGCCGCGCCGATGGTGAGGCTGCCGATGCCGGAGACGACGGTGGCCAGGTCGGCGGCGGAGCCGCGCGGGCCGGTCGGCCGCGTCTCGCGCGTCTCTCGCGCGGCCGCGTTCCTCCCGTCGTCGGAGGAGAGCAGCAGCAGCCCGTCCGAGGAGACGACCGCGACGGACTGGATGCCGGGCACCTCCTCGACCAGGTTCGTCAGCAGCCAGTGCAGATTGCGGGCCTCACTGCTCAGTCCGAACGTACTGGTCGCGGTCAACTGCTTGCCTCCTCGACGGTGCCCCCCGTGGATTCTTCGGCATGTGCGTGTGCTGGGGCGGACTCCGCCGCGTAGCGGGTCGCGGTCCCGTGCGCGGCCTCCGGGGCCGGACCGGACGCCGGCTCCGTCCCGCGGGCCCGCTCGGCGAGCTCGGCCTCGACGTCGCGCAGGCCGGCCGCGGCGCCCTGGCGGAAGCCGCCCAGCCGGCGGCGCAGGGCGTCGGCGTCGACGGAGCCGCTGCGCGGACGGGGCGCGGACACGGGCGCGTTGATCTTCGGCGTGCGCTTGGGCAGGCCCTTGTCGGTGACGCGCTCGGGCTCGGCCCCCTCGTCGGGGGTGCGCTCGTGGGCGTCGGGCCCTATGGCGTAGGGGTCGTGGGCCGCCCCGGCTGCGTCCCGCTCCGGGGACGGCTCGTACGGCCGGACCTCGTCGGCACGCGGCGCGGCGTCCGGGTGCGGGCCCGCCGGCAGATCGCGGTCCTTGTCCGTATCCCGTACCGGCATGTCCGCGACACCCGTGCCCGGCTCGGCGCCCGGGCCGGGCACGGTCCGCGCACCCGCCGCGGCCCGCGTCCCGCGGTCCTGGCCGGCGTGGTTGTCGTCCGTGGGCCGGGCCTCGTCGGGTCCGGCCGGCTGCTCGGGGAGCAGGAGCTCCATCGTGGTCTCGGCCGGGGACTCGGGAATCTCCCGGTCGGCGGCCCGTACCGCGCGCTCGGCCAGCGCCACCAGCGGGTCGCCGCTCCCCGAGCGGCCGGGCAGGACGTTGGAGTTGGCCTCGGCGTCGGCGCCGGGCAGGGAGACGCCCTGCGCGCCCTCGGCGAGGGACGCGGGCGTGGACGACGGCACGGCGGCGGCCGGGGCCTCGGCGAACAGCGACTGGGGCAGCCCCACGACGGCGGCGACACCGCCCTGCTTCTGCTCGCGCAGCGAGACGCGCACCCCGTGCCGGTGGGCGAGCCGGGCGACGACGTAGAGGCCGAGCCCGAGACCGTCATCGCCCTCCTGGTCGTAGGGGGAGGCGGGGTCGAAGTCGGCGAGCCGGGCGTTGAGCCGGGTCATCCGCTCCTCGGTCATGCCGATGCCCTCGTCCTGGACGGAGAGCATCACCTCACCGTTCTCCAGCAGCCAGCCGGAGACCTCGACGGGCACGTCGGGCGGGGAGAACGAGGTGGCGTTCTCCATGAGTTCGGCCAGCAGGTGGGACAGGTCGTCCGCGGCGAACCCGGCGATGTGCGCGTGCGGCGGAAGCGCGGTGATCCGGACCCGCTCGTAGCGCTCGATCTCGCTGACCGCGGCCCGTACGACGTCGACCATCGGGACCGGGCCCGCGTGCTGCTGGACGTGCTCGGTGCCGGCCAGCACGAGGAGGTTCTCGCTGTGCCGGCGCATGACGGTGGCGAAGTGGTCGAGCTTGAAGAGGGTGGCGAGCCGCTCGGGGTCCTGCTCGCGCTCCTCCAAGCCCTCGATGACGCCGAGCTGGCGCTCGACGAGCCCGAGGGTGCGCAGCGCGAGGTTGACGAAGGTGCCGCCGATGCTGTCGCGCAGCCGGTCCAGCTGGGCGGCGGCGTCGGCCAGTTCGGTGCGCAGCCCCTCGCGGGCGTCGGCCATCTTCTGCCGCTGGCCGACGAGGTGCTTGCGGTCGGACTCCAGGGTGTTGATCCGCGTGTGCAGGGCGGCGGCGTGCTCGTGCAGGGCGTTGACGGAGCGGATGACCTCGGCGAACTCGTCGTTGCGCCCGGTGAACCTGACCGGTTCCTCGGCGGCCGGGTTCTCGGCGGCGGCCAGCCGGGCGGAGCCGAGGCGCAGCACGGCGAGCGGGCGGGTCAGGCCGCGGGCCATGCCGGTGGCGACACCGACGGCGAGCAGCATCAGCGCGCCGAGGATCGCGACACGGATCTCCAGCGCGGTGACGTCGTCGTCGCGCAGTTGCTCGAGACCGGTGGTGCGGCGCTCGTAGAGCGATGCCTCGACGCCGCGCATCAGGTCGATGCGCGCGGTGAGGGCGGCGTTCAGTTTGTCGGCGCCGATGCCGAGGTCCTCGTCGGAGAACGCGGGCTGGTCCGTGAGGTCGGCGAGGTACTTGTCGGCCGTGTTGACCTCGGGTCCCGTGACCGTGGAGTCGTAGGTGCCGCGGGCCGCCTTGGTGGCGGTGTCCCGGAAGTCGGCGAGCGCGGCGTCGGAGCGCACCCGGGCCTGCTGGGCGGCGGCCGTGAGGGCGGCTCGCCGCTTGCCGTCGGCCTCGGAGGAGACCCTGGTCTCGGTGGTGAGGCCGGTGACGGGGTCGTAGACCGACTCGGTGCTGGTGGGCACGCTGAGCGCGGCGAGCAGCAGGCCCCGGGCGGCGGCGGCCTGCTGGACGGCGGTGTCGAGTTCGGCGAGGGCGTAGGCCCCGGAGCCCGCGCGGGGCGGAAGCTGTTCGGCCAGGTCCCCGGCGAGCCGGTGGAGTTCGGCTATGGCCCCGGAGTAGGCGTCGTGCGCTTCGAGAGCGCCGCTCTGTCCGGTGAGCGCCGCCCTCCGTACGCTCGCGATGCCGTCCAGGTCCGAGCGGAGTCCGGCCGGGGTGTCGGTGTTGGCGCGCAACTCCTCGACCTGCCGGTCCACCCGGGCGCTGCGCTCTTCCGAGGGCGCCTTGTCCTTGGGCCGGCCGGCCGCGATGTAGGAGGTGACGTCGTCCCGCTCGTCCGCGAGGGAGTGGGCGAGCGTGAGCGCGTCCTGCGTCCGCCCGCCCAGTGTCACCAGGTCCTGGCTGTCGCTCAGCTGCCCGGAGGCGGCGATCACCGAAGGGGTGCCCGCGCCGGCGATGGCGGCGGCCACGACCGCCACGGCCACGATGAGCCGGTTGCGCACATGGGTCCGGCGGCCCCTGCCGACCGAGGTGCGCTGCGCGCCCCCCTCGGAGGCCGTCTGCTTGCCTGTGCGCCGAGGCCGCGTCTTCTGCACCGGTGCTCGCATTCCTGACTCGTGTACCCATGGGTTCGGGTGACGCCCCGTCAACTGGTGTGCACACCACCCGGTACGTACGGTCCCCGACCCTCCCAGTGCCGGTGGCAGGTCATCTCACATCACCCGACCGGCCACCCGAAGGAGTGAACCTCGGAGGGGAGTTGGCGGGCAAGTTCCTCCGGTGCCCGCGGCGGCGCCCGACGGCGGGCCGGTTGGACGTCGACGGCGGGCTTTGGCAGTATTCGCCGCCACGTGTTCCCGGACTCCGCCATTCCAACCCAAATCCGGCGCCTGACCTGCGGCAGTGCGGTGTTTCGACGATCGGCGCCCCCTTCGCGGGACCCTGTGAAGGGCTCGTGCAGACTGGCCCGATGCGCACGGAACTTCTCTCCCTGCCGGGTGACCCGGCCCGCCCCAACGAGGACTTCGCCGGTGTCGGACTACCCGCCTGCGGACAGGGCGGTTCCCTCGTGGTGCTGGACGGAGTGACCCCGCCGAGGGGCGGCACAGGCTGTCTGCATTCCGTTCACTGGTACACGTCCCGGCTGGGCGGGGCCCTGACCGAACTGACCGTTTCGCTCACGGATGTTCCGCTCTCCGACGCCCTGGCCCGCGCCATCACCCGCACCGCCGAGGCACACCGGGACACCTGTGACCTTTCTCACCCGCGCACACCGCAGGCAACCGTGGTCCTCGCCCGCTGGTCAGGGGAGAGCGTCGAGTACCTGGTCCTGTCCGACTCGGCCCTCCTGGTGGAGTCCCCCGACGGACTGGTCACGCCGTACCTCGACGACCGCCTGGCCAGGCTCCCCCGGGCGACCCTGGCCACCGACGCCCTGGTCGACGCGACGGTCCGCAACAAGGAGGGCGGCTTCTTCACGGCGGCCGCGGATCCGTCGGTGGCCGCGCGGGCGGTGACCGGGGTGCTGCCGCGCGACCGGGTGCGGGCGCTGGCCGCGCTGACGGACGGCGCGACCCGGTGGACGGAGACCTTCCGGGAGGGGGACTGGGCGGACCTGTTCGCCTTCGTCCGCAAGCAGGGCGCCGAGGCCCTCGTCGAGCGGGTACGGGCGCTGGAGGCCGCCGACCGCGAGGAGCGGAGGTATCTGGGCCGCGGCAAGACCCACGACGACGCGACGGTCGTCCACGTGGAGCTGTGAGAGCCCCTCCTACTTCTCCATCCCGGAGTTCATCCGGTGCAGCAGACGCGCCAGCTCCGCCACCTCGCGGCGGTCCCAGTGGTCGAGCTTGCTGACGTAACGGGCGCGGCGGGCCTCACGGACCCGCTGCACCCGGGAGCGCCCCTCCACGGTGAGGTGCACCAGCCAGGCGCGGCCGTCGGCCGGATCGGGCTCGCGGGCCACCAGGCCCAGGTCCTCCAGGGCGTGCAGCTGACGCGACATGGTGGCCTTGCCGACCCCGATGTAGGAGGCGAGGTCGGTGGCCCGCTGCCGGCCGCACTCGTCGAGGCGCACGAGCAGTCCGTACGCCGCCGACTCCAGGTCGGGGTGGACCTCGCGGGCCATCTCGCCCTGACTGGCGCGGGCCCGCCGCAGGAACACCGTCAGTTCGCGCTCCAGCTCCAGGAACTCCGGCTCCACATCGCTGCGCGACCCGTCCGCCTCGGCGTGGCGTCCGCCGCCGTTTCCACCCTCGTGCACGTCAGCACCCTGATCCGTTTGCCTGGTAGTGAAACCTGCCGCCGACGGCGGTCGTCACCGCAGCGCCGTCAGTATTTCGCAGGCCCGGTCCGACGGCAGCCTCCGGGGCCCCCGAAGATCACCCGGAGTACACCTGGACGCGGTCCGGCGGTCGGGATCCGGGCAGCCGCACGGCGAAGGCCCGGGCCTCCCTGACGGGACCCGGGCCTCGCCTCTCCGGTCGCGCCCGTCACACCGCGACCGGAACCTCCGGCACCGCTCCGTTCGTCGCCGGCGACAGCGCCAGTTCCAGGACCTGGCGGACATCCGTGACGGCGTGCACGTCGAGCGTGTCCAGCACCTCCGCCGGGACGTCGTCCAGGTCGGGCTCGTTGCGCTTGGGGATGATCACGGTGGTGACCCCGGCCCGGTGCGCGGCGAGCAGCTTCTGCTTCACGCCGCCGATGGGCAGCACCCGGCCGGTCAGCGAGACCTCGCCGGTCATCGCCACGTCCGTGCGGACCGGGCGGCCGGAGAGCAGCGAGGCCAGCGCGGTCGTCATGGTGATGCCCGCGCTCGGACCGTCCTTCGGCACCGCGCCCGCCGGGAAGTGGATGTGCACGCCCCGGTCCTTGAGGTCGGCGACCGGCAGCTCCAGCTCGGCTCCCCGGCTGCGCAGGAAGGACAGGGCGATCTGCGCGCTCTCCTTCATCACGTCACCCAGCTGTCCGGTCAGCGTCAGACCCGCCGCGCCCGTCTCGGGGTCGGCCAGCGACGCCTCGACGAACAGCACGTCACCACCGGCGCCCGTGACCGCGAGGCCGGTCGCGACACCCGGCACCGCCGTGCGCCGCTCCGCGGGGTCCTGGGCGGACTCGGGGACGTGGTGCGGCCTGCCGATCAGGTCGCGCAGGTGCTCGTCCGTGACGGTGAACGGCAGCTTGCGCTCACCCAGTTCGTGCCGGGCCGCCACCTTGCGCAGCAGCCTCGCGACGGACCGCTCCAGGTTGCGCACGCCCGCCTCACGGGTGTACTCGCCGGCGAGCTTGCGCAGCGCGCTCTCGTCGAGGGTCACCTCGTCCTTCTCCAGCCCGGCGCGCTCCAGCTGCCGCGGCACCAGGTGGTCGCGGGCGATGACGACCTTCTCGTCCTCGGTGTACCCGTCGAGACGGACCAGTTCCATACGGTCCAGCAGGGCCTCGGGGATGGCCTCCAGCACGTTCGCGGTGGCCAGGAAGACGACGTCGGAGAGGTCGAGCTCGACTTCGAGGTAGTGGTCGCGGAAGGTGTGGTTCTGCGCGGGGTCGAGGACCTCCAGCAGGGCCGCGGCCGGGTCGCCGCGGAAGTCGGACCCCACCTTGTCGATCTCGTCGAGCAGCACGACCGGGTTCATCGACCCGGCCTCCTTGATCGCTCGGACGATCCGGCCGGGCAGCGCGCCCACGTAGGTGCGCCGGTGGCCGCGGATCTCCGCCTCGTCGCGCACGCCGCCGAGGGCGACCCGGACGAACTTGCGCCCCATGGCGTGGGCCACGGACTCGCCGAGGCTCGTCTTGCCGACGCCGGGCGGGCCGACCAGGGCCAGCACGGCACCGCCGCGCCGCCCGCCGACCACCCCGAGCCCGCGCTCGGAGCGCCGCTTGCGCACCGCCAGGTACTCGGTGATCCGCTCCTTCACGTCCTCCAGACCCGCGTGCTCGGCGTCCAGCACTGCCTGGGCGCCCTGGATGTCGTACGCGTCCTCGGTGCGCTCGTTCCACGGGAGTTCGAGCACGGTGTCGAGCCAGGTGCGGATCCAGGAGCCCTCGGGCGACTGGTCGGAGGACCGCTCCAGCTTGTCGACCTCCTTGAGCGCGGCCTCACGGACCTTCTCGGGCAGGTCGGCGGTCTCGACACGGGCCCGGTAGTCGTCGGACTCCTCGCCCTCCTGCTCGCCGTTCAGCTCGCGCAGCTCCTTGCGGACGGCCTCCAGCTGACGCCGCAGCAGGAACTCCCGCTGCTGCTTGTCGACGCCCTCCTGGACGTCCTTGGCGATCGTCTCGGCGACGTCCTGCTCAGCGATGTGGTCGCGCAACTGCTGGGTGGCGAGCTTGAGACGGGCCACCGGGTCGGGGGTCTCCAGCAGCCGGATCTTCTGGTCGAGGGTCAGGAAGGGCGAGTAGCCCGAGTTGTCGGCCAGGGCGGACACGTCGTCGATGGCCTGCACCCGGTCGACGACCTGCCAGGCACCCCGCTTCTTCAGCCATGCCGAGGCCAGTGCCTTGTACTCCTTGACCAGTTCCGTCACGTGCCCGGGCAGCGGGTCCGGCACGTTCTCGTCGAGGCCGGTCCCCTCGACCCAGAGGGCCGCGCCCGGCCCGGTGGTCCCGGCGCCGATCCGCACCCGGCTGCGGCCCCTGATCAGGGCGCCCGGGTCACCGTCGGCGAGCCGGCCGACCTGCTCGACCGTGCCGAGCACACCCGTGCTCGCGTAGCTGCCGTCGTTGCGCGGCACCAGCAGGACCTGCGGCTTTCCGGGCGTGTCACGGGCAGCCGCCTGCGCGGCCTCCACCGCCGCCCGGACATCTGCGTCACTCAGGTCCAGCGGGACCACCATGCCGGGCAGGACGACCTCGCCGTCGAGCGGCAGCACGGGCAGAGTGAGCGGTGTGGACGTCGAAGCCATGATCTCCCCTTCGGCAGTCAAGTTGAGCTATGCCGACTCAATGCCTGGCCGCGGCGCGTTGTTCCCCCGGGAGCGTTCGCTGTGAGCGATCACCGCGAGGGCCTCCCGCGCCGATCGAACCGAAGGGCCCGAAGGACCCGAACCGTTCATGGGGCATACGGAATTCCGTCAACGTGCCGTCACGGAAGTGCCAGGATGGGCCGATGCCCACGAGCCACGACATCCCCCAAGTCCTGGACCGTCGCGAGGGCCCGCACGGCGAGGTCGTGCTGCGGCGGCACGGCGCGCTGCTGCAGATCATCGCCAACGGCTGCTTCCTGATGGACACGTCCGACGGACGGTCGGAACGGCGCCTGGTCGACGCGGCGCTCGACGCCCTCGACGGCCGCCCCGACCCGCTGGTGCTGATCGGCGGACTCGGTGTCGGATTCTCGCTCGCACATGCCGCGGGCAACCCGCGCTGGGGCGGGATCACGGTGATCGAGAGGGAACGCGCGGTCATCGACTGGCATCGCGCGGGGCCTCTTTCGGCGGTTTCGCGCAATGCGCTGGCCGATCCACGCACGCGCATCGTCGAAGCGGATCTGATCGCCTACGTCAATGAGACTTCCGACACGTTCGACGCGCTGTGTCTCGACATCGACAACGGCCCCGACTGGACGGTCACGGAGGCCAACTCGGGGCTCTACTCGAAGGCCGGACTCGCATGCTGCGCAAGGACGTTGAGGCCCGGTGGGGTACTCGCCGTATGGTCGGCGAAACCCTCCCCGGAATTTGAAGGAACCTTGTGGAATGCCGGTTTCCGGCATGTGCGTACCGAAGAGATCCCGGTTGCCCGGGGCGTTCCCGACGTCGTGCACCTCGGCGTCCGACCGGAATAGCCGAGCCACGGTGACTCCCCGTACGCTGCTTGCCTGACGCCGATCATTCAAGCGTCAATCGCAGTCATGGGATCACCCCACGGATTCCGGAAAGCACACTTCAGGGGCGGGCGATGGAGCAGACACACACCTCCCAGAACGGCACGGCGGCGGCCACCCAGGGCGCTCAGCGCCGGGTACTGGTGGTCGAGGACGACGCGACGATCGTCGACGCCATCGCGGCCCGTCTGCGCGCCGAGGGATTCCTCGTGCAGACCGCCGGCGACGGTCCGGCCGCCGTCGACACGGCCGAGGCATGGCAGCCCGATCTGCTGATCCTCGACATCATGCTGCCGGGCTTCGACGGCCTGGAGGTCTGCCGCCGCGTGCAGGCCCAGCGGCCGGTGCCGGTACTGATGCTCACCGCGCGCGACGACGAGACCGACATGCTGGTCGGCCTCGGCGTCGGCGCCGACGACTACATGACCAAGCCCTTCTCCATGCGAGAGCTGGCCGCGCGCGTGCATGTGCTGCTGCGCCGGGTGGAGCGGGCCGCGGTCGCGGCCGCCACGCCGCGCAGCGGCATCCTGCGCCTGGGCGAGCTGGAGATCGACCACGCGCAGCGCCGGGTACGGGTGCGCAGCGAGGACGTGCACCTCACCCCCACCGAGTTCGACCTGCTGGTCTGCCTGGCGAACACGCCGCGCGCGGTGCTCTCGCGTGAGCAGCTGCTGGCCGAGGTGTGGGACTGGGCGGACGCCTCCGGGACCCGGACCGTCGACAGCCACATCAAGGCGCTGCGCCGGAAGATCGGCGCCGAGCGGATCCGCACGGTGCACGGCGTGGGCTACGCGCTGGAGACGCCGACGCCATGAGCGACGGGCGGCCGGCCGCACGGAGGAGCCCCGGGGAACCCTGGGGCGGCGTACGCCCGTTCTCGATCAAGACGAAGCTGGGCGCGCTGGTCGTCATCTCGGTGCTGATCACCACCGGTCTGATGATGATCGCGCTGCGCACCGAGACGGAGCTGCGCTTCATCACGGTGTTCTCGATGATCGCCACGCTGCTGATAACGCAGTTCGTGGCGCATTCGCTCACCTCGCCCCTGGACGAGATGAACGCGGTGGCCCGCTCCATCTCGCACGGCGACTACACCCGCCGGGTGCGGGAGAACCGCTGGGACGAGCTGGGCGACCTGGCCGTCACCATCAACCGCATGGCCGACGACCTGGAGGCCGAGGACCGCCAGCGCAAGGAGCTGGTGGCCAATGTCTCCCACGAGCTGCGGACCCCGATCGCGGGGCTGCGCGCCGTGCTGGAGAACATCGTGGACGGCGTCACCCGGGCCGACCCCGAGACCATGCGCACGGCCCTGAAGCAGACCGAGCGGCTCGGGCGCCTGGTCGAGACGCTGCTCGACCTGTCCCGCCTGGACAACGGCGTCGTCCCGCTCAAGCAGCGGCGCTTCGAGGTGTGGCCGTATCTGTCCGGGGTGCTGAAGGAGGCCAACATGGTCGCCTCCGCGCGCGCCGCCATGGCCTCGGGCTCCGGCAGCCACACGCGCACGGACGTCCATCTGCACCTCGACGTGTCCCCGCCCGAGCTGACCGCGCACGCCGACCCGGAGCGGATCCACCAGGTCGTGGTCAATCTGATCGACAACGCGGTCAAGCACAGCCCGCCGCACGGCCGTGTGACCGTGAAGGCCCGGCGCGGGTCGCGGCCGGAGTCGCTGGAGCTGGAGGTCCTGGACGAAGGTCCGGGCATCCCGCGCTCGGAGTGGCACCGGGTCTTCGAGCGATTCAACCGGGGAGCGGTCAGCCGGCCGCACGGCCCCGGCAGCGACGGCGGCACCGGCCTCGGCCTGGCGATCGCCCGCTGGGCGGTGGATCTGCACGGCGGCAGGATCGGAGTGGCTGAATCCGAGCGGGGTTGCCGGATTCTTATCACTCTTCCGGGACTGCCTTCTGTGCCAAGTTGACGTAAAGTTCGAAGCGGAGCCACAAGATCCACGGGCGTCCGCGCTGTCGGACACGTGTGATCAGGCAGAGGCCCGCGTCGCGCACGCGCCGGGTCTGCGTCGCCGTACCCCTTTCGCAGCGGAACCACGCTTGTTTCCCGCCATTCCAGCCCCCGAAACACGCCCTTCGATGTGACTTGCGCGACGTTGAACGGACCCGACCTGACCTTCCCGGTCATGGAGGCGTAGCGTTGATTCCCGCTGTCCATCACCTTGTGAAGCGGAAGAGGGCGGTTGCCGCCGTGTCGCCACAGTCCCCCAGTAACACATCGAGCTCGCCCAGCCTCCGGCCGGGCGTTACCCCGACGACCGACGCGGGCGCCGCGGGCAAGAATCCCGCTGCCGCGTTCGGTCCGAACGAGTGGCTCGTCGACGAGATCTATCAGCAGTACCTCCAGGACCCGAATTCGGTAGACCGCGCCTGGTGGGACTTCTTCGCCGACTACAAGCCGGGGGCAGCTGCCACCCCGGCGCCGGCGGCCCCCGCGGCCCCCCCGGCTCAGGCACCCGCGCAGACCGCTCCCCCGGCCCCGGCCGCGCCCGCGGCCCCGAAGCCCGCCGCGGCTCCCGCGCCGGCTCCGGCCCCCGCGCCGCCGAAGGCCGCTGCTCCCGCGCCGGCCGCCGCCAAGCCGCAGCAGCCGGCGGCCAAGGCCGCCGCGCCGGCCGCCGGCGCCCCTGAGGGCCCCGAGCTGGTCACGCTGCGCGGCCCGGCCGCCGCGGTCGTGAAGAACATGAACGCCTCGCTGGAGCTGCCGACGGCCACCTCGGTCCGCGCGGTCCCGGTGAAGCTGCTGTTCGACAACCGCATCGTCATCAACAACCACCTGAAGCGCGCCCGGGGCGGGAAGATCTCCTTCACGCACCTGATCGGCTACGCGATGGTGCAGGCCATCAAGGCCATGCCGGCGATGAACTGGTCGTTCGGCGAGAAGGACGGCAAGCCGACCCTGGTCAAGCCGCCGCACATCAACCTCGGTCTCGCCATCGACCTGGTCAAGCCGAACGGCGACCGCCAGCTGGTCGTCGCGGCGATCAAGAAGGCCGAGACGCTGAACTTCTTCGAGTTCTGGCAGGCCTACGAGGACATCGTCCGTCGCGCCCGCGACAACAAGCTGACGATGGACGACTTCACCGGTGTCACGGTCTCCCTGACCAACCCCGGTGGCCTCGGCACCGTCCACTCGGTCCCGCGCCTGATGCCCGGCCAGTCGGTGATCATGGGCGTCGGCGCCATGGACTACCCGGCGGAGTTCCAGGGCACGTCCCAGGACACCCTGAACAAGCTCGGCATCTCGAAGGTCATGACGCTCACGTCGACCTACGACCACCGGGTGATCCAGGGCGCCGCCTCCGGCGAGTTCCTCCGCCAGGTCGCGAACCTGCTGCTCGGCGAGAGCGGCTTCTACGACGGCATCTTCGAGGCGCTGCGCATCCCCTACGAGCCGGTCCGCTGGCTCAAGGACATCGACGCCAGCCACGACGACGACGTCACCAAGGCCGCCCGCGTCTTCGAGCTGATCCACTCCTACCGGGTCCGGGGCCACGTCATGGCCGACACCGACCCGCTGGAGTACCGCCAGCGCAAGCACCCCGACCTGGACGTCACCGAGCACGGCCTGACCCTGTGGGACCTGGAGCGCGAGTTCGCCGTCGGCGGGTTCGCCGGCAAGTCCCTGATGAAGCTGCGCGACATCCTGGGCGTGCTGCGCGACTCGTACTGCCGCACCACCGGTATCGAGTTCATGCACATCCAGGACCCCAAGCAGCGCAAGTGGATCCAGGACCGCATCGAGCGCCCGCACACCAAGCCGGAGCGCGAGGAGCAGCTGCGCATCCTGCGCCGGCTGAACGCGGCCGAGGCGTTCGAGACCTTCCTGCAGACGAAGTACGTCGGCCAGAAGCGCTTCTCCCTCGAGGGCGGCGAGTCGGTCATCCCGCTGCTGGACGCGGTCATCGACAGCGCGGCCGAGTCCCGCCTGGACGAGGTCGTCATCGGCATGGCCCACCGCGGCCGGCTGAACGTCCTCGCGAACATCGTCGGCAAGTCGTACGCGCAGATCTTCCGCGAGTTCGAGGGCAACCTCGACCCGAAGTCGATGCACGGCTCCGGCGACGTCAAGTACCACCTGGGCGCCCAGGGCACCTTCACGGGCCTGGACGGCGAGCAGATCACGGTCTCGCTGGCCGCGAACCCCTCGCACCTGGAGGCGGTCGACCCGGTCCTCGAGGGCATCGCCCGCGCCAAGCAGGACATCGTCAACAAGGGCGGCACGGACTTCACGGTCCTGCCGGTCGCGATCCACGGCGACGCGGCCTTCGCGGGCCAGGGCGTGGTGGCCGAGACCCTGAACATGTCGCAGCTGCGGGGCTACCGCACCGGCGGCACGGTCCACGTGGTCATCAACAACCAGGTGGGCTTCACCGCGGCGCCCGAGTCCTCGCGCTCCTCGATGTACGCCACCGACGTGGCCCGCATGATCGAGGCCCCGATCTTCCACGTGAACGGCGACGACCCGGAGGCCGTGGTCCGCGTCGCGCGGCTGGCCTTCGAGTTCCGCCAGGCGTTCAACAAGGACGTGGTGATCGACCTCATCTGCTACCGCCGCCGCGGTCACAACGAGTCGGACAACCCGGCCTTCACCCAGCCGCTGATGTACGACCTGATCGACAAGAAGCGCTCGGTGCGCAAGCTCTACACCGAGTCCCTCATCGGTCGCGGCGACATCACCCTGGAAGAGGCCGAGCAGGCGCTCCAGGACTACCAGGGCCAGCTGGAGAAGGTCTTCACCGAGGTCCGTGAGGCCACCTCGCAGCCGGCGTCGGTGGAGACCCCGGACACGCGGGCCGAGTTCCCGGTCGCCGTGAACACGGCCGTCTCCGCGGAGATCGTCAAGCGGATCGCCGAGTCCCAGGTCAACATCCCCGACCACATCACCGTCCACCCGCGTCTGCTGCCGCAGATGCAGCGCCGGGCGACGATGGTCGAGGACGGCACGATCGACTGGGGCATGGGCGAGACCCTCGCCTTCGGCTCGCTGCTCCTGGAGGGCGTCCCGGTCCGGCTCGCGGGCCAGGACTCCCAGCGCGGCACCTTCGGCCAGCGGCACGCGGTCATCATCGACCGCAGCACCGGCGAGGAGTACACGCCGCTGCAGTACCTGTCGGAGGACCAGGCACGCCTGAACGTCTACAACTCCCTGCTGTCCGAGTACGCGGCGATGGGCTTCGAGTACGGCTACTCGCTCGCCCGCCCCGACGCACTCGTGCTGTGGGAGGCTCAGTTCGGTGACTTCGTCAACGGTGCGCAGACGGTCGTGGACGAGTTCATCTCGTCGGCCGAGCAGAAGTGGGGCCAGACGAGCGGTGTGACGCTGCTCCTCCCCCACGGCTACGAGGGCCAGGGCCCGGACCACTCGTCCGCGCGCCCGGAGCGGTTCCTCCAGATCTGCGCCCAGAACAACATGACGGTCGCGATGCCGACGTCCCCGTCGAACTACTTCCACCTCCTGCGGTGGCAGGTGCACAACCCGCACCACAAGCCGCTGGTCGTCTTCACGCCGAAGTCGATGCTGCGCCTGAAGGCCGCCGCGTCGAAGGCGGAGGAGTTCACCACGGGCGGCTTCCGTCCGGTCATCGGCGACGCGTCGGTGGACCCGGCCGCGGTGAAGAAGGTCGTCTTCTGCGCGGGCAAGGTCTACTACGACCTGGAGGCCGAGCGGGTCAAGCGCGGCGTCACGGACACGGCGATCATCCGCATCGAGCGGCTGTACCCGCTGCCGGGCGCCGAGCTCCAGGCGGAGATCAAGAAGTACCCGAACGCCGAGAAATACCTGTGGGCCCAGGAGGAGCCGGCGAACCAGGGTGCCTGGCCGTTCATCGCGCTCAACCTGATCGACCACCTGGACCTGGCGGTCGGCGCGGACGTCCCGCACGGCGAGCGCCTGCGCCGCATCTCGCGGCCGCACGGCTCGTCGCCCGCGGTGGGTTCCGCGAAGCGGCACCAGGCGGAGCAGGAGCAGCTGGTGCGTGAGGTGTTCGAGGCGTGAGCCTCTGAACGCCGAGTGACGAGAAGGGTCCGGCCCCGAGTTCCCAGAACTCGGGGCCGGCCCCGTTTAGTGACAACGGGACCCCCGCGGGGGCCCCCCGGGGAGGG